>CAVKBP010000008.1:0-31168 GCA_963654395.1 Ruminococcus sp. CAG:382
CTGTTATACACCGGACCTGTTGCTTTAATTTCGTGTTCCTTATAGACATTTTCAATGCGGTATGTCGTTGTCTTGGGCATTGAGATATATTTGGCGACATTGCTTAGCACCTCTGCCTCCTTAGTCTCTACTGCGTAATCACTGCCTAATACATCGCCGTCTACCGTAATTTCTGAATTCTCAGGCACTATTATTTCAAATGTTTTTCCTTCACAGCTAAGTCCTGACACCTCAGCAATTTCCCATTCTTTCCTGCTATTCTTCTCAAGATAGACAACTACATCCGTTTTGCTGTCGTCCTTCATCAACTGGTATGCCGGTCTTTCATTGGTGTATTCACCTGACTTCTTGACGTATGTCCATTCTCCCTCGTCAAATGTACTATTAATATAGTCTCTTACTGCTTCATTTAAGGCATCGCTGCCCTCATAAGCTGTTCCGTCTGTCTGTACATATTGTACGAAAGTGTCTGTATCCTGTGACTGTATCTTTTCTGTCACCTTATCCATCGCATATTCCGGGCGTGAATGCTCGTATTTTTCAAGCGCTGACCACAGCACACTCCACAGGACAACCAGTCCTATAAGTGCAGCAGCAACAACTATCATATATATTTTCCAGAATAGCGGTATCTTCTTTTTTATCTTCTTTTTCATTACATTTCCAGCCTGTGGCTTACCCCTTTTTCAAAACATTTATTTAACCAGGATTGTTGTTGGTAAATCTCTTGGTCCGTACATTGAAGCACAACTGTTGATATATTCACCGTCATAATACATGAGTGATGATGAACCGCCATCAAGGTTAGCGGCGTTAACTGCACCATATTCAAGCATCAGGTCGATTATATCTGAATATGAAGCACCTAAGCTGTTTACCTGCCGTCCGTCTATTACCACAAGCAGTATTGTACCGTCCTCCCGCTGTCCGATTGCTGTTCTTGGATTAAGACCGCTTCCGCTTCCATTAACTCCGACTGCCTCTCCATTGACAATAAGCACCGGTCCAAAGCTGACTGCATCCCTTACGCCACGGTCGAGTGCCGCCTGCGCTGTCATGTCACCTACCACAAGTACATTGTTGTTATCAAGTCCTATCACACCATAGGTTGTTCCGGGTGAGCCCCATTTTAACTCGCCCTCTGATATAACAAGTCCGTCCGGTTCGCCACCTGCTCCGACACCACCGGCATCATAGAAGCCGCCGGCATTAGTCGCTGCAATTGCCCCATAGCTTTCTGCTATTTCTGATACTTTCTTTCCCTTGCAGTTTCTTCCGTATTCGCCGCTCGTTCCTACCATGACTCTTGAAGGATCTCTTACAATCAGCAGCTTGCCTCTGTAGGTATCCTTCTCAATGTCAACAACCTCTATCGCTGATTTCTCTTCTTCTGTAAGAGCTGTAGTATCGGAAATGAGTGAAGAATCCGTTACATCATCTGTCTTCTGTACAGAATTGAGTGCCCTTATCTGTGCTATCTCTTCATCCGAAAAAAACATCGTCACAAGTATTCCACCTGCACTTGATTCCATGGCTGAATTAACAAATAGATTTCTTGCTGTCTTGGATGGTCCGAATTCCATGATTCTTACAACACCGAACAATCCTATAAGAAGCAATACCAAAGTAGTCAGTACACATATCCCGACTCTTCCTGCTATTTTCAACGCTTTCTTTTTCCCTGTCATAACATTTATCCTTTCGCGCAAAGTAGAAAAATTATAGCATGAAAAAAGGTCAAAGTAAATCACTCTGACCTTTTTCCTAGACATAGTGTGACGCAGGCATCACTAATAGCTTTTATCGCAGCGCCAGTCTTCCAAATGCTTTGCATTCAGAAGCTCTGAACAGTGCATATCCTCTACATATCAGCAAGCAGCTCCTTTGCCTTTTCCATAGAATCCATGTGGACATATATATCGCACTTGGAGTTCTTGCTGCTGTTGAGGAACTTAAATACTCCTGTATGGAAATTCCATTTTTCAAAATATGATATATTGTTTCTTCTTAGCACTCTCTCTATTTTTCTGCTCTCTTCCAGTGTTACATCAGAACGCAATAAACGTTCGTTAGTTCCGATTCCTGACATACTGCTGCACCTCTTATTACATCCATGATGTTAATATGTTAACACATTTTCACGATAAAATCCACTTTATAAAATTAAAAAGAATCCTTGCGTAGTCATTTTCTATAAATTTAAAAATCGGTCTGGATATTGCACCAGACCGAATAGATATCTATAATTTTAATTAAGCGATTGTGTAAAGCCATCCCTTAGGTGCTTCAATCTTGCCCATCTGGATACCTGTTAATGTATCATAGAGCTTCTGGATTGTAGGTCCCATCTTCTCCATTCCGCTTGGGAAGCAGATTTCCTTGCCATGGTCGTTAATCTTGCCAACTGGTGAGATAACTGCGGCTGTTCCACAAAGACCACACTCTGCAAAATCTTTAACCTCGTCAAAGAGTACTTCTCTTTCCTCAACCTCTAATCCAAGATATTCCTTGGCAACAACCATTAATGAACGGCGTGTGATTGATGGAAGGATTGAATTAGACTTAGGTGTTACGAACTTGCCATCTTTAGTGATGAATATGAAGTTAGCTCCACCAGTCTCCTCAACCTTAGTTCTTGTTGCAGGATCAAGATACATATTTTCTGCAAAGCCTTCTTCATGTGCTGTCATGATTGCATGTAAGCTCATTGCATAGTTAAGTCCAGCCTTGATGTGTCCTGTTCCGTGTGGTGCTGCTCTGTCGAAATCTGAAACCTTGATAGTAATAGGCTTAGCACCGCCCTTGAAGTAAGGACCTACTGGTGTTGTAAGTACTCTGAACTGATATTCATCAGCAGGCTTAACACCGATAACCGGGTTGCTTCCGAACATATATGGACGGACATAAAGTGTAGCACCTGAACCAAATGGTGGTACCCATGCTGCATTAGCTTCTACTGTCTTAGCAACTGCCTCTACCCACTTATCTTCTGGGTAAACTGGCATCTCAAGTCTCTCACATGAATCCTTCATTCTTGCTGCATTAAGATCTGGGCGGAACATAACAATGTGACCGTCCTCTGTTGTATAAGCCTTAAGACCTTCAAAGCATGTCTGTGCATACTGAAGGACACCTGCACACTCACTAATTACGACCTTGTCATCCTCTGTAAGTGTTCCGTTATCCCATGCGCCATCCTTATAGTTGGCTACAAATCTCTTGTCAGTCTTAACATAACCAAAGCCAAGGCTTGACCAGTCAATATTCTTCTTTTCCATTGTTACTACTTCCTTTCATCTAAAGATACCGCTGTAAAAATATGTTTTACACGATTTTGAGCATATTTTACGCCCTTAAAAATGCCATGTCAACATTTCCTTACTCATCTCCGGTAATTTCTGTGTAATACCTTGCATAATCGGTTCTTTCTGCCTTAGTAAATGCAATGGCAGTTCTAGGATGCTGGTTTGTCTGGCCTGTGAGCATGTACTGTACATCACAGCCCCATACAACACCTGCTGCCTTAAGTGGAACCATATGCTTTTCGATGAACTTAAGCACTGGCACTATATTGAACTTAGGATTTCTTAAGAAGCCTAACAATAATTCTGAATAGCAGTTACCTGCGCCTCTTCCCATTCCGCTTACAGTCGCATCAAGAAGGCTCACACCGATTGAGCATGCCTCAATTGTATTAGCAAATGCGAGCTGCTGGTTGTTATGTGCATGAATACCAACGCTCTTTCCATACTTCTCTGAAATCTTGATATATTTGTCAGCAAATCTTCTTACCTGTTCAGGATATAATGAACCGTAGCTGTCTACAAGATAGATATACTGTGCCTTGCTCTGTGATGCAAGAAGCTCTAATGCAAGGTCTAACTCATTCTCCCCTGCTGTCGATATTGCCATGATATTAACTGTAACCTCATATCCTAAGTCCGCACAGTAATTAACCATCTCAATAGCTGCCGGAATTGTATTGATATAAGTTGCTACTCTTATCATATCAACAACCGACTCTGACTTTGGTGGAATATCTCTCTTGACATTAGTTCTTCCGACATCCGCCATAACAGATATCTTAAGCGGTGTATCATTTTCCCCAACGATAGCCCTGATATCCTCTTCCTTACAGAACTTCCACTTTCCGAACTCCTTCTCGTCAAATATGTCTTTATCAGCCTTATATCCGAATTCCATATAATCAACGCCTGCTGCCACATTAGCTTCATAAAGGTCTTTAACGAACTCGTCAGTGAATTCAAAATTATTCACAAGCCCTCCATCCCTTAATGTACAATCCATAACCTTGATATCTGGTCTGTAAGATGTCAAATCACCCCTGTTTTCTGCCATAACCTGTTTCCTCCTGCAAATGTTTCCTCTTAAATAATCTTTTAAATTATATTCCCCTTTGAATATACAAACTTGAAACATTCTATTAAAACATTCTAATTGAATGATTCATATGTATATCCAATTTGAATATCTCACTTTAAAGCGTTACGCTTTAAAGTGCTAAACTGTTTTGAATTATATCACATATATTAAAGTTGTCAACTATCGATATCAGATTTTCAACTTCCGTGATAATTTATTGCAACTGTTCAGAGCCTACCTCCAAAATGCTTCGCATTTAGTCGGTGTGGCGTATCCGCCAAATAAAATTTCAAAATCAGATATAGGAATGCAAGCATTCCATATCTGATTTCTGAAATTTTGCTTGGCTCTGAACAGTTACAATTTATGTGCATCCAGCATCTGTACAGTCGTGCTATAGTGTCTGCCTGTGGCATACTCCTGAGGTCTGACGAGCTGTGTAGGAGTTAATGCCGCTATATACATAAGAGCGGTGCGTAAAAGCTCGTTCAAGCGAAGCGCGTTAGCTTTTATGCACCGTAATAAACTTTGTAGATAGCGGCATTTACTCCTACTAAGCGCAGGAATCCCGAAGAAGTATGCCACAGGCAGACACTATAGCACGACTGTACCTCTGGCGAATGCATAAATTCATCACTTCACCATCAGCCGCTCCAGAAGCACATCCATCAGTGCATTCAGCCCCTTAAGATACTCCTTCGCATTTGTAAACTTCTTCTTAGTAACTGTCCATATGAATGCCGGGTTAGCGTCCAGCCTCATCTGGATTGCGCCGCCATACTCGTCTATCAGCTTTGTAATAGCATCCGGATTCAGTTCAGCCTTAGGATACACTGTCATAACGGTGCGCCATACCGCGCCCTGTGATTCCAGATGTGCAATTCCACCCTTTACCTCAATAATTCCGAGCTTGTGCGCCTTGGATTTGATAAGCGCAATCATAAGAAGATTGTCGGCGCTTGACGGCACACTTCCGTATCTGTCTGATAACTCGTCCTTCATATCTGATACTTCTTCCATGCTCTCAAGTGCGGCAATTCTCTTATATATATCAAGCTTCTGATATTCACTTCTTATATATTCTGCCGGAATATATGCGTCCGCATCTATATCAATTGTAGTTTCAAACTCATATTCACTCTTTATACCCTTTAACCTGCTGATTTCCTGATTAAGCATTTTGCAATACAGGTCATAACCGACTGCTGCCATATGTCCATGCTGGCTGTCTCCAAGCACACTTCCGGCTCCGCGGATTTCCAAGTCTTTCATGGCAATCTTAAATCCCGAACCAAAGTCAGAAAATTCCCTGATTGCATTAAGCCTCTTCTCCGCCACCTCTGTAAGCACCTTGTCTCTTCTGTACAGTAAAAATGCATACGCAGTCCTTGAGCTTCGTCCAACTCTTCCCCTTAGCTGGTAAAGCTGTGAAAGTCCGAAACGGTCAGCATCCTCGATTATCATTGTGTTGCAGTTCGATATATCCATGCCTGTTTCGATTATAGTTGTAGACACTAACACATCTATCTCACCATTGACGAAATCACACATAATCTTCTCAAGCTCGCGTTTGTCCATCTGTCCGTGGGCATATGCCACATTTGCATCAGGAACAAGCTCCTGGATGTGTACTGCCGCCTCGTCAATGGTTCTTACACGGTTGTACACATAGTAGACCTGACCGTTTCTTGCAAGCTCCCTTGTGATTGCTTCTTTAATCATTTCGTCATTATGCTCCGTAACAAAGGTCTGTATCGGAACGCGGTCGACAGGCGGCTCTTCGAGAACGCTCATATCCCTTATTCCTGACAGGCTCATATGCAATGTACGCGGAATAGGCGTTGCCGAGAGCGTAAGGACATCTACATTATTCTTTAATTTTTTAATTTTCTCCTTGTGCCGAACTCCAAACCGCTGCTCCTCGTCTATAATAAGAAGTCCTAAATCCTTGAACGCCACATCCTTGGAAAGAAGCCTGTGTGTACCTATGACAATGTCTACCAGCCCTTTTCCAAGCTCCTTGACAGTCTTGTTGTTCTGCGCCTGCGTCCTGAAGCTCGACAACTGGGCTACTATAACCGGAAAGTCCTTCATTCTCTGTTCAAATGTGGTGAAATGCTGGCTTGCAAGAACTGTCGTCGGCACTAGATATGCAACCTGCTTTCCTTCCTGAACCGCCTTGAATGCTGCCCTTATTGCTACCTCTGTCTTACCATAGCCGACATCCCCGCATATAAGTCTGTCCATAACCTTGCGGCTTTCCATGTCATGCTTGGTATCCTCTATCGCATTTAACTGGTCTTCCGTCTCCTCATATGGGAACATTTCCTCAAATTCCTGCTGCCATACCGTATCCGGACCATACTTGTAGCCTTCTATCTGCTGCCTTGTTGCGTACAGCTCGACAAGGTCTTTCGCAACCTCCTCAACTGCTGCATGAACCTTGGATTTTGTCTTGCCCCACTCCGGTCCGCCAATCGCGTTAAGCTTCGGCTTCTTCTCCACATCTGCGGCGGCAAATTTCTGCAGTCGGTCAAGCTGTGTCGCAAGCACATACAGATTGCCTCCGTCAGCGTAAGATATCTTTACATAATCCTTCTCCGCGCCGTCCACTGTAATCTTCTCAATGCCTTTATACTGGCCTATTCCATAATTCTCATGGACAACATAGTCGCCGATATTAAGCTCATTAAAACCGGCAATATGCTTGCCGTCATACTCCTTTTTCTTTACTCTTCTTCGCTTCTTTTCAGTAAATATGTCATTTTCGGCAATGCACACAAAGCCCTGAAGCGGATATTCAAAGCCCCTGTGAAGGCTTCCGTAAGTCACCATCACAAGCCCTTTAGCCAGCGCTTTATCGCTGTCATCTGTATAGAAGCTCTCTATCCCAAGCGCTCCAAGGTCGTCAACAATTCTGTTAGCTCTCGTTCTTGAGCTGCACACGAGAAGCACTGTATATTTGTTGCGCTTATATTTTCTGATATCATCTGACAGATATTCAAAGCTGTTATTATATGAGCTTATGCTCCTTGCTTCTATGTGTGTCGAGTAATCTATCCCGAAGAATTCCGGCGTATAATCAAGCGTTGTAAGTACAAGCTGCTTGTGTCCGTTCATTGAAAGCACCGCTGACTCCATATCCATAAACATATGTGTCTGGCTTGGAAGCACATAGCCGCTTGCCAGCCTGTTTTTCATGCTCTCACTGTACTCATAGAAGGTCATGTCGCTGTGTTCCTTAAGCCTTGCCGGTTCATCCACAACAATAAGAGTATCTCCCTTAGGGAAATACTCTGCCAGACTGCTTACCCTGTCTGCAAATGTGTATATGAATTTGCTGTAATCTCCTGTCCTTAGCGCATCATCAACCATTCTGTTAAGATGATTGCCTGCCTCTATCTCTTCATTGGTGCGCTTCTTTTTATCAATCCCGAACAGCTTCATCTGTTCATCTTTTTCATGTCCGATTTTTTCAATTCCCTGCTCTATCTCTTCCTCTGTAAAAAGGAACTCTGTCGCCGGAAATACCATATAGCTCTTATAGGTTTCAATCGAGCGCTGGCTGTCTACATCAAATGCCCTTATTGAATCTATCTCATCATCCCACAGCTCAATTCTTACGGGCGCTTCATCTGTATATGAAAATATATCTATTATTCCACCTCTTATGGCAAACTGTCCCTTTGCTTCAACCATTCCGTATCTTTCAAAGCCCATAGCTGTCAGCTTCTTTGCCATGTCCTCTACATCAATTATGTCGCCACTCTTAAGCCTGATGACAGCCTTCTGATACCTGTCAATTGGAAGAAGCATATCGGATATTCCATCAATGGTTGTCACTATTGTAAGTGGAGCGTCTGATTCATTTTTATCCGCTTCTGTATTTCCATCTGCTTCTTTCGCCGCCTTACCATCAGGCTCTTTATCTTCAAGCTTCTTATTATCAAGCTTTTTATTATCAACCTTTTTATTATCAACCTTCTTATCAGCAGTCTCTTTTTCTGTTATTGATTTTTCGATGTCCGATTTATTCAATCTTTCAATTATGGCTGCTATACATTTAATACGCTCTCCGGCAATCTGTTTTCCCTGTACATCTGCATTATAGAAAATTACATCCTTTGCAGGATAATACATTACATTACCGTCGTTAAAGAATCTGGCATCCTCTGCCATGTCCCTTGCCTTTGACTCGTCACTGGTTATGACCAGTTGGAAATTATAATTGCCTGCTATGGCACTTGAAAAATGCAGCTTCTGCGTATCTATGCAGCCGCTCACCATTACTGTCCTGCCGCCATCCTTAGCAAGCTCTTTATTAAGTTGTTCTACTCCGGCTGTATTATATACCGGTTCAAATATTGCTTTCATCTTATACCACCAGTTATCCGTTATACTTATTCATGCCGCTTTCTATGCCCTCTGAAAGTATGCACTCCACAGCTTCACAGGCTCTCTTATTGGCCTCTCTTAATGTTTCATATTCCTCCGCCGGAAACTTTCCAAGCACCCAGTCCACAAGATCCCAGTTCTTAGGCTTATCACCGACTCCGAACTTGATTCTTTTGAACTTATCACTTCCGAGGTGTGCTATTATGCTCTTTATTCCATTGTGGCCTCCGGCACTTCCCTTTGCGCGGAGTCTTAGCTTACCTACATCAAGACTTATATCATCAAATATGACAAGAAAATCATCTATGTCACATTTGTAATAATCCATAACCTCCCTTATACATTCACCTGAGTTGTTCATGTATGTCATAGGCTTAACAAGTATTACCTTCTGTCCTGCTATCACGCCTTTTCCGATAAGCCCTTTGTGTTTCGCTGTATCCACGCTTATATTATACTTGTCGGCAAGCTCATCTATTACTGAAAATCCGGCGTTATGTCTTGTTCCCATATATTCCTTACCCGGATTGCCAAGTCCTGCTATTATATACATTGTGTCTTCCTCTCTTTTAGAACATTTATTGAGATTATACTTTCACATTCCAACTAAAGCAAGTAGAAAAAAGCCAGTCTGCTTTCACAGGCTGGCTCTTACTCGTTTTATCTGACTGCTTTACTCCTCTACATCCTCTGCCCTGTCATAGGCTTCAAGAACAAGCTTCTGCAGCTTATCTCTTGTCTGGGTGTTAATGGGATGAGCGATGTCACGATATTCTCCGTCTGATGATTTTCTGCTTGGCATTGCAATAAACAAGCCCTTCTCTCCCTCAATTACTTTAATATCATGTACAACGAATTCATCATCTATTGTGATTGACACAACAGCTCTCATCCTTCCCTCTTTAGCAATCTTTCTAACCCTTACATCTGTTATATTCATAACGCACCCCTTCTAAACCTTACGGTTCTTATTCTACTTTAGTCTAACCCTCTTCTGTTGCAGCTCTTATTAATAGTATAATGGACTGTCCTCCACAACAATCCTTACACCATTCTCTCCAACATATCTTGAATTAGCTTTGATGGTGCTGTTACTTTCTATTATGCAGTTCTCGATATATGCATTGTCTCCAATATATGCATTATTAAGAATGATTGAATTCTTGATTACACTATTATTGCCGACATATATCTTCTTGAATAAGATTGAATCTTCAACAGTTCCGTTGACTATACATCCACTTGATACAAGGCTGTTTCTTACATTAGCCCCGAAGTTATACTTAGCAGGTGGTAAATCCTCAACCTTAGAATATACATCCGGATACTCTTTGAAGAAGTAATCTCTTACATCCTTCTTAAGGAAATCCATATTAGTATTATAATAAGCGTCTGCTGTAGATATATTACTCCAGTATGTATCGAGCTTATAACCGTATATCTTCTTGATATTCTTATATCTTACAAGAATATCTCTTACGAACTCATGTCTGTCCTCTTCAGCAGCCTTCTCAAGAAGCTCAATAAGAAGTCTTCTTCTTACAACATAGATACCTGTTGAAACTGTTGAAAGATTAGTTTCCAATGGTTTCTCATCAATATCTGTGATTCTGCCTTCTTCTGTCATGGCAACCACACCATAACGGCCTATATCTGAACGGTCTTCTAAGTTCTTGACAACTACTGTAATATCAGCTTTCTTCTCAATATGGTACTGGAGCACCTTATTATAATCCAGCTTATATACACCATCACCTGATGCAATAACTACATATGGTTCATGGCTTTCCTTTAAAAACTGTATATTCTGATATAATGAATCTGCTGTTCCTCTGTACCAGTTACTGCTTTCTGCTGTAATTGTAGGAGTGAATACGAATAATCCTCCCTGCTTTCTACCAAAATCCCACCACTTAGATGAGCTTAAATGTTCATTAAGTGATCTTGCGTTGTACTGTGTAATAACAGCAACCTTCTGGATTCTCGAATTGGTCATGTTGCTTAATGCAAAATCTATGGCGCGATAACTTCCGGCAATTGGCATGGCTGCAATTGCTCTCTTATTAGAGAGTTCACGCATCGATCTGTTATTTCCTCCGGCTAATATAATACCTATTGCTTTCATTAATTATCACCTGCCTTAATTATTATGCCTCCGCCTGGTAATTCACCATTAGGGTAATCCTGTAATGTAGTCTCGCCTGATATGGCTGTATTCTTTCCAATCTTGACATTATCTGGAATAACAGACCACTCACCGATAGTAACAAGTCCTGAATTATATATCTTAGGGAGTCTTACATTCTCTGCTTCTTCACCAACACCAAGTTCAACATTCTCTCCGATTGTTACATCCTCAGCAATAATAGACTTAGTCATTGTCGTATTCCTTCCGATATGTGAGTTGTTCATAATGATTGAATCGCGGATTACACATCCCTCTTCAATAACAACTCCTGAACCGATTACGGAATTGAATACTCTTCCGTAAACCTCTGTTCCATCACCTATGATACTCTTCTCAATATAAGCATCCTTAGCTATATACTGTGGTGGAATTGTATCTGTCTTGGTATATATCTTCCAGAATTCCTCGTAAAGATTGAATATAGGAATAATATCTATAAGCTCCATATTAGCTTCCCAATATGAGCTTAAGGTTCCTACATCCTTCCAGTAGCCATTGTATTCGTAAGCAAATATTCTCTTATTATTATTAAAGCAGTATGGAATTACATGCTTACCGAAATCGCACTCCTGCTGATCCTTAAGCTTAACAAGTGCTTCCTTAAGAACCTTCCAGCTAAATATGTATATACCCATTGATGCAAGATTGCTCTTAGGGTGAGCCGGTTTTTCTTCAAATTCTGTAATCTTATTGTCACCATCTGTTACAACTACACCGAATCTGCTTGCTTCCTCTATAGGTACAGGCATTGCTGCAATTGTAATATCAGCATTGTTAGCCTTGTGATAATCAAGCATTATCTTGTAATCCATCTTGTATATATGGTCACCTGAAAGAATAAGTACATATTCAGGGTTGTACTGCTCCATATACTCAAGATTCTGGTAAATGGCATTGGCTGTACCTGTGTACCATTCACTGTTCTGGCTCTTCTCATAAGGAGGAAGAACTGAAACTCCTCCTACATTACGGTCTAAATCCCAAGGAATACCGATTCCTATATGCGTGTTAAGACGAAGCGGCTGATACTGTGTCAATACACCTACAGTATCGATTCCTGAGTTAATACAGTTACTGAGAGGAAAGTCTATTATTCTGTACTTTCCACCAAATGCTACTGCCGGCTTGGCTACCTTGGAAGTAAGAACTCCCAGTCTGCTGCCCTGTCCACCAGCTAATAACATTGCAATCATTTCTTTTTTAATCATGCTATCACCTCGATGTTAAATTTTTACTGCTTTTAGATGTTATGATTATATCACATAATTCTCATTAAGTAAAAAGAAATTCGTATTTTTTATACATATTTTTATGCAATTTCTATAAATCGTATTCTATATAATAAGAAAGGTTTGAAAAATAAGCTAATAAGTCATACAATATAACAAACACTAATTTCAAGGAAGGTAATTATCATGTACAAGATTGATTTCAATAACCCTGTCCATATCCACTTCATTGGCATAGGCGGTATAAGTATGAGTGGGCTTGCCAAGATTCTTTTATCTAAAGGTTTTACTGTTTCAGGCTCTGATTCCCACGCATCAGCACTTACCGATGAACTCATTGGAGACGGATGCTTAGTATCCGTTCCGCAGAGTGCCGGTAATATAACTAATGATATAGATCTTGTTGTATATACAGCAGCAATCCACCCTGACAATCCTGAATTCAAGGCAGCTAAGGAGGCTGGTCTTCCTATGCTTACACGGGCAGAGCTTCTTGGCCAGATTATGACTGTCTACAAGAATGCTATTAATATTGCGGGTACTCATGGAAAGACAACTACTACCTCCATGGTTTCTGAAATACTGCTTGCAGCCAGCATGGATCCTACTATCTCTGTAGGCGGCATTCTCAACAGCATTGGAGGCAACACAAGAGTCGGCGGTGACAGGTATTTTGTTGCAGAGGCCTGTGAATATACTAACAGCTTTTTATCCTTTAATCCTACAATGAATATCATCCTCAATGTCAAGGAAGATCATCTTGACTTCTTTAAGGATATTGATGACATCCGCCATTCGTTCAAGCTTTTTACTGAAAAACTTCCATCAGACGGAACTCTTATCATCAACACTGACATTGATAATTATGAATATTTCTATCAGGATACTGACTGTGAGGTCATAACCTTCGGTTCTGATCCGGCAAAGAGCATGTACAGCGCTTCTGACATCAGCTATGATGAGCTTGGAAGATGCACTTATTCTCTTCTTATTAATAATGAGAAGACTGATACTATAACTCTCGGTGTTCCGGGACTTCACAATGTTTATAATTCACTTGCTGCAATTGCCGCCGCAAGAAAGCTCTCTATTGATATGGAGCATATCAAGGCTGGACTTTCTAACTTCAAGGGTACTAACCGCAGATTTGAGAAGAAGGGCACATTTAACGGAGTTACTGTTATTGATGATTATGCCCATCACCCTGACGAAATCCGCGCAACCTTAAATTCTGCTGCCCACTATCCGCACAACCATGTATGGGTAGTATTCCAGCCTCATACATATTCGCGCACAAAGCTTCTGTTCAATGAGTTTGCTGACGCTTTAAGCCACGCTGACAAGGTTGTCCTTGCGAAGATATACGCAGCCAGAGAGACTGATACGCTTGGAATCAGCTCTGCTGACCTTTGCGAAAGAATTAAATCTCTCGGTAAGGAATGTGTATACATCGACAATTTTGAGGACATCGAAAAATATTTATTAAAAAATTGTATCAACGGTGACTTGTTAATAACTATGGGGGCTGGTGACATATACAAAGTCGGTGAAGACTTGCTTAAATAGCAGGTTTTCCACCATCCTGAACTTTTTCAACAAAGTTATCCACATTATCCACAATTTTCTGTCACTTAATTGTGCAGAACTGTTGTGGATAATTTTTTATTCCGGTTCTTTTCAGGCTCCGCTTTTTATATGGCTTTCAGCATTTGTTTTTTATTTATCCACATTTTCCACATTTTCCACAAAACTCCTTTCCGCGCTGGACGCACTTTGCATTTATTTTTTTCAGTGGTATAATCTGCTCATAACTTTTTAAGGAGATTACCATGAATAACCTGAATTTATCCACAGAGGCAGCTTCCGGTTACACTGCTGTTTCTGACCTTTTTATAGACGAATATGTCCCTTCGGCGAACGGTGATTTTGTTAAAGTATACCTTTATCTTTTGAGGCTGCTTTCAAGAAAGAATAGTAATTTAAGCATTTCCTCTCTCGCTGATACATTTAACCAGACTGAAAATGATGTCATGCGTGCATTAAGATACTGGGATAAGCTCGGACTTCTGGCTCTCTCTTATGATAACAACAATGAATTGTCCGGCATAACCTTCAGACAGCCCGGCGGCAGCACACCTGTTTCATCTGCTTCTGATGCTTCGGATGCTTCACATACTACTTTTAATAGTTTTTCAGAAGCCGCTCCTGTGTCAGCACCTGTACAGAAAACGGTAAAGGAACCTATGACAGAACCAGTAACAGAACCTGAAAAGCTGCCGTTAAAGGAAGCTGTAGAGCCTTCTAAGGTTACTGTTTCTCCTGATAAGCTTAATGAATTATCATCCAGTGATGATTTTTCCATGCTTATCTTTGTTGTCCAGACATATCTTGGAAAGACTCTGTCTTCCGGGGAAATCAATGCTATTGTTTATTTCTATGACACATTACATTTTCCGGCAGACCTCATTGAGTATCTTATTGAATACTGTGTCTCTAAGGGCAAGACCTCTTTAAGATATATTGAAAAGGTTGCTTTATCATGGGCAGATGAGGGCATATGCACGGTTGCGGCAGCCAAGGAAGAGATTTCCAACCACAACGAGGTTGCTTACCGCATTATGCGCGCATTCGGAATAACCGGAAGAGAGCCCGGCCAGGCAGAGAAGCAGCTTATTTCCAAGTGGACTGATGTATTCTGCTTTGATTCCGACATGATTATTGAAGCATGTAACCGGACACTTAAAGCTACCCATCAGCCAAGCTTTGAATATGCTGATTCGATACTTACCAAGTGGAATTCTTCTAATATACGTAATTCAGAGGATGTTAAAAAGTCAGACGCCCAGTTTGAGGCTTCCAAGGCAGCCAATGCGGCTAAGAGCCATGCTTCTGCAAAGCAGAACGCCAACCGCTTCAACAATTATCAGCAGCGCCCTAAGAAATCTGACGATTTTTATAATTCATTATTAAGCAATAATAGCTGATCAGAAAGGATTGTGTTATGTCTCTAACTAATGCACAGTATGACTCAATAATGAGAATATATGATGATATCCGCACAACCAACAGACATATCCAGACAGAGCGTTACAATGAAGCTACAGCAGCCTGTCCTGCCATAGAGGATATTGATTCCGCTATCATAGATATATCTGTTAAAAATGCCAGAGCCCGCATAGACGCTGATTCATCTGACACGACTACTGATGAACTGGCTGCTGCACTTAAGACACTTCAGGAAAAAAGAGTGTCTGCCCTGGCTTCAATCGGTAAGCCTGCTGATTATCTGGATGATATATATACCTGTCCTTATTGCAAGGATTCCGGGTATGTCAACGGAAAAAGATGTACATGCTTTAATAAGAAAGCTATTGACCTTATATATAAGGATTCTAATCTCAAGAACATAACTGAGAATGAGAATTTTAATACATTTTCATATAGCTGGTATAATAACATCGATGTAGATCCTGCTACCGGGCTCACACCTTATAATAATATGCGCAAGGTTGTAAGCATATGCCACGATTTTGTTGATAACTTCGATAAGGATTTTTCTAATCTGTTATTTACCGGTCAGACAGGAGTAGGCAAGACATTTCTTTCTAACTGCATTGCCAAAGCACTTATGGATTCATACCACAGCATTATATATTTAACCGCCGGTGAGTTCTTTGATTCATTTAAAAGCGGGGATTTCAGGGACTATGGCGAATCTAAATTCAACACTTCATTTTTTACTGAATGCGACCTGCTTATAATTGATGACCTCGGAACAGAGAATTCTTCAAGCTATAATCTGTCGAATCTGTTTTATGTAATTAATGAAAGGCTTTTAAGAAAGAAAAGCGTTATCATCTCTTCTAATCTGGATATGCCTGATATAGAAAGCAGATATTCACAGCGTATCTTTTCAAGAATTGTAAGCGCTTATTTTATTTTAAGAATTTTTGGTGATGATATCAGATGCATGAAGAAATTATCATCTAAAAATGCTTAACGATTATTTATGTCAAATATATCATTGACTAATTCCGCGTCAATGTTTATATTTTTATATGTATTTTTAATTATTATACTTTTATGGAGGATTATTAATTATGCCACGTGATGAGCGACACACAGAAACTATTCCTTACGGAACATTAGGTATTATCCCATTAGCAAGCTGCACACAGATGGGTAAGAAGGTTGACGAATATCTCGTAAAATGGAGAGAACAGCGTCAGCATGATAATACTTCTACCCTTAATTTTGCAGGTTATAAGAGAGACAGTTATATTGTTAACGCTAAGACTCCAAGATTCGGTTCAGGAGAAGGAAAGGGCGTTCTTGTAGATTCTGTCCGTGGTCATGACTTATATATTATGCTTGATGTCTGCAACTACAGTCTTGAATACACTGTATGCGGTTTCAAGAACCACATGTCTCCTGATGATCACTATGCTGACCTCAAGAGAGTTATTGCTGCTGCCGGCGGTAAGGCAAGAAGAATCAATGTAATTATGCCTTTCCTTTATGAGTCAAGACAGCACAAGAGAACAGGAAGAGAATCTCTTGACTGCGCACTTATGCTTCAGGAGCTTACAAATATGGGTGTTGAGAATATTATCACCTTTGATGCCCACGATCCAAGAGTACACAACTCTATTCCTCTTAAGGGATTCGAGTCTGTATCCTGCACATACCAGTTTATCAAGTATCTTCTCCTTAATGTGGACGACCTTCACATTGACAGCGAGCATATGATGGTTATCAGCCCAGACGAAGGTGGTATGGGACGCGCTGTTTACTTTGCCAATGTTCTTGGTCTTGATATGGGTATGTTCTATAAGAGAAGAGATTATACTAAGATTGTCAACGGACGCAATCCTATTGTTGCACATGAATTCCTCGGAACTAATGTTGAGGGCAAGGATGTTATCATCATTGATGATATGATTTCTTCTGGTGAGAGTATGATTGATGTTGCTTCTGAGCTTAAGAAGCGTGGCGCAAGCAGAGTATTCTGTGCTACTACATTCGGTCTTTTCACTAACGGCTTTAAGAAGTTTGATGAGGCATATGAGAACGGCATTATCGACAGAATTCTTACAACTAACCTTGTATACCAGCCAACAGAGCTTCTTTCTAAGCCTTGGTATATCAATGTTGATATGAGCAAATACATGGCTCTTCTTATCGATACTCTTAACCATGATTCTTCAATCAGCGACCTTTTAAGCCCTGTTGAAAGAATCCAGCAGAGAGTTAAGGAATATAATGAGCTTCACTATGGAAAATAAATCATAATAGTAAAACGGAACCTGACATGTAAGTCTGGTTCCGTTTTTGTTGTTGGATAGTTAGTTATTTATGAAACGATGTACTAGTACATCGTTTCATAAATAACTATCCAAAAAACGCAGAGTGTTTTTTGAATGTGCATATCAAAAACGCAGGCGTAGCGGGCTACGGCAAGGCTTTTTGGTATGTGCAGTCAGAAAAGCGGGCAAGTTATTGTGATAGTTAATTAGAAACCGCTGTACTGGTTTCCACCGGTTTGTCCGCTTCAGAATAATTCTCACTACGCGAGCTGTCCTGCTTAGTAGCTGCTGTTGCGTCATTATCCCTTGCTGTGCCTGTCTCCATCTGGCTTGTTGACTCTGCCTGGCTGCTCTTTGTGCTGCTATTGACGGCTGTGGAGGTCTGCGTCTCCTTCTGGGTTTCACTTGCTGACTGTGTTTCAGTCTGAGTTTCTGTCTGTGTTTCCGCCTGTGTCTGCTCCTGTTTTGCCTTCAGGCTGTACTTAGGGAAATCCTTCTGCGCAAGCCCCTTATGTGCCTGTTCCATGAACTGCCTGAATATCTTTAATGTAGCATTTTGCGGTATTGAAGCCGGATAATCATATCCCTGCCATATTGCAACTGTATAATATGCGCTGTATCCACAGAACCACGAATCATAATTAGAATTGGTAGTACCTGTCTTTCCTGCAACGATAACATTATCTGGTGCTGCACCCCGTCCTGTTCCTTCAGTCACAACAGTTTTCAGCATGTCTGTCATCATCCTGCATGATTCTGAATCATATATGCTTTCCTCGCGGTCTGATGTATCAAGAACAGTCTTTCCCTTGACATCACATATTTCAACTATGCAGGTTGTGCGCCTGTATTTACCATCATTAACTATGGTTGCATAAGCTCCTGCCATCTCTTCCGTTGACACTCCATATGTAAAGCCGCCGATTGAAATAGCATTATAGTCTTTATCCATCCATATCTTATGGAATCCCTGATTGAGAAGATATGAACAGCCAACCCTCGGAGTTATCTCTTTAAGTACATTCCATGCCACGGTATTTCTTGACAGACTTACCGCTGTTCTTAAGGTTATATTACCCATATATGTTCCATCAGCATTTTTAGGACCATCCTGTATGTACTCATCAGATACTATCGTATCTGGTGTATTTCCCTTCTGAAGATACGGTATATAATCTATTATCGGCTTAATCGAGCTTCCCGGCTGTCTGTAGCTCTGGTATGCCCTGTTAAGCGTGTAGCCGTCCAGCTCCTGCGTTCTTGAACCGACAATTGCAACCACATTTCCTGTTGAATTATCAATACAGGTTGCCGCTGCCTGCATCTCGTATACACCATCCTTTGTTGATGTATAACTGGCAAGATTATCATCCACAGCCGCCTGCAGCTTGTTCTGGATATTCATATCTATGCTTGTATAGACACTATATCCGCCTGATAATAATTTCTGCTGGTACAGAGTATAGCTTTCTTCATACAATGTCTTATACTGCTCATAATCATCATCACTGTCAAAATTCGTCCTGAATACAAAGCCGCCAGCCTGCATCATTCCTTCTGTAGCACAATGTCTGGCATAGGTTTCAACTGAATTATTCTTAGATGCCACCGGCTGCTGTGATAATTCAACCTCCGAATCAAGTGCTGAATAATAATTCATTGAGCTTATAACATCCTCGTTATATAATCTTGCAAGAATATTGTTACGGCGCTCCACCGTATTATCAAAGTTAGTCAGAGGATTATATCTTGTCGGATTGTTAGGTATTGCCGCTATGAAAGCCTGTTCTGAAAGAGTAAGCTCATTTACTTCCTTTCCAAAATACCCCTTTGCCGCTGCGCCTACACCATAATATCCGTTACTGAAATATATATTGTTAAGATAAAATTCCAGTATCTGCTTCTTGGAATATTTCTTTTCCAGATCTCTCGCTACAAATATTTCCTTAACCTTTCGTTCCCATGAAACCTCCTGTGTAAGGAAAATATTTTTTGCAAGCTGCTGTGTAATTGTACTTGCACCCTGAACTATCTCATCACTCTCTGTATTAGCTATAATTGCCCTGACAATTGCCTTGAAATCAATTCCCTTATGCTTATAGAAATCCTTATCCTCCATTACAATGAAGGACTGCGCCAGTGTATCAGGAATATCTTCGATACTCACATAATACATGTCCTTGGAATCTCTCATTGTGCACAGCTCATTACCGTTGGTATCATATATAACAGTCGTTCCTGACTCCATAAATGTGCTGACAGAGCTTTCATCAACCATTGTCTTTGCATCCTGCGCCAGATTAATCACTTTAATTATTTTAGGCAGAAACAACAGCATGCCTATAGCAACACCCAACATAAACACAAGCAGTATAAGCCTTCTTATTAATCTGCGTCTTCTTTTCTTTTTTGATAATTTCTTTTTTGATATTTTTTTCTTAGTCATCATTCACCAATTCTTAATATAAAATCGCTATTATTTATAATAAGTTACATAAACATTTCCACCCTCAGAAAATATTTTAGCAGCATCACTTGTTGAAATTGTTTTCTGTGCGCCGGTAAGTGGCTCAGTATAGGCAATTTCATTTGAATTATATGCTGTGATAACAATATATTCACCAGCCGGAGCCCTTGCTATAACCGGTCTGCCATCAGATATGAAGCTGAGCATTTCATCATATGATACTCCTGAAATACTTATACCATTAACTCCATTTATTCTGTTTAACACATCAACAACTGATTCTCCCTGCTGCATATATTCATCTGCACTGATGCTGCTGCCAAGATAATTGACAAGCATCTGCACTGCACTAGTAAGAGAATCCCCTGCAGACACAGCCGAAATACCATCTACTGATGCCTGGCTGTTTCTGTATTTTTTCCACACAACCCTTGAAGCGCTGTCTGTTACAGTTCCATATGTGTTATTTGCCAGAGTTATCGCGGCTTCAGGACTGGTGCGGCTGCCCTGGAACTTACCATAGCCATACACATAGTACAGCCCGTCCCATGCAAATGTGCCCTCAAGCTCAAGCACTGTATTATCCTTAAATACGATTTCACCTGAAGTCCTCAGAGTAACATTTACATCAGTAACCTTAGTTATAAGGTCAATATATAATTCCTGCTTTCTTGTATCTGTGCTTATTGTTTCAGTAGTCACAGTGTTATCAGCTACATTTTCATCCTTATTGATAAGCTGGTCAATACTTGTTGATGTATACCCATCTTCTGATTTAACTACCCTTGACAATGTAATACGCATGCCTTCAATCTCTGCTCCTGAAACATATATGCCTGGCTGCTCATAATCCTTAATAGTATTATAATCCACATCAACAATTCCAACCTTATACATTGCATACACGCTGCTTCCATCCTGCCCTGTCAGTATATCTGACTTGTGGGCTGCACCATATATGAAATCTGACCGGATATACCCAAGCGCCTTCAAGGTGTCGCCCTCTTCCGCCTTAATCTCATAGGCACTGTCATTGCTCATATTGAGTATCCTGATTGTATCTGTGTTATAGATGTCACCTGACACACTGTACGCAATAGCATCTCCATTATCTGAAACTGCATATGTTCCGTCCTTGAGCCCGTCTATCTCTACCATAAGCTCCTTGCTGTCAAGGTCCACAGAATATAATGTCTCATCAACGAGGATATAGAATTTATCAGATGACACATATGCAACCCCGCCGGCATTCTCTGAAAGAATGTTATAAGGAACTGCAAGCGGTATGAATAATTTCTCTGTGACATCATTATCAGAATATGAATATCTGCAGAGTGATACTCCTGTCTGCCCTTCGTGCTCTCCCCTGTTCATATATCCTTTAACTATAAATGTGCAATCACCATTATCCTGTATCTCCATAATCTGAATAGTATGCGCATCATAAGACTCTCTTACCGAATCTGTCTCAGCCCCATCAAATGAAAATACCTTTGTAAATACCTTACTGCTGCTGTTAAAGCACCACAATGATCCCTGATTAACGAAATATGTATATATTCCCTTCTCATCTGAATCACATGTGACATCTGTTGACGAGTTGATACCCAGATTAATCTTAGCCGAAGATGTAAGGTCATTCCTTGCATCAAACACCTGATTCATCTCTCTTTCATAATTAAGAAGATAAAAGCCTGTTGCCGTCTGTCTTATCCTGTAATACTCGCTTACCCTGTATGTATCATTAGAATCATAATCATTGGCTGCACCAATCCTGTATTCAAGCCTGATAACTGCCATATCATCTGTTATGGATATAATCTGTGGAACAATATCACTTTCCACATACGGCTCAAGATTTCCCCAGTTTACCTGGCTTACTGAGCTGTTGATATTAACCTTTCCATAATTAGCATTATCCTCCAGACTGGATGTCTCAAGATATCCTGCTATCTCCTTGCTTCTGCTCTGGTCAAATGTAGCTGAATTAAAATCAAGGACAAAATCAAGCTTCTTCTGCAGCTCATATTCACCACCATACATAATTCTGGTATAGTAGAATATTTCATCATGCTTCTTTGTCTTTAACACAAGCTCTAAAGCATATTCCTTCCCTGTGTCAATAAGGTTCTTAATATTCAGGACAGCTTCTACTGTACTGCCATCTGCGGAATAATCAGTAACCTCCGTATTCTCAATAAGCGACTTATCATCAAGTGCTCTTATCTTATACGATACGCCCTCTATCTGCTCCCCATAGGTATGAATAACAACCGGAAGCTTTCTGTCCTTATTCACCGGAGTAATATTTCCATAGAACAGCGTAGAATCAATCTCCATTGTATATCCATGAAGCAGATTATATTCGCTGCCGCCATCCGATTTCATCGCAACTGTAGGAAGCGTTGCGTCTGCCATTGTAGTCGCTGAGGGCATTATCTGCTCGAATTTCATCGATATAAATGTTATGACAACCGTAACTAAAAATATAACTGCCAGTACAAAATACTTAGACTCTGATATATTATTATTTCTGATTTTCCTCACTTTAATCCTCCAAAAGCTTCTTTAGCGTAAGGTCAATGTTAAGTGCCTTACTCATATTAACAACTTCCTCATACGCCGCCATGTCCGGCTTTCCTGTCCTGACAGCCCTTATCAGCAGATTCTTTGGTGTATGCTCCAGGTCTATGAATTCAAGTATCTGTGTCTGATATCCCTTAGCCTCAAGAAGCTTCGCCCTTGCACCATCTGTTGCTATCGCCGCAAATCTTTCCTTCAAAATCCCGTAATCCATAACCGGTGAAAGTGTATCGTCCGCTATTGTCCTGTTAGCCTCATGCTGGCAGCAAGGCACAGAAAGTATAACCTTTGCACCCCATTTTACTGCTTTGGCAAGCGCATAATCTGTAGCCGTATCACACGCATGAAGCGTTACAACCATATCCACAGAATCAACGCCCTTGTATGAAGCTATATCTCCCTCATAGAAATCAAGCCTGTCATACCCATACTTAGTCCTTAACTGGTTACAGTGCTCTATAACATCCTTCTTTAAATCAAGTCCGATTATCCTGATATTATATCCCTTAAGCACATTGAGATAATAGTACATTGCAAATGTAAGATACGACTTTCCACATCCAAAATCAATTATTGTCTGCTCCTTATCCTTGTCTAGCTGTGGCAGGATATCCTCTATGAATTCAAGAAATCTGTTAATCTGCCTGAATTTATCATATCTTGTCCTTACAATCGCACCCTCTTTAGTCATAACTCCGAGGTCAACAAGAAAGTCCACCTTCTCTCCCTCTTTTAGAATATATGACTTGGTTCTGTTGTGCGACATATCCTTCTGGCTCTTCACCTGCGCAAGCCTCTTGTACTTGCAGGTGCATGTGCCTTTCTTAGAACTGAGCACCGTAGCTGTGGCATCTGTCATATTAAACTGCGCCTGTTTAAATGTGTTCTCCATATATTCCGCAATTCTTGCCTTTATGTCATCTTCCGAATAATTGGCATGAAGCACCTTTCTTCCCACGAATTCCGATGCCTGATACTTTATCTCATCCTTAAGCTGTACCGGGCGGATTTTAACCCTTATCACGCCCTCTTCATCCTTAAGCTTCTGACCGCTTATTGTAAGATCAATCAGCTTCTCATTAATACATTTATCTAAAAGCTCTTTTAATTCCATATCTGCCTCATCTTTTCTGAATTTTATCGCTGTACTAATACATGGTTATTTTAATCTCTTTGGGCAAAAACCACAATAGCAAGTTTTGAGCCTTAGAAATCCTCATTATACATTGGTGTTGAAAGCTGTATTTCTGTCACCTTCCTTGTCTCGTCATAATTCATAGTTATATTTACATTTATCTTATTCTTACCGATACTCACAGAATCCTTAACACTCTTAGCGTAGGCATACACAACATACGAATCCTGAATCTGCCCTGTCGTTACGGTCTTTGCACCAAGCATCTTAAGCATTTGCCCACTGATTTTACTCTTGTCATACTGCGACATATCTCCGGCTATGCTTCCCTTCATGCTTACTGTGACATGCGTATCTACTCCATATTCCTCTAACACCTGTTTTATCAGCTTTTCATAATCTGTGGCGCTTTCAAAGCCCTTGAACAGCTCAATATCTGTCGTAAAATATTTTCCGGCATCGCTTTTCTTTATTGATATATCCGCATTTCCATTAACTGACTGCTGTGTAAGATATATCCCGCTCTCATCCTCTGTTATACTATACCTGTTAAGCCCAAGCGTCTTTGCCATCTGCGTTATCATAAGCTTTTCTGCCATATCAGACATCCCACCGTCGAGCTTTCCCGCGGCTGATATTTCTGCACTTAAATCACTGTACACATTTTCACAAAATGTATCTACAACATCCGGTGTCTCCCCTTTTATGCCCTTGTATACAAGTCTTCCGGCAAATACCGCCCACACAATTACCGCCGCTATTATCATCAGTCTCTGAAACCTATATATCTTTACCATATAAAAAACCTCCCATCCTCTGGAATATTCCCAGAAGATGGAAGGTTTATACATATTATTTTACAGCCCTGATTCTTGCAAGCGACCTCTTAAGTGCTGTCTCTGCTCTTACCACATCCAGATTAGCGTCGTGGCTGGCAAGTCTCTTTTCAGCTCGCAGTCTCGCCTCGTTAGCTCTTTCTACATCGATTTCGTCTGACCATTCTGCCACCTCAGCAAGAATAGTTATCTTATCCTTGAGAATCTCTATAATTCCACCATGTATGGCAGCCTTCCTGATATCATTGCCATTGTGTATAGCAAGCACACAGGGAATGACAACTGCCGTTAGCGGAATATGTCCCGGATAAACGCCTATATCCCCTTCGCTGGTAGATAGCTCAACAAATGTAGCGTCATCATGGTAGAAAACTCTGTCCGGCGTATTAACCAGAAGCTTTATTGTCTGTGAATCTGCCATTACAACCTCTTTTCTACTTCTCTACCTTAGCTAAAACATCATCAATTCCACCGCAGTTAAGGAAATAGCTTTCAGGAATGTCATCATACTTTCCTTCAATAATCTCCTTAAAGCCCTGAATTGTCTCACCTACAGGAACATATCTTCCTTCAAGACCTGTAAACTGTCCTGCAACGAAGAATGGCTGTGATAAGAATCTCTGAACCTTTCTTGCTCTTGAAACAACAAGCTTGTCATCCTCTGAAAGCTCGTCCATACCAAGGATAGCGATAATATCCTGTAATTCCTTATATTTCTGTAAGATTTCCTGAACAGCTCTTGCAACCTTATAATGCTCCTCGCCAACAATTCTTGGATCCAGAATTCTTGATGTAGACTCTAATGGGTCAACGGCCGGATAGATACCAAGCTCAACGATTGATCTTGAAAGAACCGTAGTAGCGTCCAGATGTGCAAATGTTGTAGCCGGAGCCGGATCAGTAAGGTCATCGGCAGGCACATATACAGCCTGTACAGATGTGATAGATCCGTTCTTGGTAGATGTGATTCTCTCCTGCAGAGCACCCATCTCTGTCTGTAATGTCGGCTGATAACCAACGGCTGAAGGCATACGGCCAAGAAGTGCTGAAACCTCTGAACCAGCCTGTGTAAATCTATAGATATTGTCGATGAAAAGAAGCACATCCTTTCCACCCTTATCCCTGAAATACTCAGCCATAGTAAGTCCTGCAAGACCTACTCTCATTCTTGCTCCAGGCGGTTCGTTCATCTGTCCGAACACCATGGTAGTCTTCTCGATAACGCCTGATTCCATCATCTCGTGGTAAAGGTCGTTACCCTCTCTTGTTCTCTCACCAACACCAGTGAATACAGAATATCCACCATGCTCTGTTGCAATATTTCTGATAAGCTCCTGGATAAGTACTGTCTTACCTACTCCGGCACCACCGAAGAGTCCGATTTTACCACCCTTCTGGTAAGGGCAGAGCAAATCTACTACTTTAATACCCGTCTCAAGAATCTCCGTATCTGTTGCCTGCTCTGCAAATGCAGGTGCTTTCCTGTGAATAGGCATATACTCCTGTACTTCCGGAGCCGGTTTATTATCTATAGGTTCTCCTAATACATTGAACATTCTACCAAGAGTCTGTTCACCTACCGGTACAGAAATCGGAGCACCTGTTGCCTCTGCTTCCATACCTCTGACAAGACCATCTGTAGGACCCATGGCTATACATCTTACTACATCATCACCAAGATGCTGGG
This sequence comes from Ruminococcus sp. CAG:382, assembly GCA_963654395.1. GTDB lineage: Bacteria > Bacillota > Clostridia > Lachnospirales > Lachnospiraceae > Lachnospira. Next base: position 26,210 of record CAVKBP010000008.1, read on the forward strand.
CAACCTCTACAACAAGCTTTCCGCCGTCATTAGTCTTAATATTGATGGCCGAATTGATTTCTGGCAGATTACCGTCTGTAAATTTAATATCAATTACAGCGCCGATAACCTGAGTAATCTTACCAATATTATTCTCTGCCATTATTCCCTCCATTGTTTTATTAATTGATAGCATTCGCTCCTGCTATAATCTCTGTAAGCTCCTGTGTAATAGAAGCCTGACGCGCTCTGTTAAACTTAAGCGACAGATCTGATATCATATCCTCTGCATTGCTTGTAGCGCTGTCCATTGCCTGCATACGCGCTCCGTTCTCGCTGGCTGCGGCTTCCACCATAGCTCCATATATAAGGCTGCACACATACTTAGGTATAATCAGGTTAAGAGCTTCCTCCTCACCCGGCTCATAATTCATAGGTGTGTTATCATTCCCTGTGCCCTCCTGCTTCATGGCGTCTGCATCTACAGGGAGCAGTCTTATAAGCTTAGGCTCATGAACCACAGTATTCTTAAAGGATGTATAAGCAAGATATATCTCCCCTGCTTCTCCACCTGTAAATGCTTCGAGCACCTCGTTACATATGATTTTAGCATCAGTATATGCAGGCTCTTCAATCATATCTGAATAGTCAGCCTTGACCTCATACCCTCTTCGTGAAAGAAAATCTCTTCCCTTGCTTCCGATTGCATAGATAAGGGCATCCTCTTTAGCAATATCACTACCAGTTATAAGTCTGGTAATATTAGAATTATACCCTCCAGCAAGTCCTCTGTTGGCTGTGATAGTAATAATTGCTTTCTTACTTGAATCCCCAGCCTTTAGGTACTTGTGGTTGATATTGCCTGACTTTGCAAGCATATTCCTGACAGTGTCATACATAAGGTCGGAATATGGCTTGGTACTCTCTGCTTTTCCTTTAGCTTTCTGCAGCTTAACAGTAGATACGAGCTTCATGGCTTTGGTAATCTGGCCGGTACTTTGAATACTATCTCTGCGTCTTTTTATGTCTCTCATTGAGGCCATAAACTATTACCTCCATTTCCAAAGCATTTATTTTACAAATGTTTTCTTAAACTCTTCAATGGCAGCTACAAGTGCTTTCTCATTATCTGCTGTCAGTTCCTTAGTCTCCTTGACAGACTCTGGAATCTGTGGATATTTAGTATCAATATAGTCAAATAATCCCTGCTCGAAGTCAAGAATCCTGTCAACATCTATATCAATAACATACTTCTTAGTAACTGCATAAATGATTATAACCTGATACTCAACCGGCATTGGCTTGTACTGTGGCTGCTTAAGCATCTCTTTTATTCTCTCGCCCTGTGCAAGCTTTTCCTTAGTATCAGCGTCAAGCTCTGAACCAAACTGTGAGAATGATGCAAGCTCTCTGTACTGTGCAAGCTCTGTACGGATAGGAGCGGCTATCTTCTTAATAGCCTTAATCTGTGCAGAACCACCAACTCTTGATACAGACAAGCCGGCATTAATAGCTGGCCTGAAGCCTGAGTTAAACATCTCTGTCTCAAGATATATCTGTCCGTCTGTGATAGAGATAACATTAGTAGGAATATATGCCGAAACATCTCCTGCCTGTGTCTCGATAATCGGAAGTGCTGTAAGTGAACCTCCACCATATTCATCTGACATTCTTGCTGCTCTCTCGAGAAGTCTTGAATGAAGATAGAATACATCTCCAGGATATGCCTCTCGTCCCGGTGCTCTCTTAAGAAGAAGCGAAAGGGTTCTGTATGCTGCGGCATGTTTACTTAAATCATCATATACAACTAAAACATCTCCACCATTCTCCATCCACTCTTCACCAATAGCACAGCCTGAATAAGGAGCAATATACTGTAATGGCGCAAGCTCACTGGCTGTAGAGGCAACCACAGTTGTATATGACATTGCACCATACTCCTCAAGAGTCTTGACAATACTTGCAACCGTTGAAGCCTTCTGGCCTATGGCAACATATATACAATGCACGCCCTGTCCCTTCTGGTTAATAATAGTATCAATTGCAATAGCCGTCTTACCAGTCTGACGGTCACCGATAATAAGCTCTCTCTGGCCTCTTCCAATAGGAACCATGGCATCAATAGCCTTAATACCTGTCTGAAGCGGCACGCTTACTGATTTTCTTGTAATAACGCCCGATGCAACTCTCTCAATCTTACGGTACTTGTCCGTAACGATTGACCCTTTTCCATCGATAGGCTGTCCTAATGCATTGACAACTCGTCCTGTCAATGCGTCGCCAACTGGAACTTCAACAACTCGTCCAGTTGTCTTTACAGTATCGCCCTCACTTATATTCTTTGAATCGCCGAGAAGAACAGCACCAACATTATCCTCTTCAAGGTTAAGTACCATTCCATATACCTCGCCTGGGAACTCAAGAAGCTCTCCCTGCATGGCTTTCTCCAATCCATGAATTCGTGCGATACCATCTGCTACCTGAATAACAGTACCAACATCTGATACTTCAAGTTCGGTAGAATATCTCTTTATCTGTTCTTTTATAACTGAACTGATTTCTTCCGGTCTTAAATTCATTAGCTCTATGCACCCGCTTTCTGATTAATTAAGCTTTCCCCATCCGACACATTATAGCTGTATCTTCATAAGACTTCTGGAAAGCTCTTCTATTTTATGCTTAATACTGCTGTCCACCACGCGGTCACCGATTCTTATAACCATTCCGCCAATAAGACTCTCATCCACCGCATAATTCATCTGGAAATCCACATAATCTGTAGTCTCCGACAGCTTCCCGACAACCGCTTTCTTTTGTTCATCAGTGAGCGGCTTTGCCGTACTTACATAAGCAATTCCAATTTTCTTGTATTCGAGAACTCTCTTCCGAAAATACTCAAGTGTATCAACAATCTTTTTCTGTCTGTCCTTTGAGACCATGGTTATCAGCAGTCCTGTCATATCTCCTGAAACAAACTGGGAAAAAATGTTATTAATAAGCTCTTCCTTTTCTCCCTTCTCTACCTCCGGATGATTCAGCAGTCTGCCAAGCTCCGGGTTATCATTAAACGCCTTAACGACAGCCCCGGCCTCATCATACAGGGAATCCACTCTGGACTCTTCTACGGCAAGCTCAAACAAGGCATCACCGTATGTTGCTTCAATTAGCTTAGCCATGTTTTCTCACCCATTTCATTCAAAGTCTCTTCAATAAGAGCATTGCTGTCCTTCTCATCAATAGTTTTCGCAACTAATTTAGATGCCATGACAGCCGCTACAGTTACAATCTGCTGTTTAACCTCGTCAGCAACCTTGCGCTTCTCAAGTTCAGCCTCAACATTAGCTCTCTCTATGATTCTTGCTGCCTCAGCCTTAGCTTCATCAATGATTTTAGCTTCATTGTGCATAGCTGTCTTTCTTGCATCGCTAAGAATCTGTTCCGCCTCCCTGCTGGCATCCTTTAACTTAGCCTCATATTCTGCTCTAAGGGCATCCGCCTCTTTCTTATTCTTCTCGGCGTTTTCCCTGTCACTTGTTATCTTGTCCTGTCTCTTCTTTAACATACTCCTTACAGGATTGAAAAGAATGAATGTAAGTAATAGAAACAGTATAAATACATTGACCGCAGTTACTGCTGCATCAAAAAGGAGCTGCGCATCAAGACCGAATAACCGGCCGTCAGACGCTAGGGCAACAAATGTATTTCCTGACAAATTCAATTGTAGGCCTCCTTTCTATTATCTTTGCACCTTTTTCTAGTACAGCGGTTTCTAAATAACTATCCCAATAACCTGTCTGTTTTTCTGGCTACAGATGCAAAAAACATTCAGCGTTTTTAGTCTGGTTATTTATGAAACGCTGCACTAATTTCCGAATGGCTTAACGAACATTAAGATAATAGCTACGGCGAAACCGTAAAGACCAGTTGTCTCGGCAACAGCCTGTCCAAGAAGCATTGTTGAAGTAATATCCGACTTAGCGCCCGGATTACGACCAACTGCTGACGCACCATAACCTGCTGCGATACCCTGACCAACACCAGGACCAACACCTGCGATCATGGCAATACCTGCTCCAATTGCTGACATAGCACTAATAAATTCACTTCCTGAAATATTCATTTAAAAATCCTCCGTCTAATAAAAAATATTTGCCGTTAATCGGCTATCTTGTCGTTAACATAAACCATAGTTAACATACAGAATACATACGCCTGAATGCAGCCTGAGAATAAATCAAAATATGCATGCAGTACTGACGGGTATGCAACTGTGAATGGACTAAGCAAATCGTATATTAAGCCCATAAGAACCGTTCCTGACATTACATTACCAAAAAGACGCAATGACAATGATAACGGAACAGCGAACTCACCAATAAGGTTAATCGGGAACAAAAACCATATTGGCTGGAATAATGCTGTAAAGTGCTTAATTCTGTTCTTCCTGATACCATTAAACTGAACCAGTATAAATGTTATCAGTCCGAGACACAGGGTAACACCATAATCAGCCGTTGGTGGTCTTAACCCAAACAGACCGGATATGTTAGATATTATTATAAACAGGAACAATGTGGATATATAATTCACAAATCTGTTGGCATTCTTACCCATAATACCGTCAACCATAGAACCTAACATCTCAACAATGATTTCTATGGCATTCTGGAACATCCCCGGTGTATCTGAAGCATCGACTTTACTAATCCTGACTCTTGCTATTACAGCCATAACAAGAATAAAGACTGATACCAGCAGCAGAGCCACATGCGTCGTGTCAATGTTCAATGAAACGCCATTCAGCTTAAATGTGTACAGCGTCTTAATCATGAAACTTGAATCTCCGGCCACCATCGTAGTCAAACTCACGCTTCCCACCTACTCACTCTCCTTTTCTATTATATTTTATCGTAATTATCCAGAGCGTATCCGCCAAATAAAATTTCAAAATCACCCATAGGAATGCAAGCATTCCATGTC
>CAVKBP010000009.1:0-31013 GCA_963654395.1 Ruminococcus sp. CAG:382
TAAATATTCCTGGAAATTTTTGAAAATCCCTTGACATATATATAACTTTGATGTACTATGGACAATGCACTATTGTGGTAACTTGTGCTCATTCTCTGCACATTTACCTATAATGTAATATATTAATGTGAAGAAAACTAAGGGGTGAAACGTCAATGGAGAAAAACAGATTACGCCCAATAACGTCGGGCAAGGCAATGCGTATGAGTTTCTCAAGACAGAAAGAGGTTCTTGAGATGCCTAACCTTATTGAGGTGCAGAAGGATTCTTACCAGTGGTTTTTGAATGAAGGCTTAAAAGAGGTCTTTGATGACATATCTCCAATTGCAGACTATAACGGAAGATTAAGTCTGGAATTCGTGGATTTTGCGTTATGCGAAGACGAAGTTAAGTATTCAATTGAAGAGTGTAAAGAAAGAGATGCTACATATGCAGCTCCTCTTAAAGTTACAGTAAGACTTCATAACAAAGAGACAGAAAGCATCAGCGAGCATGAAATATTCATGGGTGACCTGCCATTAATGACGAAGACAGGCACATTTGTAATTAATGGTGCTGAACGAGTTATTGTCAGCCAGTTGGTACGTTCACCTGGTATTTATTATGATATACAGAAGGATAAGTATGGTAAGATTTTCTTATACAGTTGTCAGGTAATTCCTAACAGGGGTGCATGGTTAGAGTATGAAACAGACGCTAACGATATATTCTATGTTAAGGTTGACCGTAATAAGAAAGTGCCTATTACTGTTCTTATCAGAGCTTTAGGCTTTGGTACTAATGCTGAAATTCTTGATATTTTCGGTGAGGAGCCTAAGCTTCTTGCAACTATGGAGAAGGATACTTCTACTAATTATCAGGAAGGTATTCTTGAACTTTATAAGAAGTTAAGACCGGGCGAGCCATTATCTGTAGAGAGTGCTGAGGCACTTATTTCAGGTATGTTCTTTGATCCAAGAAGATATGACCTTGCACATGTTGGAAGATATAAGTTTAATAAGAAGCTTTCTTTTAAGAGCAGACTTACAGGACAGGTTCTTGCTGAGGATGTTGTTGATGAGAATGGTACTGTTATTGCGGCAGCAGGCGAGAAGCTTACAAGGGAATCGGCTCAGGCTATCCAGGATGCTGCTGTTCCTTCAGTATTCGTTACTGTAGAGGTTAAGGCTTCTGATGGTACTGTATCTGACAGAGTTGTCAAGATTCTTTCTAACAGAGCAGTAGATATTACAAAATGGGTTGATATCAGCAAAGAGGAAGCTAAGGCACTTGGCGTTTCAGAGTATGTATATTACCCTGTCCTTGCACAGATTCTTGCTGAGAATGAAACATTAGAAGATATTAAGGATGCTATTACTAAGAATATTGCTGACCTTATTCCTAAGCATATTACAGTAGAGGATATCCTTGCTTCTATTAACTATAATATGCACCTTGAGTATGGTGTTGGTACTAAGGATGATATTGATCACCTTGGAAACAGACGAATCAGAGCTGTAGGAGAGCTTCTTCAGAACCAGTTCAGAATTGGTATCTCAAGAATGGAAAGAGTTGTCCGTGAGAGAATGTCTACACAGGATCTTAGCGGAATTTCTCCACAGTCACTTATTAATATTAAGCCTGTAACTGCTGCTATTAAGGAATTCTTTGGAAGTTCACAGTTGTCACAGTTCATGGATCAGAACAACCCTCTTAGTGAGATTACTCACAAGAGAAGATTATCAGCCCTTGGTCCTGGTGGCCTTTCAAGAGACCGTGCAGGTTTCGAGGTCCGTGATGTACACTATACACATTATGGAAGAATGTGCCCTATCGAGACTCCTGAAGGACCTAACATTGGTCTTATTAACTCTCTTGCATCTTATGCAAGAATTAATGAATATGGATTCGTTGAGGCTCCTTACCGTATAGTAGATAAGACTGATCCTAAGAATCCGAGAGTTACTGATGAAGTACGCTATTTTACAGCAGATGAGGAAGATGATTTCCATGTAGCACAGGCTAATGCTGAGATTGACGAGAATGGTTATTTTGTAAGAAATACTGTATCTGGCCGTTTCAGAGAAGAAACATCTCAGTTTGACAAGAGCCAGATTGACCTTATGGATGTATCTCCTAAGATGGTATTCTCAGTTGCTACATCTATGATTCCTTTCCTTCAGAATGATGACTGTACACGTGCTCTCATGGGTTCTAACATGCAGCGTCAGGCCGTACCTCTTCTTATGACAGAGGCACCAGCTATTGGAACAGGTATCGAGAATAAGACTGCTGTTGACTCAGGTGTGTGCGTAGTTGCAGAGGCTGATGGTGTTGTTCTTTCTTCTGAATCTAACAAGATTGTTATAAGGGAGAAGGATGGCAAGGCACGCGAATACAAGCTTACTAAGTTCTCAAGAAGTAACCAGAGTAACTGCTATAACCAGAGACCTATTGTTTTCAAGGGTGATGAGGTTAAAGAAGGAGATGTTATTGCCGATGGCCCATCTACATCTAATGGTGAGATTGCCCTTGGTAAGAACCCTCTGATCGGTTTCATGACCTGGGAAGGTTACAACTACGAGGATGCTGTACTTCTTAGTGAGCGTCTCGTAAGAGATGATGTGTATACATCTATCCATATTGAAGAATATGAAACAGAAGCAAGAGATACTAAGTTAGGACCAGAAGAGATTACAAGAGATCTTCCTTCAACTGGTGCAGAGGCTGTCAAGGATCTTGACGAGAATGGTATTATCCGTGTTGGTGCTGAGGTAAGAGCCGGAGACATTCTTGTTGGTAAGGTTACTCCTAAGGGAGAGACAGAGCTTACTGCTGAAGAGAGACTTTTAAGGGCTATCTTTGGTGAGAAGGCAAGAGAGGTAAGGGATACTTCACTTAAGGTACCTCATGGTGCTTATGGTATCGTTGTTGCTGTCAAGACATTTACAAGAGAGAACGGAGATGAGCTCTCACCAGGAGTTAATAAATCCGTACGTATATATATTGCACAGAAGAGAAAAATCGGTGTTGGTGATAAGATGGCCGGCCGTCATGGTAACAAGGGTGTTGTTTCGAGAGTTCTTCCAGTTGAAGATATGCCATTCCTTCCTAATGGACGCCCTCTCGATATCGTACTTAACCCACTGGGCGTTCCTTCACGAATGAACATCGGACAGGTCCTTGAGATACATTTGAGTCTTGCTGCCAAGGTTCTTGGATTTAATATTGCAACACCTGTATTCGATGGTGCAGACGAGAATGATATTATGGATACTCTTGACATGGCAAATGCTTATGCTAACCATCCATTTGATGATGAAGAGCTTGCGGCTGAAAAGGCTGAGGCTGAGAAGAATGGTGAAGAATATCCAGAGGATATGGTTACATTTACAGCACAGTATAAAGATGTTCTTAATGAAGAGGTGTTTGATTACCTTTCAGAACATAGAGATCACAGAGCAGAATGGAAGGGTGTTCCAATCGGCCGTGATGGAAAGGTAAGACTTAGAGACGGCAGGACAGGTGAGTACTTTGACAGCCCTGTAACTATCGGATTCATGCATTACTTAAAGCTTCATCACCTGGTTGATGATAAGATTCATGCCCGTTCAACTGGTCCTTACTCACTTGTAACACAGCAGCCACTTGGTGGTAAAGCACAGTTCGGCGGACAGAGATTCGGAGAGATGGAGGTTTGGGCACTTGAGGCTTATGGTGCTGCATATACTCTTCAGGAAATCCTTACTGTTAAGTCTGATGATGTTGTAGGACGAGTTAAGACTTACGAAGCTATTATTAAGGGTGAGAATATTCCTGAGCCGGGAGTTCCAGAATCATTCAAGGTTCTTCTTAAGGAGCTTCAGTCACTTGCACTTGATGTAAGAGTACTTGACCAGGACAACAATGAAGTCAGACTGCTTGAAAGCTCTGAGTATGAGGTTACTGATTTCAAGAAGGTTCTTGATGAGGGTAACGGTTATAGAAGGAACAGCAGAGAGGAAGAGGCAGAGTATAAGGCTGGCGGTATGTCAACAGTTACTCTTAATGAAGATGGAACAGAAGATGCTGTAGATTCAGATGATGACGCTGATTTTGATATGGCCGATGATTTTGATGACGATTACGGCGATGGCAATTCAGATGAATATTAATTAGAAGGGAGCACTATAATGGCAGAAGAAATTAAATCAAATAAGTCAATGAAATTTGATAAGATTCAGATCAAGCTTGCTTCTCCTGAGAATATTTTGGAGTGGTCTCACGGTGAGGTTACCAAACCGGAAACAATTAACTATAGAACACTTAAGCCAGAAAAGGATGGACTTTTCTGTGAAAGAATATTTGGTCCTAGCAAGGACTGGGAGTGCCACTGCGGTAAGTACAAGAAGATTAAGGATAAAGGTATTGTCTGCGATAAATGTGGTGTTGAGGTTACCAAGGCCAGCGTAAGAAGAGACCGTATGGGACATATCCACCTTGCTGCACCAGTATCACATATCTGGTACTTCAAGGGTATTCCAAGCCGTATGGACCTCATCCTTGACATCGGTCCTAAGAATCTTGAGAAGGTATTATATTTTGCTTCATATATCGTAATTGATCCAGGTGAAACAGATATACCTTTCAAGAAGATTCTTTCAGAGACTGAATACAGGGAACTCTGTGAGCAGTACGGAAGCAAAGCTTTCCGTGTAGGTATGGGAGCAGAGGCAATCCTTGAGCTTCTTAAGATGGTTGATCTTGAAGAAGAAGCTGTAAAGCTTAAGGATGAGCTTGCCAATACTACTTCACAGAAGGCTGCAAGACTTATAAAGAGAATAGAAGTTGTTGAAGCATTTAAGAGTGCCGGAACTAAGCCTGAGTGGATGATTCTTACAGAGATACCTGTAATTCCACCAGATTTAAGACCTATGGTCCAGCTTGATGGTGGACGATTTGCAACTTCAGATCTTAATGACCTTTATAGAAGAATTATTAACAGAAATAACAGACTTGCAAGACTTCTTGAGCTTGGCGCACCTGAAATTATTGTGCGTAACGAGAAGAGAATGCTTCAGGAAGCTGTAGATGCTCTTATTGACAATGGCCGTAGAAATGGCCGTCCTGTAACTGGTCCTGGTAACAGAGCCCTTAAGTCTTTATCAGATTTATTAAAGGGTAAGCAGGGACGATTCAGACAGAATCTTCTTGGTAAGCGTGTTGACTACTCAGGACGTTCAGTTATCGTAGTAGGACCAGAGCTTAAGATTTACCAGTGCGGTCTTCCTAAAGAGATGGCTATTGAGTTATTCAAGCCATTCGTTATGAGAGAGCTTGTAAGGCGTAATCTTGCAGATAATATTAAGAAAGCTAAGAAGAGTGTAGAACATCTTGAGCCAGAGGTATGGGATGTACTTGAAGATGTCATCAAAGAGCATCCGGTTATGCTGAACCGTGCCCCGACACTTCACAGACTTGGTATTCAGGCTTTTGAGCCAATCCTTGTAGAAGGTAAGGCTATTAAGCTTCATCCATTGGTATGTACAGCGTTCAATGCCGATTTCGATGGTGACCAGATGGCTGTCCATCTTCCACTTTCTGTTGAGGCGCAGGCAGAGTGCAGATTCATGCTTCTTTCACCTAACAACCTCCTTAAGCCATCAGATGGTGGTCCTGTTGCCGTTCCTTCACAGGATATGGTACTTGGTATTTACTACCTTACACAGGAAAGACCTGGTGCTAAGGGTGAGGGTAAGATTTTCAAGAGCGTTAATGAAGCACTTCTTGCTTATGAGAATGGCGTAATTACTTTACATTCTAAGATTATGGTTCATGTAACCAAGAGCATTGATGGTGAGGAGATTTCAGGCAATATCGAGTCTACACTTGGAAGACTTATATTTAATGAGATTCTTCCACAGGATCTTGGCTATGTTGACAGAAGCAATAAAGAGAATCTGTTACTTCCAGAGGTTGATTTCCATGTAGGAAAGAAGCAGCTTAAGGATATCTTACAGCATGTTATCAACACTCATGGTACAACTAAGACTGCAGAGGTTCTTGATGATATCAAGGCTATGGGTTATAAGTTCTCTACAAGAGCAGCCATGACTGTTTCTATTTCAGAGATGACTGTGCCACCAGTTAAGAAGCAGCTTCTTGCTGAGGCAGAAAAGAAGGTTGAACAGATTACTGTTAAGTATAACAGAGGTCAGGCTACTGACGAGGAAAGACATAAGAATGTCATCCGCGTATGGCAGGAGACTGATGATAAGATTAAGGATGCCCTTCTCCAGGGTCTTGATAAATATAATAACATCTTCATGATGGCTGACTCAGGTGCCCGTGGTTCTAACCAGCAGATTAAGCAGTTAGCAGGTATGCGTGGTTTGATGGCTGATACATCTGGTAACACTATCGAACTTCCTATCAAGTCTAACTTCCGTGAAGGTCTTGATGTTCTGGAATACTTCATTTCAGCCCATGGTGCTCGTAAGGGACTTTCAGATACAGCCCTTCGTACAGCCGATTCAGGATACCTTACAAGAAGACTTGTTGATGTTTCACAGGATCTTATTATCAGAGAGACTGACTGCAGCTTAGGTAAGCAGATACCTGGTATGTATGTCTACTCATTTGTTAATAACAGGGCTACTAACTCAAGTGATGCCAAGGAGGATATCCTTGAGCCATTACAGGAGCGTATTACAGGAAGATACTTAGCTGAGGATATTGTTGATCCGGCAACAGGAGAGATTATTGTTGCAGCTAACCATCTTGTAACTCCTAAGAGAGCAGAAGCTATTATTAAGACTGGTGTTGACAAGGTAAGAATAAGAACAATCCTTACATGCCGTTCACACATCGGTGTATGTGCTAAATGTTATGGAACTAACATGGCAACTGGACAGACTGTACAGGTTGGTGAAGCTGTTGGTATTATCGCAGCCCAGTCAATCGGTGAGCCTGGTACACAGCTTACTATGAGAACCTTCCATACAGGTGGTGTTGCCGGTGATAATATTACACAGGGTCTTCCTAGAGTAGAAGAGCTTTTCGAGGCAAGAAAGCCTAAGATGCTTGCTGTTCTTGCTGAGTTTGGTGGAACTGTAAGTATTGTTAAGACTGAGAAGAAGACTGAAATCGTTATTACTGACGAAGAAGGTAATTCTAAGGCTTATCCATTATCTAAGGATACAAGGGAAAAGGTTGTTGAAGGACAGGTTGTTGCTAAGGGTGAAGAAATCACAGAGGGTTCTGAGAATCCACATGATATCGTTAGAATTCTTGGTGTAAGAGCTGTTCAGGATTATCTGCTCCGTGAGGTACAGAAGGTTTACCGTATCCAGGGTGTTGATATCAACGATAAGCATATTGAGCTTATTGTTCGTCAGATGCTTAAGAAGATTGTTGTTGATGAAGCTGGAGATTCAGATTTCCTTCCTGGTTCACAGGTAGATACTATTGAATTCCAGGAAGTTAATGAAAGACTTGAGGAAGAAGGAAAGAAGCTTGCTACAGGTACTCCTATTATCCTTGGTATTACTAAGTCATCACTTGCTTCTACTTCATTTATGTCAGCAGCTTCATTCCAGGAGACTACTAAGGTTCTTACAGATGCAGCTATTAATGGAAAGATTGATCCACTTATCGGTCTTAAAGAGAATGTTATCATTGGTAAGCTCATTCCTGCTGGTACAGGCATGAAGCGTTATCAGGATATCAGAATCAGTTCTACTGATAACTACATTGAAGAGGATGAAGAAGAGTCTGGTGAGGATGAACTTGTTTTCACACAGGAAGATTAATTCTTTATAGATAATTTCAGGCGTGTCAGATTGATAAAATCCGGCACGCTTTTAATTTTACTAATTTTTGAAAAAATGCTTGACACTGAATTTGCAAATATATATACTAATAAAGTGTGCGAATAGGCAAGCCCTATTTTGCGCTGTTTTGATAACAAAACATTTTCTTAGTTGATACTAAGATGCAACCATTCATTATTCTAATTTCGGGAGGTGAAAACGGAATGCCAACATTTAACCAGTTAGTAAAACAGGGAAGAAAGACTGCAGTAAAGAAGTCTACAGCACCAGCTCTTCAGAAGGGTTACAACTCTCTTCAGAAGAAGGCTACAGATATCTCTTCTCCACAGAAGAGAGGTGTGTGTACTGCTGTTAAGACTGCTACACCTAAGAAGCCTAACTCAGCTCTTAGAAAGATTGCCAGAGTACGTCTTTCTAACGGTATTGAGGTAACATCTTACATCCCAGGTGAGGGACACAATCTTCAGGAGCACAGCGTTGTTCTTATAAGAGGTGGAAGAGTTAAGGATTTACCAGGTACAAGATACCACATCATCAGAGGAACACTTGATACAGCAGGTGTTGCAAAGAGAAGACAGGCTCGTTCTAAGTACGGTGCTAAGAGACCTAAGGACGCTAAGTAATTAAGCCTGGATTAAGACACGCATTTGTATGAATGCATGCAAGTTTTACAATTTGCAAGAGTCGGATTCCTAGGAGTCTGATTTTTACGAACAAATTAAATTTTGAATTGTGCCGGAATTAGATTAATCAAGAGGTTGCAGGTTAATATATACGGCGCGAACACATTTTTTATTTGTGAGTACCTATGATTTAATAAATTTATTAAGGAGGGAAGAACCGTGCCACGTAAAGGACATACACAGAAAAGAGATGTATTAGCAGATCCTATTTACAACAATAAGGTTGTTACTAAGCTTATCAACAACATTATGCTTGATGGTAAGAGAGGAGTAGCACAGAAGATTGTTTACGGTGCTTTTGATAGAGTCGCAGCTAAGACTGAAAGACCAGCTATCGAAGTATTTGAAGAAGCTATGAACAATATCATGCCAGTTCTTGAAGTTAAGGCAAGACGTATCGGTGGTGCTACTTATCAGGTACCTATCGAAGTTAAGCCGGACAGAAGACAGGCTTTAGCTCTTCGCTGGATGACTACATTCTCTAGAGCAAGAGGCGAGAAGACTATGGAAGAAAGACTCGCTAACGAGATTCTTGATGCAGCTAACAACACAGGCGCATCAGTTAAGAGAAAAGAAGATATGCACAAGATGGCAGAAGCAAACAAGGCTTTTGCTCATTACAGATTCTAATAATAATTATAGGAGGTTTTATCCATGGCTGGAAGAGAATATCCATTGGAGAGAACCAGAAATATCGGAATTATGGCTCATATTGATGCTGGTAAGACAACATTAACAGAGCGTATCCTTTATTATACTGGTGTTAACCACAAGATTGGTGATACTCATGAAGGTACTGCTACTATGGACTGGATGGCCCAGGAGCAGGAGAGAGGTATCACAATCACATCGGCTGCCACAACATGTCACTGGACACCTGAGAAAGAGGGTAAGCCAGATAAGACACAGCCAGAATACCGTATTAACATTATCGATACTCCAGGACACGTTGACTTCACAGTAGAGGTTGAGCGTTCTCTTAGAGTACTTGATGGTGCTGTAGGTGTATTCGATGCACAGAATGGTGTTGAGCCACAGTCAGAGAATGTATGGCGTCAGGCTGATAAATACAATGTACCTCGTATGGCTTTCATGAACAAGATGGATAAGATGGGTGCTGATTTCTTCGGATCATGCAACCAGCTTATAACAAAGCTTGGAAAGAATCCTGTACTTGTACAGATTCCTATCGGTAAGGAAGATGACTTCCAGGGTATTATCGACTTATTCGAGATGAAGGCTTATGTCTTCAACGGAGATAAGGGTGATGATATCGCTGTTGGTGAGATTCCAGACGATTTAAAGGATCAGGCTCAGGAATATCATGACAAGCTTGTTGAGCAGTGTGCAGAGCTTGATGAAGACCTTATGGAGAAGTTCTTTAATGATGAGGAGATTACAGTTCCTGAATTAAAGGCTGCTTTAAGAAAGGGTACTATCGAAGGTACAGCTATTCCTTGTCTTTGTGGTACAGCTTACAAGAACAAGGGTGTTCAGAAGCTTCTTGATGCTGTTATCGAGTACATGCCAGCTCCTACAGATATCCCAGATATCACTGGTGTTGACGAAGACGGTAACGAAGTTACAAGAAAGTCATCTGATGATGAGCCATTTTCAGCTCTTGCATTCAAGATTATGACTGATCCATTCGTTGGTAAGTTAGCATTCTTCAGAGTTTACTCAGGTACATTAAACGGTGGTTCATATGTACTTAACTCTAACAAGAATAAGAAAGAAAGAGTTGGCCGTATCCTTCAGATGCACGCTAACCAGAGAAAAGAAATTGATAAGGTTTACTCAGGAGATATCGCTGCTGCAGTAGGTCTTAAGGTTACAATAACAGGTGATACTATCTGTGATGAAGCACATCCAGTTATCTTAGAGTCTATGGAATTCCCAGAGCCAGTTATCGAGCTTGCTATCGAGCCAAAGACTAAGAATGACCAGGGTAAGATGGGCGAAGCTTTAGCAAAGCTTGCTGAAGAAGATCCTACATTCCGTGCTCATACAGATCAGGAAACAGGTCAGACAATCATCGCTGGTATGGGTGAGCTTCACCTTGATATCATCGTTGACAGACTTCTCCGTGAGTTCAAGGTAGAAGCTAATGTTGGTGCTCCTCAGGTTGCTTACAGAGAGTGCTTTACTAAGGCAGTTGATGTTGATAGTAAGTACGCTAAGCAGTCAGGTGGACGTGGTCAGTATGGTCACTGTAAGGTTCGTTTCTCACCACTTGAAGCTAACGTTGATAAGTTTGATGTTGAGACTAAGAACACAGTATTAATAGACGAACCTCCAGTACTCTTCTGCGAGTCTTCAGTAGTTGGTGGTGCTATTCCTAAGGAATATATCCCTTCAGTTGCTGATGGTATCAGAGAAGCTGCTAATTCAGGTATCTTAGCTGGATTCCCAGTTCTCGGACTTAGAGCAGATATCTACGATGGTTCATACCATGAAGTCGATTCTTCAGAAATGGCATTCCACATTGCTGGTTCTATGGCATTCAAGGATGCTATGGCTAAGGCAGCACCTGCCCTTCTTGAGCCTATCATGAAGGTTGAGGTTACTATGCCAGAAGAATACATGGGTGATGTAATCGGTGATATTAACTCACGTAGAGGACGTATCGAGGGTATGGAAGATATCTCAGGTGGTAAGATGATTAAAGCATTCGTTCCACTTGCAGAGATGTTTGGTTATGCTACTGACCTTCGTTCTAAGACACAGGGCCGTGGTAACTACTCTATGTTCTTTGATAAGTACGAGCAGGCTCCAAAGTCTGTTCAGGATAAGGTTATTTCTGATAGAAATAAGTAATAACTAAAAAAATATAGTTGAAATATTTTAACAAATGAAATATAATAGATTTCAGCTATGACAAGCCTGGGAGGACTATTTCCTCTCAGTGCAATCTAAATATTTTAGGAGGATTTTAAACAATGGCAAAGGCTAAATTTGAGAGAACAAAACCACATTGTAACATTGGTACAATCGGACACGTAGATCATGGTAAGACTACATTAACAGCTGCTATCACAAAGACTCTTCATGAGAGACTTGGTACAGGTGAAGCTGTTGCATTCGAGAATATTGATAAGGCACCAGAGGAAAGAGAAAGAGGTATCACTATCTCTACAGCTCACGTTGAGTATGAGACAGAGAAGAGACATTATGCACACGTTGACTGCCCAGGTCATGCCGATTATGTAAAGAACATGATCACAGGTGCTGCTCAGATGGATGCTGGTATCCTTGTTGTTGCTGCTACTGATGGTGTTATGGCTCAGACAAGAGAGCATATCCTTCTTGCTCGTCAGGTAGGTGTTCCTTACATCGTTGTATTCATGAACAAGTGTGATATGGTTGATGATCCAGAACTTCTTGAATTAGTAGATATGGAAATCAGAGAACTTCTTAACGAGTATGATTTCCCAGGCGATGATACACCAATCATCCAGGGTTCAGCTCTTAAGGCTCTTGAAGATCCTAACAGCGAATGGGGTGACAAGATTCTTGAGCTTATGCATACTATTGATGAGTATGTTCCAGATCCAGAAAGAGAAACAGATAAGCCATTCCTTATGCCTGTAGAGGATGTATTCTCTATCACAGGTCGTGGTACTGTTGCTACTGGTAGAGTAGAGAGAGGTGTTCTCCACATCAATGAGGAAGTTGAAATCGTTGGTATCCATGAAGACATCCGTAAGGTAGTTGTAACTGGTATCGAGATGTTCAGAAAGCTTCTTGATGAGGCTCAGCCAGGTGATAACATTGGTGCACTTCTTAGAGGTGTTCAGAGAGACGAAATCCAGAGAGGACAGGTTCTCTGCAAGCCAGGTTCAATCACACCACACCACAAGTTTACAGCTCAGGTTTATGTATTAACAAAGGACGAAGGTGGACGTCATACTCCATTCTTCAACAACTACAGACCACAGTTCTACTTTAGAACAACTGATGTAACTGGTGTTTGCGAGCTTCCAGCAGGTACAGAAATGTGCATGCCTGGTGATAATGTAGAGATGACAGTTGAACTTATCCATAATGTAGCTATGGAGCAGGGTCTTCGTTTCGCTATCCGTGAGGGTGGTAGAACAGTTGGTTCTGGTGCTGTTGCAACAATCATCGAGTAATATCGTGTATTAAGATTATAGTGCGAAAGCATAATATAGAGTCGGTGCAAGTTTACTTGTAACCGGCTCTATTTTTAACTTTATAGAATTAATCAGAAATTTACCGGTAAAACAGATGCTCCGCAGGGATTGCAATGCGGTGGAATGAAATTGTGCCGCCGGAGCGGTCAGACTCCTTTTGCGGAGCAAAAACTTAGAATGAGTCTTCGAATCGTTACTGGGGAACGAGGTACGAGTGAACAGTAACGGAGAATCCGGCGAGTAGGAGAATTTTATTTTCACATTGTCTATAAATAAAGAGATTGACGAAACCAACGCGAACTATACACTGTAAATGGATATGATAAAACGAAGGAGTACAACATGCTATACATAATGCGTCATGGTAAAACAGACTGGAATGCAAAGCACAAGCTGCAGGGAAGAACGGATATACCGCTTAATGATGAGGGGAGAAGGATGGCTGCCAAGGCAGGCAGACAATATGCAGATATACATTTTGACATATGCTATTCATCACCATTAGTAAGAGCCAGAGAAACAGCAGAGATTTTCATGCAGGGAAGAGATGTTCCAGTGTATACAGATGACAGGCTTATTGAAATGGGATTTGGAATATATGAAGGGATAGAGAATTCATTTAAAATAAAGGATTGTCCGATTAATATGCTTTTTAAGAAACCGCAGGAGTATGTGCCGGTTGAAGGCGGCGAAAGCTTTGAAGAGCTTTTTGCAAGGACAGGAGATTTCATAGACAGTGTGGTTATGCCGCAGGTGAATGAGGGAAAAGATATTCTGATTGTCGGTCATGGAGCAATGAACTGCAGTATTATAGCGAAATTCAGAGGAACATCACTGGATAACTTCTGGGATGGAATGACAGATAACTGTCAGGTAATTGAGCTTATATAATCTCTAAAAATCTTGTAGGTTGATGTGACCTAGTACATCGAAAATTAAATATCTGCTATATTGGCGCAGGATGATTTTCTCGTATGCAAGGCTGAGGAAATAGGCATAGCGGTGGCTACGGCGATTGACGACAACGCAGCATATGAGAAATCAGACAAGTTAATATGGTGGTTAGTGTGAAAAAACAAAGATTTTTCACACGCAGGATTTGTGCTTGCGCACAAATCCGAGATGTCTTGAAAAGCAGGCAGGAAACGAGGGCTATCAGGAAATCATGGTACCATCCCGTCTGTTGATTATTAATTAACGGTTGTGTCTCGCGCTGAGCTTTTTGGCACAATGTATGAATGCAGGAAATAAAAATGCGTCAGCACAGATCCATGCAATTGGTGAAGCAAGGCATGCGCCCATGAAACCGATTCTTGGAATAAGTATTATGGCTGCAAATGCACGGCCAATCATCTCTAGGATTCCGGCAGATATTGCAAATACTGAAAAACCCATACCCTGTATGCAGAAGCGGACTACGTTGACACCTGTAAGCGGTATGTAGAAGCATGCAGATGCAAGAATGAATTGTCTTGTAAGGGCAATGATTGTTGTCTCTGATGCATCCACGAATAACAATGCTATGTAATCTGTCGTGAAATACAGAGCGACAAGTGAAAAAACACTGTATATTGCGCCGATTATCATTGCGGAACGCACACCCTGATTAAGTCTTTTAATCTTGGCAGCGCCGACATTCTGTCCGGCATAGGTTGCCATGGTTGAGCCTAGTGCGTCGAACGGACAGCATGTGAAGTTAAACATCTTAGAGCCGGCGGTCATTGCGGCTACATATGTAGAACCAAGAGTATTAACTGCAGCCTGGAGAATTGTGCTTCCGATTGCTGTAATTGAATACTGCAGTCCCATAGGCACACCATTCATGCACAGGTTTACTATGAATCTTTTATCAAGTACTCTTTCTGATTTGTCACCTTTCAGGATATCATATTTCTTATACATATATATCAGACATGCAAGTCCTGAAACTAACTGTGATGTTACAGTCGCCCAGCCAGCTCCGGCAACTCCCATCTTACATACAAGAATAAGAAAGAAATCAAGAGCAACATTTATAATTGAAGAAAATACAAGGAAAACTACTGGTGTCCGGCTGTCGCCAAGCGAGCGGATAACGCCTGATACAATATTATAAAGGAACACAGTCGGGATTCCTATGAATATGACAACTATGTAATTGTAAGCGTGGTCGATTATGTCTGCTGGTGTGTTCATAATAATAAGTATTCTGCGGCAGAAAATAACAGATGCAAGTGTAAGCACAATGGCAAATACAACGCTGCAGATGTATCCGTTGAATACATATTTTCTAAGGTCGGAGGGCTTCTTTGCACCAAAGCACTGGGCAACCGGAATTACGAAGCCGCTGCATACGCCCATGCAGAAACCTATTATCATGAAGTTGATAGAGCCTGTTGCACCGACTCCGGCAAGAGCCTCAACGCCAAGAGTTTTGCCAACGATTATCGTATCAACAAGGTTGTAGAACTGCTGAAAAAGCATTCCGAGTAACATTGGAACTGCGAATCCGAGAATGTGTTTTGACGGAGAACCATTTGTCATATCTTTTACCATAGGATTACCTCACTTTCGTATATTTCTAAAGCTAGATGATTATACTATATTTTCGGGTGCAGTCAAACTGATTTTGATTGAATTTGAATTAATTTAACGGATTATTGTCTTAGCACGAAATGTCTGTTAAAATGCAAAGGTAATATTTACGCGGAGGCAGACATGAAGAAATCTTTTAGTGTTAAGAGACTTACTACGCTTGCGTTGCTGACAACAATAGCGTTGACGATATTTGTAGTAGAATCGGCGATTCCGACGCTCGTTCCTATTCCGGGAGTGAAGTTAGGACTTGCCAATATAGTGACGCTTTTCGTATTGAAAAGATATAAGGTAAGTGACGCGGCAATTGTGCTTGCAATGAGAATTGTACTTGCCACGATATTTACAGGGCAGGCAGTATCATTTATATATAGTGTGAGTGGCGGATTCCTGTGCCTGATTGTGATGGCGGCAGTCAATAAGCTGCTAAGAGGACAGTATATATTTCTGACCGGAATACTTGGCGCGGTGTCGCACAATGCAGGTCAGATTTTAGCTGCATTTTTCATATTGAGGTTATCGGGAATATTCGCATATATGCCGTTCCTTGTTATAAGCGGAGTTGTAACAGGCTTGTTTACAGGGCTTGTGTGCTTTTTTGCAGATAAATATATCCCTAAGAAATTAACTATGTAGTAGGAGAGAATTGTGAGAAAAAGAGTTATTGCGGTAGTAGCTGTTATTGTGCTGCTGGTTGTGGCAAGCGTGGCATCTATTATATATATGAAATTGGAAAAGAGTAATAGCAGCAAAACTGCTTATATATACAGGGATAACGAGCTGCTAAGAACTGTTTCGTTAAATGATGTGAAAAATCCGTATACCTTCAGAATCGAATATGGTGATGGTGATTATAATGAAATTCTTGTCGAGAATGGCAGGATTAAGATTGCTGATGCGAGCTGTCCGGACAAGCTGTGTGTGAACATGGGCTTTATATCGCAGCCGCTAATGCCGATAACATGCCTGCCGAATCATCTCGTTATCAGAATTGTAAATGACGGCGGAGAATCGCCGTCACTCGATGGTGTTGTGTATTGATGATTATTTCATCCAGCGGCCTGAAGCACCGCATGGAAGAACAAGTCCGTTGCTTGATACAGGAAGTCCTACCTCCTGTGAATCACAGTGTCCGCCAAAGTCTTTAAGCTCTGTGCTTAACATATAAGTAAGGACGGCTGCCTGAAGACCTGTTGTATATGAATTGATAAGGAAGAAGAGTGGTTCATCAGAAAGAAGCTGTGCACAAAGCTTGACAAGCGGGTGTATAGCTTCTTCTATTTTCCAGATTTCACCTTTAGGACCGCGTCCGTAGGAAGGCGGATCCATGATGATGGCATCATAGTGGTTGCCTCTTCTTATTTCTCTTTCTACGAATTTTACGCAGTCATCAACTATCCAGCGGATAGGCTTGTCAATAAGTCCGGAAGACTGTGCGTTTTCTTTAGCCCATGCGACTATACCTTTAGAAGCGTCCACATGTGTAACATTAGCGCCGGAAGCAGCACAAGCAAGCGTTGCGCCACCAGTATATGCGAACAGGTTAAGAACCTTTACAGGCTCACTGCCGCGTTTCTTCTTGGCATCAGAGATTATCTTTCCGAACCAGTCCCAGTTGGCAGCCTGCTCAGGGAATATTCCTGTGTGCTTGAAGCTGAATGGCTTCAGGTTGAATGTCAGCTCCTGTTCAAAGGAAGGGCTGTTATAGTGAATCTGCCACTGCTGTGGAAGGTCGAAGAATTCCCATTCTCCACCACCCTTAGAGCTTCTGTGGTAGTGACCGTTCATATTCTTCCAGCCACGCTCCTTCTTTGGCGTATCCCATATTACCTGTGGATCCGGACGCACAAGTATATATTTTCCCCAGCGCTCAAGCTTTTCGCCCTTAGAGGTATCTATTACTTCATAATCTTTCCAGTTATCAGCTATAAACATAATTAAGTATCCTTTTCTTTATAAAAATGTGCTGCGGCTTGGTACCGCATTTGTCCGTAAATAATTATATACGAAAATATTAATAACTGCAATCGTGCAAAAATGTTTTGAAGAGGCGTATTTTGTGTTAATATATTTCTATTGAAATCTGATTAAGGGGCGATGCATGTTGAAAAATGTTAGTTTGAAGAATATAAAGAAGGATATTGTTTCAGGAATAATTGTTGCGCTTGTCTCTATTCCTATATCAATGGGATACGCGCAGATTGCCGGACTGCCAGCGGTGTATGGCTTATACTGCTCTATTCTGCCGGTGCTTATATATGGGCTTATAACATCTTCGCCGCAATTTGTATTTGGCGTTGACGCAACTCCGGCGGCACTTGTCGGAGGAACGCTCGCAACACTTGGAATAGCTACGGGCTCTGAGGAAGCTAAGGCGGTGGTTCCAGCAATAACCTTAACTGCGGCATTGTGGCTGCTGCTTTTCTTTTTCATTAAAGCGGGGCGCATAGTCAATTACATATCGACACCAGTAATGGGCGGATTCATAAGCGGTATCGGTGTGACAATAATTCTTATGCAGACAGCGAAGCTTTTTGGCGGTAATGCAGGAACAGGAGAAGCAATCAAGCTTCTTATACATATAGCCGGGGAACTGAAATCCTTTAACCTGTTGTCAGCAGTGCTTGGCGTGGGAACTGTTGCGATTATACTTGTTGCCAAAAGGGTAGCTCCAAAGTTTCCGATGTCAGTAATTCTTATGGTGCTTGGTGCACTTGCGGCTGCAGTCTTTCATATTGACAGGTTCGGGGTTAAGCTTCTTCCGCATGTTGATAAGGGGCTGCCGGGATTTTCAATTCCGGACATGACGATTGTGCTAGACAATCCATCAGAGATAATACTTCTGGGGCTGTCAGTGGCAGGCGTTGTTATGGCGCAGACTCTGCTTGCAACTAATAATTATGCCAACAAATATGGCTATAAGGTCAGCAACAACAGAGAGATACTTTCGTATGCTGCTGCAAATGCGGCTTCTGCCCTAATCGGTGGCTGTCCGTTAAATGGCAGTGTGTCAAGAACAGGAATTGCAGACCAGTTTGGCTGTAAATCACAGGTTATGTCTGTAACAGCTTCATTTACAATGCTGCTTATAGTCCTTTTTGGAACTCCGGTTCTTGAATATCTTCCTGTACCAATACTTACAGGAATAGTTGTTGCGGCATTGATTGGAATTACTGAATTCGGGCTTGCAGCTAAATTATGGAAAACAGACCATACGGAGTTTGCTATATTTGTAGGAGCATTCTTAGGAGTGCTGTTGTTCGGAACGATATACGGAGTTGTAATCGGTGTTATTCTTTCCTTCGTTGCTGTTATTGTCAAGGCAGTTGAGCCGCCGAGGGCATTCGTCGGTGTGATACCGGGGCAGGAGGGTTTCTACAGTCTTAACAGGTACCGCAATGTAAAGAAGATAAAGGGTACAGTTATATACAGATTTAATGGTGCTCTGTTCTTTGCAAATATTAATACATTTGTTAATGATATAGAAAAGAATATTGATGATAATACTAAAATTGTAATCGTGGATGCCGGAGGAGTCGGTTCAATTGATGTTACGGCTGTTGACAGGCTTATGTCTTTATATAAGGCGCTTGAAAAGAAGGGCATCAGGTTTTATATTACGGAGCATGCGCACACGCTTAATGACCAGTTAAGAGAGCTTGGGGCAGGTGAGCTTGTTGTAAAGGGCGTTGTAAGAAGAACGATTCCGCTTGCATTAAGGGCTGCAGGGCTGGATAGACCTTATCCGGTTGAAGAGGAGGCAGCAGCGCAGGCTGCTGCGGGCGAGGCGCACGAGGATAACGAGAGACTTGCGGAGATTGAGTGGGCTTTCGGCATGGATGCTGACGAATGGCTTGAGAAGATGGCAGAGGAGATGGCTGATGAGATTGGCAGTGTTAAGAAGGATGAAGAAAATGTTATTGTAGATGCTGAGAAGCATGCTGCATGGGGAAGAATCGGACTTTTTGATGAGGATGAGCTGCTTGAAAGAGTTGAGATGCATTTGTCAGATGATAAGAAATATCCTAATCTTGATATTGATGATATTGAGAAGAGGATTGATGAGAGGCGTGTGGTTGTTGAGAAGAAGCTTGCGCAGATTAATCCTGACGCAATATTGCTTCTTAAGGAGCACAGAAAGCAGATGCTTGGCAGAATGAAGCTGCACAATCCGTATGCGTATGAGCATATGATGGAGCAGAAGAAAAAGCACTATGAACATCTTAAGAAGAGAGATCCGGAGCTTGCAAATAAGCTTAAGAATTTCTATAATCTATCAGATGATGAAAATTAAGTATAACGGAGATAATTGTGAATATATTAAATGTTGAAAAGGTCAGCAAGACCTATGGAGAAAAGGAACTTTTTAATAACATATGCTTAGGGATTAACAGTGGAGACAAGATTGGTCTTATAGGCGTGAATGGAACAGGAAAGTCTACGCTCTTAAAGATTATCGCAGGCGTTGAAGAGCCGGACGCAGGGCAGGTTGTAAAGGGCAGGGGGATTGAGCTTGCATATCTTGCGCAGACTCCGCTGTATTATGATAATGAAAATGTACTGGAATATGTCATGCGTGGAAAGCATGCGGACAGCCAGCCGAGGGCAAAGGAGATTCTTAATAAGCTTGGGATTAAAGACCACAGCGCCATGATGAATATACTGTCTGGTGGTCAGAAGAAGAGGGCTGCGCTTGCAAGGACTTTAGTTGAACCGGCAAGGCTGCTTATTCTTGACGAGCCTACTAACCACCTAGACAACGATATGGTTTTATGGCTTGAGCAGTTTATTAAAAGCTTCAAGGGTGAGCTTATTATGGTTACCCACGACAGGTATTTCCTTGATAATGTGACGAACAGGATTGTTGAGCTGGACAAGGCTTCACTGTACAGCTACGATACGAATTATTCGGGCTTTCTTGAATTAAAGACACAGCGTGAGGAGATGGAGAGGGCAACAGAGGCTAAGAGACAGAATATATTAAGAAAGGAGCTTGCATGGATAAGACGGGGCTGTCAGGCGCGTTCTACCAAGCAGCAGGCGCGTATTGACAGATTCGAGGATATGAAGGAGGCTTCTAAGCAGGCAAGAGCGAGATTTGACAAGCAGCTTATGGATATGAATTCGGTGAGCAGCAGGCTTGGCAGGAAAACGGTGGAGCTTCACAACATTTGTAAAAGCTTTGGTGAACGGAAGATAATTGACGATTTCACCTACATTTTTCTAAGAGATGACAGAATCGGCATTGTCGGTGACAACGGCTGCGGAAAGTCTACGCTTATGAAGATTATTGCAGGGCAGCTTGAGCCGGACAGCGGTAATGTTGAGGCTGGTGAGACTGTAAGAATCGGATATTTCATGCAGGAGAACGAACCGCTTGATGACAGCCTTACGGTGCTTGAGTTCGTAAGGAGCATAGGCGAGTATGTCACTACGGTTGACGGCAAGGCGACAGCTTCGCAGATGTGTGAGAAGTTCCTTTTTACACCGAAGCAGCAATGGACACCTATAAGCAAGCTGTCGGGTGGCGAGAAGAGACGGCTTTACCTGTTAAGCGTCCTTATGAGTGCGCCAAATGTGCTTATTCTTGATGAACCTACCAATGACCTCGATATTGAAACTCTTGAGATACTTGAGGAATATCTTGATGGATTTGCAGGGATTGTAATTACGGTTTCGCACGACAGATATTTCTTAGACAGAGTGGTTGACAGGATATTTGCATTTGAGGATGGAGGACACCTTACGCAGTATGAGGGTGGTTATACAGACTACAGGGATAAATGTGTTTCTTCTATATATAATGTACTGCCTGATGGAACAAATGCCGAATCTAAAGCTAAGGCAGCAGGACAGCCGAAGAAAGCATATAACAGCCATGAGGACAAGCTTAAATTCACATACATGGAACAGAAGGAATATGAGACAATAGATGACGATATAGAGAAGCTTGAAAACAGGGTTTCCGAGCTTGATAATCAGATTGCAGAAAATGCAACTTCATATTCTAAGCTGGCAGAGCTTACCAAGGAAAAGGAAGAGGTCGAGAAGCAGCTTGAGGAAAAAATGGAGCGTTGGGAATACCTGAATGATCTGGCGGAAAGGATTGAAAAACAGAAAAGCGTGTATTAAAAAAAATACAATTTTTCTTGTTGATTTTATATACGGAGTAGTGTATATTAATACTTGCTGTGACATTGATAGCTGTGAAGCGTGAGGTTGCTGCTTTAATAAAGCAGGTTTTCCGTGGAGCGAATGTCAATGCTGGAGATAATCTCCGGCGAAGAAACTGGCGACAAGTCACTGTACCAATATCATCTGCAATCCGCAGAAATGACGCGCGAGGGTCGAATTATGAATGAGACTACATGATACGCGTGGGAGTGTGTACAGTCACCGCTTGTCGTACTTAAACAATAAAGTGCGAAGGAGGCGACTTTTTTTATGGCAAATCAGGTAATCAGAATTACTCTGAAGGCTTACGATCATCAGTTGATTGATCAGTCAGCTAAGAAAATCATCGAAACTGCTAAGAAGACAGGAGCACAGGTGAGTGGTCCGGTACCTCTTCCAACTAAGAAGGAAGTTGTTACAATTCTTAGAGCTGTTCACAAGTACAAGGATTCAAGAGAGCAGTTCGAGCAGAGAACTCATAAGAGACTTATCGATGTATTATCACCATCTCAGAAGACTGTAGATGCATTATCTAAGTTAGAGATGCCAGCTGGTGTATTCATCAACCTTAAGGTAATGAACTAATCATTATCTGGAATTTTTCATTATTAAAGCAATAATCCTAAGGGTTTAATATAGAAGTAACAAGCAGTGGTGCGGGTTCCACTTATATTAGCTGTTCTAGGATGACAGGATGCGCTGTGCAGGCATTATAAATCGGGCATAGAGTTCGAAAGAAATCTAAAAGATTTCCTTTCAGATGAATATGCTCGGCACGAGCATATTCATCTTGTCCGCTGTAGATTAAACAGGAGGAAAATCAATGAAGAAGGCAATTTTAGCTACAAAAGTCGGAATGACTCAAATCTTCAACGAAGACGGTGTTTTAACACCTGTAACTGTTCTTCAGGCTGGTCCTTGTGTTGTTACACAAGTTAAGACAGTAGAAAACGACGGTTACGATGCAGTTCAGGTTGGTTTTGCTGACATTAGAGAAAAGTTAGTAAACAAGCCTGTTAAAGGACATTTTGATAAGGCAGAGGTTCCTTACAAGAGATTCTTAAGAGAGTTCAAATTCGAGAACGCTTCAGAATACTCAGTAAAGGATGAAATCAAAGCTGATATCTTCGCAGCAGGCGATAAGGTAGATGCAACTGCTATTTCAAAGGGTAAAGGTTTCCAGGGCGCAATCAAGAGATTAGGCCAGTCAAGAGGACCTATGGCTCATGGTTCTAAGTTCCACAGACATCAGGGTTCAAACGGATCAGCAACAACACCTGGTAGAGTATTCAAGGGAAAAGGAATGCCTGGACATATGGGTTCTAAGAGAATCACAATCCAGAATCTTGAAGTAGTAAGAGTTGATGTTGAAAACAACGTAATCTTAGTTAAGGGTGCAGTACCTGGACCTAAGAAATCATTAGTAACACTGAAAGAAACAGTAAAAACTGCTAAATAGTTTTTGCTAAGGAAGGAGGACCACACAGATGGCAAACGTATCTGTTTACAATATTGAAGGCAAAGAAGTTGGTTCAATCGAATTAAATGATGCTGTATTTGGTGTAGAAGTTAACGAACATCTCGTACACATGGCAGTAGTTAACCAGCTTGCAAATAATCGTCAGGGAACACAGAGCGCAAAGACACGTTCAGAAGTTTCTGGTGGCGGAAGAAAACCTTGGAGACAGAAAGGAACTGGTCATGCAAGACAGGGTTCTACAAGATCTCCACAGTGGACAGGCGGTGGTGTTGTATTTGCACCAAAGCCAAGAGATTATTCATTCAAGATGAATAAGAAGGAAAAGAGAATCGCTCTTCTTTCTGCATTATCATCTAAGGTTGCTGACAACAAGATCGTAGTTCTTGATTCATTCAACCTTGACGAGATTAAGACTAAGAAGTTCGCAGAAGTTATGGGCAACTTAAAGGTTAATAAGGCTTTAGTAGTTATCGAAGGCGAGAACAAGAATGTAGTTCTTTCAGGAAGAAACATTCCTACAGTTAAGGTTTCAGCTACTAACGAAATTAACACATATGATGTATTAAAGTATGAGACATTAGTAGTTACTAAGGCTGCTGTTGAAAAATTAGAGGAGGTGTATGCATAATGGCAAATGTACAGTATTATGATGTAATCCTCAAGCCTGTAATCACAGAGAAGTCTATGGCTGATATGGCTGATAAGAAGTATACATTTTTAGTTCATACAGAAGCTAATAAGACAATGATTAAGGAAGCTGTTGAGAAGATGTTTGAAGGAACAAAGGTTGCTTCAGTTAATACAATGAATCTTGATGGCAAGAAGAAGAGAAGAGGCAGAACAGCCGGTACAACTTCTAAGACTAAGAAGGCTATCGTACAGTTAACGGCTGACAGCAAAGAAATCGAAATCTTTGAAGGCCTTTAATTAGCAGCTTTAAAGTGTAGAAAACAATATTACACAGACTTGAAAGGAGAGAAATAATGGGAATTAAGACATATAACCCATATACACCTTCCAGAAGAAATATGACTGGATCTGATTTCTCAGAGATTACAAAGAGTACTCCAGAGAAGTCATTACTTGCTAAGAAGAGCAAGAATGCTGGTCGTAACAACCAGGGTAAGATTACTGTAAGACACCATGGTGGTGGAAACAGACAGAAATATAGAATAATTGATTTCAAGAGAAACAAGGAAGGCGTTCCAGCACAGGTTATCGGAATTGAGTACGATCCTAACAGAACAGCTAACATCGCTCTTATCTGCTATGCAGATGGTGAGAAGGCATATATCCTTGCTCCTCAGGGATTAACAGATGGCATGACAGTACAGAATGGTGCTGGTGCAGAAGTAAGAGTAGGTAACTGCTTACCACTTTCAGAGATTCCAGTTGGTACTCAGGTACACAACATTGAATTATATCCAGGCAAGGGTGGACAGCTTGTTCGTTCTGCTGGAAACTCAGCTCAGCTTATGGCTAAGGAAGGCAAGTATGCAACACTTAGATTACCATCAGGCGAGATGAGAATGGTTCCAATTATCTGCCGCGCAACAATCGGTGTTGTAGGTAATGGAGATCACAACCTTATTAATCTTGGTAAGGCTGGACGTAAGAGACATATGGGTATCAGACCTACAGTCCGCGGTTCTGTTATGAACCCTAATGACCATCCACATGGTGGTGGTGAAGGTAGAGCACCAGTTGGTCGTCCAAGTCCAATGACACCTTGGGGCAAGCCAGCTATGGGTCTTAAGACTCGTAAGGCTAAGAAGGCTTCAAACAAGCTTATCGTAAGAAGAAGAAACGGAAAGGCTATTAAATAATCAGCCAACAATCGTAACTATTATTATTCACGAAGATTATAAGGAGGTTTCAACCTATGGCTCGTTCACTTAAAAAGGGAGCATTTGCAGATGAGAGCTTACTTAAGAAAGTTGATGCTTTAAATGCTGCAAACGACAAACAGGTTATCAAGACCTGGTCTCGTCGTTCAACAATTTATCCTCAGTTTGTAGGTCATACAATCGCTGTTCATGATGGTAGAAAGCATGTGCCTGTATATGTTACAGAGGATATGGTTGGTCACAAGCTCGGTGAGTTCGTTGCAACAAGAACTTACAGAGGACATGGCAAGGACGAAAAGAAGAGTAGATAATTTGAATTTTTGAAAGGAGGTTTAATCGATGGCTAACGGACATAGATCCCAGATTAAACGTGAAAGAAACGCTGTTAAGGATACAAGACCAAGCGCAAAGTTATCTTACGCAAGAGTATCTGTTCAGAAGGCTTGTTTCGTATTAGATGCTATCAGAGGAAAGAGTCTTGAAGAAGCACTTGCAATTGTTATGTACAATCCAAGATATGCATCATCTATTATAGAGAAGTTATTAAAATCAGCAGCAGCTAACGCTGAGAACAATAACGGTATGGACCCAAGTAAGTTATATGTAGAAGAGTGCTACGCTAACAAGGGACCAACAATGAAGAGAGTACATCCAAGAGCACAGGGAAGAGCTTACAGAATCGAAAAGAGAATGAGCCATATCACTGTTGTTTTAAATGAAAGATAATTATTTTCTAAGAGATAGAAAGGAGTCTTTATGGGACAGAAAGTTAATCCTCATGGTTTAAGAGTCGGCGTAATCAAAGACTGGGACGCAAAGTGGTACGCAGAAGATGATTTCGCTGATAACCTTGTAGAAGATTATAACATTAGAAAATTCCTCAAGAAAAAGTTATATGCTGCAGGAATTTCAAAGATTGAAACAGAGAGAGCTTCAGACAGATTAAAGATCATTATTCATACAGCTAAGCCTGGTATCGTAATTGGTAAGGGTGGTGCTGAAATCGAGAGCTTAAAGAAGCAGGTAGAGAAGTTAACATCTGCTAAGAGATTAAGCATCGACATTAAGGAAGTTAAAAGACCAGATAAGGACGCTCAGCTTGTTGCAGAGAACATCGCTCAGCAGTTAGAGAACCGTATCTCTTTCAGAAGAGCTATGAAGTCTTGCATGGGCAGAACAATGAAGCAGGGAGCTAAGGGTATCAAGACATCTTGCTCAGGACGTCTCGGTGGAGCTGATATGGCTCGTACAGAGTTCTACAGCGAGGGTACAATTCCTCTTCAGACACTTCGTGCTGACATTGATTATGGATTTGCAGAAGCAGATACAACTTATGGCAAGGTTGGTGTAAAGGTTTGGATATATGAAGGAGAGGTACTTCCTACAAAGAACAATGCCAACGCTAAAGTAGAAAAGGAAGGGAGCGATAAGTAATGTTACTACCTAAGAGAGTTAAACATCGTAGACAGTTCCGTGGTTCTATGGCTGGTAAGGCTACAAGAGGCAATAAGATCACTAATGGTGAATTCGGTATTGTTGCAACAGAACCTTGTTGGATCAAATCAAATCAGATAGAAGCTGCCCGTGTCGCTATGACAAGATATATTAAGCGTGGTGGTAAAGTATTTATAAAGATTTTCCCAGATAAGCCGGTAACAGGTAAGCCTATCGGTGTTCGTATGGGTAAAGGTAAAGGTAACTTAGAGTACTGGGTAGCAGTAGTTAAACCTGGACGTGTAATGTTCGAGATTTCTGGCGTTGCTGAAGAAACAGCAAGAGAAGCGCTTCGTCTTGCAACACATAAGCTTCCTTGCAAGTGCAAGATTGTTTCACGTGCAGACTTAGAAGGCGGTGATAACAGTGAAAATTAATAAATATGTAGAAGATTTAAAGGCAAAATCAGCTGCAGAGTTAAATGAAGAATTAGTAGCTGCTAAAAAGGAACTTTTCAATTTAAGATTCCAGAACGCAACAAATCAGCTGGACAACACAAGCAGAATTAAGGAAGTTCGTAAGAACATCGCTAGAATCCAGACTGTAATTGCACAGAAAAATGCTTAATTAAGGCATATAGACTTAGATATCCTAAGAAAGGAGAATAACTGTGGAAGAGAGAAATTTAAGAAAAACTCGTACAGGTAAGGTTATAAGCAATAAGATGGATAAGACAATCGTTGTTGCAGTACAGGACAACGTAAAGCATCCACTTTACAATAAGATCGTTAAAAGAACTTATAAGTTAAAGGCACACGATGAGAATAACGAATGTTTAATCGGAGATGTTGTTAAGGTAATGGAAACTAGACCTTTATCTAAAGATAAGAGATGGAGATTAGTTGAGATTATCAGTAGAGCAAAATAATAAGAATTTATTTGTGATATTACTGAAAGGAGTAGTATTATGGTACAACAGGAAACCAGACTTAAGGTTGCTGATAATACTGGTGCTAAGGAAATTCTTTGTATCAGAGTTATGGGCGGATCTACAAGAAGATATGCAAATATCGGTGATGTAATTGTCGCTACTGTTAAAGAAGCAACACCAGGCGGCGTTGTTAAAAAGGGTGACGTTGTTAAGGCCGTTGTCGTACGTTCAGTAAAGGGCGCACGTCGTAAGGACGGTTCATATATTAAATTTGATGAAAATGCTGCTGTTATAATTAAAGATGATCAGACTCCTAAGGGAACTCGTATCTTTGGTCCAGTAGCCAGAGAGTTAAGAGATAAGAAGTTCATGAAAATCGTATCTCTTGCTCCAGAAGTATTATAGGAGGTACCACAATGTCAGCTGTTAGAATTAAAAAGGGTGATACTGTTAAGGTTATCGCAGGAAAAGACAAAGGCAAAGAGGGCAAGGTATTGTCTGTAAATGCTAAGAATCATACAGCATTAGTTGAGGGTGTTAACATGGTTACAAAGCATGCTAAGCCAAGCGCAGCTAATCAGCAGGGTGGAATTCTCCACCAGGAAGCACCAATCGATATTTCTAATATCGCTTATTCATTAAAGGGTAAGGAAACAAAGATTGGTTATGACTTCAAGGACGGTAAGAAAGTTCGTGTTGC
This sequence comes from Ruminococcus sp. CAG:382, assembly GCA_963654395.1. Classification (GTDB taxonomy): domain Bacteria; phylum Bacillota; class Clostridia; order Lachnospirales; family Lachnospiraceae; genus Lachnospira. Next base: position 27,768 of record CAVKBP010000009.1, read on the forward strand.
TAAGGCAACTGGCGAAGTTATCGATTAATAGAGGAAGGAGGCAATAATTTTGAGTAGACTTAGAGAATTATACGATAATGAAATTACTAAGAAGATGACTGAGAAATTCGGTTACAAGAACCAGATGATGGTTCCAAAGATTGACAAGATTGTAATTAACATGGGCGTTGGCGAAGCTAAGGAAAATTCAAAGCTTCTTGACACAGCCGTTAAGGAAATGGAAACAATTGCTGGTCAGAAGGCAGTTCTTACAAGAGCTAAGAATTCAATTGCTAACTTCAAGTTAAGAGAAGGTCAGGCAATTGGTTGTAAGGTTACTTTAAGAGGAGAGAAGATGTATGAATTCCTTGACAGATTAGTAAACCTTGCATTACCACGAGTTCGTGACTTCCGTGGCGTTAGCGCAGATTCATTTGATGGAAGAGGTAACTACGCTTTAGGTATCAAAGAGCAGATTATCTTCCCAGAAATCGAATATGATAAGATTGATAAGGTCAGAGGTATGGATGTAATCATCGCTACTACAGCTAAGACTGATGAGGAAGCTCGTGAGTTATTAAGATTATTCAACATGCCATTCAAGAAATAATTAAGGAGGGAAATTCAATGGCTAAGACTTCTATGAAGGTTAAGCAGCAGAGAGCACCTAAGTTCTCTACAAGAGCGTACACACGTTGTACAATATGTGGTCGTCCACATTCTGTTTTAAGAAAGTACGGAATCTGCAGAATTTGCTTCCGTGAATTAGCTTACAAGGGACAGATTCCTGGAGTTAAGAAAGCATCTTGGTAGAATCAATTAACGTAGTCCTGGCAACAGGAAACCAGTTAAATTAAGGAGGAAAATTTTCAATGACAGATCCAATTGCAGATATGCTTACAAGAATTCGTAACGCAAATACAGCAAAGCACGACACAGTTGATGTTCCATCATCTAAGATGAAGCTTGCAATCGCTAAGATTCTTTTAGACGAGGGTTATATTAAGTCTTATGAACTCGTTGAGAACGGAAACTTCAACGATATCCGTATCACATTAAAGTACGGTGCTTCTAAGAACGAGAAGATCATTTCTGGTCTTCAGAGAATCTCTAAGCCAGGTCTTAGAGTATATGCAAATAAGGAAGAACTTCCAAAGGTTCTCGGTGGTCTTGGTGTAGCTATCATATCTACAAACAAGGGCGTTATCACAGACAAGGAAGCTAGAAAGCTCGGCGTTGGTGGAGAAGTTCTTTGCTTCGTTTGGTAATTATTGAACACTTACACACAGGGAAACGGGAATCCTACCCATCGTTGTTCAGCGTATATGAATGTTTCCCTCATTATAATTAGGAGGTGCGCGGCATGTCACGTATAGGAAGAATGCCTATCGCTGTCCCAGCAGGAGTTACTGTTGAGATCGCAGAAAATAATAAAGTGACTGTAAAGGGTCCAAAGGGAACTCTTGAGAGAGTTTTACCAGCAGAGATGGACATTAAGCAGGAAGGTTCTGAAATCGTTGTTTCAAGACCTAATGACTTAAAGAAGATGAAGTCATTACATGGACTTACAAGAACACTTATTCATAACATGATTATCGGTGTTACAGAAGGCTATGAGAAGAAGCTTGAAGTTAACGGTGTTGGTTATAGAGCACAGAAGCAGGGTAAGAAGTTAGTTCTTTCATTAGGCTACTCTCATCCGGTTGAGATGGAAGATCCAGAGGGAATCGAAACAGTTCTTGATGGAACTAACATCATCATTGTTAAAGGTATCAGTAAAGAAGCAGTTGGCCAGTACGCAGCTGAAATCAGATCAAAGAGAGCACCAGAGCCATATAAGGGCAAGGGTATCAAGTATGCTGATGAAGTAATCAGACGTAAAGTTGGTAAGACTGGTAAGAAATAATTAAAGGAGAAAACATAATGGTTAGTAAGAAATCAAGAACAGTAGTTCGTGAACAGAAGCATAAAAGATTACGTAATCGTTTCAGTGGTACTGCAGAAAGACCACGTTTAGCTGTGTTCAGAAGCAATAATCATATGTATGCTCAGATTATTGACGACACAGTTGGAAAGACACTTGTATCAGCATCAACTCTTGATAAGGAAGTTAAGGCAGAGCTTGAAAAGACAAACAATGTTGAAGCAGCAGCAGCCGTTGGTACAGTTGTAGCAAAGAGAGCATTAGAAAAGGGAATCAGCACTGTTGTTTATGACAGAGGCGGTTTCATCTATGCAGGTAAAATTAAGGCATTAGCAGAGGCAGCTCGTGAAGCTGGCCTTGAATTCTAAGCGGAAGGGAGATTACAGTATGAAACGTACAATAATTGATGCTAGTCAGTTAGAATTAAATGATAATGTAGTATCAATCAAGCGTGTAACAAAGGTTGTAAAGGGCGGACGTAACATGCGTTTTGCAGCATTAGTAGTTGTTGGTGACGGCAACGGACACGTAGGTGCAGGTGTTGGTAAAGCAGCTGAAATTCCAGAAGCTATCCGCAAGGGAAAAGAAGATGCTATCAAACATTTAGTAGAAGTTCCAATCGATGAGAACGGATCAGTTCCACATGATTTTCTTGGAAAGTTCGGAGGAGCTACAGTATTATTAAAGAGAGCTCCAGAAGGTACTGGTATCATCGCTGGTGGTCCAGCACGTTCAATCCTTGAGCTTGCAGGTATCAAGAATATCCGTACAAAGTCACTTGGTTCAAACAACAAGCAGAACGTTGTATTAGCAACAATCGAAGGTCTTAAGTCTATGAAGACTCCAGAGGAAGTTGCAAGACTTCGTGGTAAGTCAGTTAGCGAGATTCTTGGTTAATTAAATTGTTTTGATTCCTGCCATGCAGGAGATGGAGGTTAAAATGGCTGATAAGAAGTTAAGAATAACTTTAGTTAAGTCTCCAATCAGCGCTGTTCCTAAGCATAGAAGAACTGTTGAAGCTATGGGTCTTACAAAGATGCATAAGACAGTTGAACTTCCAGATAATGCTGCTACAAGAGGACAGATTCAGCAGATTGGTTATATGTTAAAGGTAGAAGAAATCTAATTACAGATAAGGAGGTGCAATGATGGATTTATCTAATTTGAGACCTGCAGAAGGTTCAGTATTAAGCGATAATTTCAGAAGAGGTCGTGGACATGGTTCAGGTAACGGCAAGACTGCTGGTAAGGGACATAAGGGACAGAAGGCTCGTTCAGGAGCACCAAGACCAGGTTTCGAAGGTGGCCAGATGCCATTATATAGAAGAATTCCTAAGAGAGGA
>CAVKBP010000010.1:0-6996 GCA_963654395.1 Ruminococcus sp. CAG:382
CGCTAGTACAGCGGAATTAAACATCTGCTATATTGGCGCAGGATGATTTTCGATGTACTATTGATACCATCCACAACTTTAGAAATGCCCACCAGAGCCGCTGTTTCCGCCGCCACCGCCACCGCTGTGGCTGTTGTCGTTATGCTCAATATGTCTTGTAACAACCGTTGTATTGATAAACACATCCCTTTTGTCATTAACCTTAAAGTTATGGTCTTTCGTATACTGCGTGCTGCTTACGGTCATCTTCGCCTTGGCATTATGCATCATCACAAGAACCGCTGCCACAGCAACACCTAACGCAATAAGGAGCTTAATCCACATATAATATGTAAGCTTCTTGACTATACTTGTAGTCATGCACATATCAATCTTCTTAATGTACTTAGAAAATGCCCCATAATAATCCGCATCCGAAAGATAATCCTCACACGCATCTCTTATTTCATCAAGCCTGCTCTGTGAAATATCAGTCTTTGCCTTGCCCTGTGTAAACATCCTGTCTGCCCTTGATGTCATATCAACACCGTATATAATGGCATTCTGTGAATATCCGTTATCATCAAGGAACTGCTCAAGATAGCTGTCCATTGTACTGTAATCATGTCCGATATTCGTTGTGATTACAACAATATCACAATCCGTATCTGCGGAGGCCTCCTTACACTGCTTCTTTAGCTTACTCACCTCATCCGCAGTAAGAATCCCCGCATTATCGTATACATATTCCTTAGATGAATCCGCATATGCAGCAGTCTTATCACCTAAAAAAATGCCTGCGCACATAATGCACACAATAATTATGCTCATGAGAGCCTTTATTTTCTTATTAATCATCATATGAACAACAGCCCTCCAAACATAGTAATAATAAGTGTAACAAGGAATATTCCCAATCCATATCCAAATGCTTTCTTTTCACTTACCGGTCTGTCAGCAACTATCTTTCCTGTCTGTCCGTTAAGCATAAATTGGAAATTCTTCTTTCCAAACCTGTAATTAAGCACCCACACAGGGAATAATGCATACTGGCTTCCTGTCTGCTTCATATTAATGTCGTTGCCTATTACACGAACTGATGAATACCCTGTCATCGTCGACCTTGCAATATCAGTAATATACTTATCCGCTCTTTTTCTTGCTCTCTCCTCTATCTGATCAACCGTATAATTATATCTTTCTGAAAGATATCCTGACAGATAGGGCATTGCAAATGTAGTTAATTCTCCATAGTTAAATGGCTCCAGCTTATCCATTGCATCATCTGGCATCTTCTCAGACGCATCAGCCGGAATCTTCTCAAACTGTGCAGATACATTCCTGAATACCTGGAAATGATCTGTATATGTATATTCTGTATCACCATTTCTTGTTGTCCTGACATTTTCTGCTTCAGCATGCATATCAGTCTGTGCAGAATAATCATAGAGCCAGTAAGGCACATACAGACCGCTTATTTTCTCAATTGTTGAGCTTCTTGATAATTCTGACGGAGTAAGAGGTCCCTTCTTGCACCAGCTCCTGTAAATCTCGACCGCCTTATTCCTGTCAATCTTAAATGGAATAATCGTTGACGGCGCAAATCCGCCCTTAAGTCTGTCCTCCATAAGTGTCGGATTGCCACAGAACGAGCAGAAGGTTGCAGATGTATACTCATCCGCCACAAGCTCAGCACCGCATGTATTACAGCGGTATATCTTCATTTCCTTATCATATTCCCCCTGTGCACTGTCCTGTGAATATTTCTGTTCGTATTCATGCACATCAATCTGCATACCGCATGACGGACAGCCCAGCTTCTGTGTTGTGCTGTCGAATTCCATCGCCGCTCCGCAGCCCGGACATTTGTAAATAGTTGGCATATTCCCCTCCTCAATCTGTGTTCTGTTCATAAATTGTTCATATCTAATTCAATAAGATTTAACACTATGCACATTGTTTCTTCACTTTTGTTAAATATAATACAATCATAAGAACAAGACATTATCTAATATTAGTTTTTTCATAAATCGAGTTGTTTACAAACAGCTCTCCTCCCTCTTTCACCGTCTGCTTCTCCGGCAGACGGTGTTTTAATTTATAAAGCAACAAATGAAGCAATCATAAGAACAGCACCGATTATCATTATAATCCTGCCTTTTTTCTTATCTTTTTTCAGCTTTTCATTATTTTTTGCTGCCTTCTCATCATCAGACAGCATCTGTTCATCGTATGTAATCTTCACATCTCTCGTATCATAAAATATATTGAAATTATGTTTTGCCGTAAAATATATTGCAGCTCCGACAATAACGACAACCAGCCCTATAAGAAACATCATAAATCCCATGAATGGCAAAATGCTGTCCCCGGCATAATCTTCATTATTGTAAAAATCCACATCAAGGCTTATCCTATTGATAAAAAATGATAAATAATTCATACCAGACTCCTTTCTTAAGTGATAATTCAATATATGCTTCATTATACATCATAATTATTTACATTTATACATAAATATCACTTAAATATTTCTTTTCATTTTTAATGATATGAGATATAATATGTTCATGCAAAAATCGTGCAATGGAGGTAAATAATATGTTAGTTTCAGCTAAAGAAATGCTAGACAAAGCTCTCGCCGGCAAATATGCTGTCGGTCAGTTCAACATCAACAACCTTGAATGGACTAAGTCCGTTCTTCTTACTGCACAGGAGATGAACGCTCCTGTAATCCTCGGTGTATCTGAGGGCGCTGGTAAGTATATGACAGGTTTTGATACTGTTGCAGCTATGGTTAAGGCTATGGACAAGTCACTTGGAATCACTGTTCCTGTTGCTCTTCATCTCGACCACGGAACATACGAAGGCTGCTACAAATGTGTCAAGGCAGGCTTCACATCTATTATGTTTGATGGTTCACATTACCCAATTGATGAGAATATCAAGAAGACAACAGAGCTTGTCAATGTAGCACACAATCTTGGTCTTTCTATCGAGGCAGAGGTTGGCTCAATCGGTGGCGAGGAAGACGGCGTTATCGGAATGGGCGAATGTGCAGATCCTAATGAATGCAAGTCAATTGCTGACCTTGGCGTAGACATGCTTGCAGCAGGTATCGGTAATATTCATGGAAAATATCCGGCTAACTGGCCAGGATTAAGTTTCGAGACACTCGCTGCTGTTAAGGAAAAGATTGGTGATATGCCATTAGTTCTTCATGGCGGTACAGGAATCCCTGCCGACATGATTCAGAAAGCTATCTCTCTTGGAGTATCTAAGATTAATGTTAATACAGAGTGCCAGCTTTCATTCGCTGACGCAACAAGAAAGTATATCGAAGCCGGCAAAGACCTTGAAGGAAAGGGCTTTGATCCTAGAAAGCTTCTTGCTCCTGGAGCTGAGGCTATTAAAGAAACTGTACGCGAGAAGATTAACCTTTTCGGTTCAGCAGGAAAAGCATGATAGAGATTGGAGATAATTATTATTATGGGTAACTTAAAGACAGATGAAGATGATGATTTTATAATCTCTTCTTCACCTGATGCACAACCAGACGAAGCGGATATTGCTTTTGATGCTAAAGAAAAAAAGAAAAAGCATTCTAATATTGTAAGCCGTATAATCTTAATTATATGTGCATGTGTTTTTATATTTGCAGCATTTAAATTAATATCAATTCTTCTTGAATATAAGAAAGGCAATGATATCTATAATAACATTGAGGGAAATGTTCTTGAAGATACGCCTGTTAATATTCCAATTGGAGAAGACGACCAGGAGGTAACAATTCCTTTTGTCTACAATCATAAAGCTCTGCTGGATATTAATTCTGATGGTCTTGGCTTTCTTTATGTACCATCGGTTGACATTAGGCTTCCTATTGCCCAGACAACCGATAATGATTTTTATCTGACACATACATTTGATAAGACCTACAATGGTAATGGATGTCTGTTTGAGGATTACAGAATCACAGACAAATTACAGTCCAGCCATGTTATTATATATGGACATAATATGAATTCCGGTGCCATGTTTGGTACTCTTTCAAAGTATGAGACGCCTTCCTTTTATCAGACAGAGGGCAATGATGTATTTTACATTTACACAGAAGATGTAATCCGTAAGTACAAGATTTTCACAGTATATATTACCGATCCTGTAAGTGATACATATACATTTAATTTCAATACGCTTACCGGACTCCGCGAATACGCAAAGAATGTCCAGGCTGAATCATTATATAACACTGGAGTAGATGTCTCTGACACAACCCAGGTAGTTACATTTTCAACCTGCACTAATAATTCCAAGCAGCGGCTTATCGTATCCGGCACATATATTGGAGAATCTAAGTTAGATGATAATGGAACATTTTCTGAAGCAGCTTCATCCGTTTCGGAGTAAGCAATTTAACACTCAGATTTCATGCAGACTTAATTTTTTAAATTTTTTTAAAAAAGTACTTGCAAAATCACATAATTTGAGTTATTTTATTTAAAGACAGTTTGCTGTCACTAATTAAATAAGGTAGAACAAAGGCGTTCCATTTATATATTTGTATAAGTATATACTTGGACGCCATTTTTTAGTTTTACTAATAAAAAGATAAGAATAAGAAAAGGAAGGATGAGAAAGTTATGAGTGAAAGATTCAATGTAGCTGACATCTTCGGCGAGAATGTGTTTAATGACACAGTTATGAAAGAGCGTTTACCTAAGAACGTTTACAAAAACCTTAAATTAGCAATGGAAGGTGTGCAGGAATTATCCTTAGCAGATGCTGATGTAATCGCTAATGCTATGAAAGACTGGGCTATCGAGAAAGGCGCAACTCATTACACACATTGGTTCCAGCCTTTAACAGGAACTACTGCTGAGAAGCATGATTCATTTATTTCAGCACCTAAGGAAAATGGAAAGGTGCTTATGGAATTCTCAGGCAAGGAACTTATTAAGGGTGAGCCTGATGCTTCATCATTCCCTTCAGGTGGTCTTCGTGCAACATTCGAAGCCAGAGGATATACAGCATGGGATTGCACATCTCCTGCATTTGTACGCGAAGGTGCTCAGGGTGCTACACTTTGTATCCCTACAGCATTCTGCTCATACACAGGCGAGGCTCTCGACCAGAAGACTCCATTACTTCGTTCAATGGATGCAATCAACGAGCAGGCTCTCCGTATTTTAAGACTTTTAGGAAATACAACATCTAAGAAGGTTGCTCCTTCAGTTGGTGCTGAGCAGGAATACTTCATTGTAGACAGAGAAAAATATTTACAGAGAAAGGATCTTATCTTCTCTGGCCGTACTTTATTCGGAGCTATGCCTCCTAAGGGTCAGGAACTTGATGATCATTACTTTGGTTCTATCCGTGAAAGAATTGCAGCTTTCATGAAGGATGTCAACGAAGAATTATGGAAGCTTGGTGTATCTGCAAAGACACAGCATAACGAGGTTGCTCCTGCACAGCACGAGTTAGCTCCTATCTATGCACAGGTTAATATTGCAACTGATAACAACCAGCTTATGATGGAGGTTATGAAGAAGGTTGCTTACAGACATGGTCTTGTATGCCTTCTCCATGAGAAGCCATTTGCTGGTGTTAACGGTTCTGGTAAGCACAACAACTGGTCTATCACAACTGATGATGGAATCAACATGCTTGATCCAGGTAAGACACCACATGAAAACTTCCAGTTCCTTCTTGTACTTGGTGCAATTATGAAGGCTGTTGATACACACGCTGACCTTCTCCGTGAGTCTGCATCTGATGTTGGTAACGACCACAGACTTGGTGCTAATGAGGCACCTCCAGCTATCATCTCAATGTTCCTCGGCGAGCAGCTTGAAGATGTAGTTATGCAGTTAATCGACAAGGGAGATGCTACAAGCTCTATCCAGAAGGGTAAGTTAAAGACAGGTGCTTCTGCTCTTCCAGACCTTAATAAGGACGCTACAGACAGAAACAGAACATCTCCATTCGCATTCACAGGTAATAAGTTTGAATTCCGTATGGTTGGTTCTTCAGATTCAATCGCTCCTGCAAATGTTGTTCTTAATACAATCGTTGCAGAAAGCTTCAAGGAAATCGCTGATGAATTAGAGGGTGCTGAAGACATGCAGATGGCTGTCCATGACATGATTAAGAAGCTCTTCACAGAACATCACAGAGTTGTATTCAACGGTAACGGCTACTCAGATGAATGGGTTGCAGAGGCTGAGAGAAGAGGTCTTCCTAACATCAAATCTATGGTTGAGGCTGTTGGTTCACTTGTTAAGCCTGAAACAGTTAAGATGTTCGAGGAATTCGGTGTATTCACAGAAGCAGAATTAAAGTCAAGAGCCGAAATCAAGTATGAAGCATACTCAAAGGCAATCAACATCGAAGCTAAGACAATGATAGATATGGCTGGCAAGGAAATCATTCCTGCAGTTATCTCATACACAACAGAGCTTGCCAACTCAGTACTTTCAGTTAAAGAAGCTGGCGCAGACGCTTCAGTACAGGCAGACTTACTTGCAGAAGTTTCTGGCTACTTAAAAGACATGAAAGCAGCTTCAGCAAAGCTTGCTGAAACAGTTGCTACAGCAGCAACATTAGAAGGCAAAGAACAGGCAGAATACTTCAGAGATACAGTAAAAGCCGCAATGGACGAATTAAGAGCGCCAGCAGATAAGGCAGAAATGGTAGTAGATAAAGAATTCTGGCCATTCCCAAGCTACAGCGAATTATTATTCGAGGTATAAAACAATAATAAGTGAAATCATTCACTCACATAAAAAACAGCCGGAAAACAGACAAACAAAATCTGTTTTCCGGCTATCTTTTATGGAATCAGACAGCTACACCCACATCTGATTATAATCAACCACAATCTCACACCACTCCCCTGACCAGCAGGCGCAGCCGATTCTGGTCAACCACAACCACCTTCTCACACCACATCACCTGACCAGCAGGCGCAGCCGATTCTGGTCTGCCGCAACCACCTTACCACATCACTTCCCCTGA
>CAVKBP010000010.1:7182-28065 GCA_963654395.1 Ruminococcus sp. CAG:382
AAACGAAGTGCGTTTGCTTTTGCACGCTGTAAAAAACTCTGTCTATGGCGGCATTAACTCCTGCTAAGCGCAGTAATCATGAAAGCCGCAGCCCGATACCCCCACACTGGCCACAACCTACACACTCCACACACCCTACACAGGATACCTCAACCTCTCCTCGCGCGGCTCGTCCAGAACCTCCTCCTTAAACTTCTTCATATATATCTTCGCCAGCTTAAGGTTATTATCAAGATAATTGCCACAGTCTCTAGGTGAATATCCCGGAATCGGCGTATTATCATCATACCCCAGCACATAATCCGCTGCTTCCCTCAATACTCCGATAATATCCTCTGACTTTAAATCTCCTTCAAAGATAACATAAAATCCTGTCCTGCAGCCCATAGGTCCGAAATATATCGTCTTCTCAGCCCACTGCTCATGATTTCTCAAGAAAGTAGCAACCATATGCTCAATTGAATGAATACCTGGAGTATCCATCGGCGGTTCTTCGTTAGGTCTTGTGAATCTTAAATCAAATGTCGTAAGACATACATCACCAATATAGTCCTTTCTTGACACATAAATACCTGTCAGCAAATCAAGATGATTCACTGTAAAGCTTGCTATCTTATTCATTAATATCCTCCATTCCTGCCTGAATCTCAGATTTGTGCGCAATCACAAATCCTGCATGTAATTCATATACATGTAATCAATCTGCTTACATCTGATGACGCACTATCTTATATTCGTCATTGCTCTGATAATATGGACACTGCTTGTATGACGAGCTTAAAAGCCTTGCATAATCATCCTCATCCATATCAACATCACATACATAGCCTTCAGTCTCCTCATCATATACAAGATTGTTGCAATAATCGCAATTATACTGTGATGACATATTATTCCATCTCCTTATTATCTGCTGTATGATTGCCTGAAGCACCATTGCGCCTGCCCATTTCCTCATATCTTTCAAGAAAACTATGCTTCACACCATACTGCTTATACGCAATAACCGTATCAAGATTAACATTTTCGACACTTCTGAAAATATTCTTTTCAATATAAGGGCTTACCTTAGTCAGCTCCCTGATAAGCTGCTTGATTTCACCTCTCTTGGAACCCTTTTCTGTTCCGCCGCATGAAGCGCAGCTTTCTGTAAGCCTGCATGCACACTGTATGAAAGCAAGCCCGTTATAGTCACGCCAGTGAATAATATCTGCTTCTCTTATAAGATATAACGGTCTGATAAGCTCCATGCCCTCGAAATTAGTACTGTGAAGCTTAGGCATCATAGTCTGAATCTGTGCGCCATACAGCATACCCATAAGAATAGTCTCGATAACATCATCATAATGATGTCCTAACGCAATCTTATTGCAGCCCAGCTCTTTAGCCTTGCTGTACAGATACCCTCTTCTCATGCGGGCACACAGATAACATGGCGACTCCTCTATGTCTGCAACAGTATCGAATATCTCCGACTTAAATACAGTTATCGGAATATCAAGTATCTTTGCGTTATTAAGAATAACCTGATAATTAATATCATTGTAGCCCGGATTCATAACTAAGAACACAAGTTCAAAATTATTTCTTCCATGCTTCTTAAGCTCCTGAAAAAGCTTCGCCATAAGCATGGAATCCTTACCACCCGATATACATACAGCAATCTTATCTCCGTCCTGTATAAGGTCATATTCGTTAAGTGCCTGTGTGAACTTTCTCCATATAGGCTTTCTGAACTTCTTTACTATGCTGCGCTCAATTTCCTTAACTCTTTCTTCTCCTGTAAGCTCATTCCCAGCCTGTGCTTCCTTAACATAATTCTCAAACTTCCATTTCATATAAGCGCCCCAGCCGCCATACAGACTGTAGACCTCATATCCCATTTCTTCAAGAATATCTGCCAGATCATCACTGTGCAGACCGGTATAACACAGAAGATATATAGGAATATTCTTATCAAATTGCCCTGTGAACTCCGAAGGTGCCTCTTCAAGCACCTTAACCAGCTCCTCCCAGTACCAGTTCTTGGCACCCGGATAAGTTTCTTTCTCATACTCCTGCTTATCCCTTACATCAAGAAGAACCTTTTTTCTTTCATCATTCTGGTAATCTATTATCGTCTTCATTATCGTTCCCTTCATCCTGCGAATCCTCAAGAATACGCAGACCCGCAGTGCTTGTGACAGGAAGTGAGAATACAATAGTTCCCGCCTTGCTGTCTACGCCTGCCTTGTCCATTATAGCACGCATAATTGCATTTTTCTGTGCGGACTTTGCAACAATAATAATAATCTCTTTCTCAGAGACAAGCGAAACACCAAGAAACTTCTCTGCACGCTTAATTCCAACACCTTTTCCATGGAGTACGGTTCCACCTGTCGCACCGCCTTCTTCCGCTGCCTTCATCACCTGTGTATTATATCCATAATTAGCTATCGCAATAATAAGCTCATGTTTTGTGTCCTTCAATGTACTCTCATCTCCTTTCTTATACTCCTGCCCGTCAATTAAGAATCCCAGCTCACGCTTACCGCCGATACTGCTTAATGGTATTATAAATGCTATTCCAGTTCCCGGAACATCAATTCTTAGCTTGCTCTGAAGCCCCTTCTTTACATTTTTCCAGGTATCCCCTGTAACAAGCGCCATATGGATACCCTTCTCATCATCCTCAAGCCCTAATAAATCCAGCACATTGCCCGAGGCTGTTCCGCGGCCAAACGATATATTAGCCGCTTCCACATTATATTCCTTATAACATGCAACAAAGCGCTGCATATTCTTTCTACTGCATATCGTTACCATTACATATACTTCACTCATACACATCTACCTCTATAATTCAATAATCGCATCATCTGAAAGCTCTGCAAACATATCAACAACAGTCGTAACTGTCTGTGGCGCATTTTCTTTCCTGCTGTCTTTAATTTTATATATAACACCCAGAATCTGTAATGTTATAAGAGGTGTCATGGCAACCATCGCAACAACTCCGAAGGCATCCGTTACGATATTGCCGCCCACTGCCAGACATACTCCCTGTGCCAGCGGCAGTAAAAATGTAGCTGTCATCGGACCTGATGCAACTCCACCCGAGTCAAATGCTATGGCAGTAAATATCTTTGGAACAAAAAGTGTAAGTAACAGTGCAATTCCATAACCAGGAACGATAAAATACAATATTGATATTCCGGTCAGTACCCTTATCATAGAAAGACCTACTGATACCGCAACACCGATAGAAAGACATCTCTGCATTGATTTTCCCGAGATACTTCCTGATGTCAGCTCCTCTACCTGGTGCATAAGCACATAAACAGCCGGTTCAGCCTTAACGATAAAATAACCTATTATCATGCCTATAGGAACGATAATCCATTTGTAAGATAATGTGGCAAGTACTGAACCAAGATAATTACCTGCCGGAATAAATCCTACATTAGCGCCGGTCAGGAAAAGTACAAGTCCGACATATGTATATACAAGTCCTACGCATATCTTCGTAAGAGATTTGTTATTCATCTTCGGTGTAAATATCTGAAATACCGCGAAGAATACTACAATCGGAAGCAGTGACATTGCTATCTCTTTCATGTATTCCGGTATCTCATATAAAAACAGCCTTCCAAGCTCAACCGAATTGCTTACATCTGTGATTGCCGATGAAGTATAATTCCCTTCAGTACTGAAAAGAAGTCCAAGAATTAATACTGCAAGAATCGGTCCAATTGAACATAATGATACAAGACCAAAGCTGTCATTGCCTGCATGCTTATCGTTTCGGATAGAAGAAATACCAACACCCAGCGCCATTATAAATGGTACTGTCATAGGACCTGTTGTTACTCCTCCTGAATCAAATGCAACTGCAAGAAAGTCCTTTGGTACGAACATCGCGAGTACGAAAACAATCGCATAAAACACCAGAAGCAGCGGTGCAAGAGGTATTCCGAACAATATTCTTAAAAGTGCAATCACAAGAAATACACCTACTCCGGCTGCTACAGCCAGTATAAGCACCATGTTAGGAACCGATGCAACCTGTCCTGCAAGCACCTGCAGATCCGGCTCTGAAACAGTAATTATAACACCAAGAATGAATCCGACTGCTATAATCACCCATAGCTTCTTCGTCCTTAACATGCTTCCACCAACTCTTTCGCCCATTGGTGTCATGGACAATTCTGCCCCTAAAGAAAAAAACACCATGCCAATAATAACCAGCACGGCTCCAATAATGAATTCAACAAGTATACTTGGTGAAAGAGGCGCTACCGTAAAACTAAGAAACAGCACAATAAGCATAATCGGTACAACCGCACTGACTGACTCCTTTGTCTTCTCCTTCATCTTTTCTTTAATAACTGTGTTCCTGTAACTAAATTGTGTCTTTAATATTCCAGCCTTCAATAAAAAATCTCCCTTCGCTCTTAAAATATCAGTTTCGGGTTACATATAATATATTAACATCTAATCAGCATACACGCTACTTAAAATTTTATAAAATGCTTTATATAAAATAGTAACTGTTCAGAACCAGCCTTTCGAATGCGAAACATTTTGGAGGTTGGCTCTGAACAGTTACAGTTACATGCCGCCAGATGTAAAAACAATTTTAATTTACATGCAGTATCTCATGCGCCAGATGCGACAGCGGCTTCTCAAAATACTCCTCATAGCACTGCTTGACAGAAGGATTTTCATGCGAGAACCTGATATTGTCATGCTTGTCAAGTCCATACAGCACATGACGGCGCGCCTCGACCATCTGCACATCTTCCTTATAAGGCTGTCCTCCGCCGTTGATACATCCGCCCGGACATGACATGATTTCAACGAAATCATAGTGGACATCGCCCCTCTTTATCGCATTCATAAGATGCCGTGTGTTGCCAAGTCCGCTGGCAACAGCAACATTTATACTAGTTCCGTTAAGGTCAAAGGCAGCTTCCTTCCAGCCCTCAAGACCTCTCACTGACTGGAATGCGTCCGCATCAGGATTCTTTCCTGTCACAAGGTAATATGCGCTTCTTAGCGCAGCCTCCATAACACCACCTGTTGCACCGAATATAACGCCGGCTCCGGTTCCCTCTCCCAAAGGATTATCGAACTCTTCCTCGCCAAGCTCCTCCGGTCTTATGAAAAATGATTTGAACATTCTCTCAACTTCTCGCGTTGTAAGAACTGCATCCACATCCTTGCCGCCATCCCATGTACATTCGTCCTTCTTGGCAATACATGGCATGATTGACACACAGAATATCTTCTCTGGTTCAACTCCCAGCTTCTTGGCATAATACGACTTAGTGACTGCACCAAACATCTGCTGTGGTGACTTTGCTGTTGAAAGCCTGTCTGCCAGCTCCGGATACTGGCTCTTCATGAATTTAACCCAGCCCGGACAGCATGATGTGAACATTGGAAGTCCTGACTCCTTGATTTCCGGTAATCTTTCAAGGAACTCGCTTCCTTCCTCCATAATCGTCATGTCTGCTGCAAATGTTGTGTCAAATATATAGTCGAATCCTATCCTTCTAAGTCCGGCAACAAGTCTCTGTGCCGTTGCGAATTCCTTAGATACACCAAAGCCCTCGCCCCATGCAGTCCTTACCGCAGGCGCTACCTGTACTACAGTGATGATGTCCTCATTTTCAACCGCATCAAGCACGATTCCGACATCATCCCTTTCCGTAAGCGCACCTACAGGACAGTTGCTTACGCACTGACCGCAGAGTGTACAAGCTGTTTCAGCAATATTCTTATTGGCACGCACATTTACAGTTGTACGCGAACCAGTATTTACAACATCCCAAATGTGCATTTCCTGAATATGGTCGCACACCTGTACACAACGCATACATTTGATACATTTCTGGGCTTCTCTTATAAGTGGAAATGTCTTATCCCATTTATCCTTTTCCAGGATTGAATCATATGGCATCTCAGAAATGTTAAGCTCGTTGGCGATAGACTGCAGTTCACAGTTACCGCTTCTTATACAGGTGCCACATTTGTAATCATGCTGTGAAAGGATAAGCTTGACATTGGTCTTTCTTGTAGTACGCACCTTTCTTGAATTCGTGTGGACAACCATGCCCTCTTCCACGAAGTTATTACATGCTGTAACACATCTGTCTGTACCCTCTACCTCAACAACGCACACGCGGCATGCGCCGATTTCATTGACTCCCTTAAGAAAACAGAGTGTAGGTATTGTCTCACCTATAGTTCTGGCAGCCTCAAGAATGGTAGTTCCCTCTTTCACCGATACAGCCCTGCCGTTAATTGTTAAATTTACCATTGTTCTTCTCTGCCTCCTCTGAATGAACCGAAACCAAAATGATCACATCTTAAGCAGCGTCCTGATTCCTGACACGCTTCCTCACATGAAAATCCATACTCGATAGGTTCAAAGTCTTTCTTTCTGTCTGCCGCATCTCTTAATGCAACTTCAACACGCCCGCAAGGAATCTTGTCCTCATATCCGGCATACGGTATCTCTACATCTGTAGTTATTTCATGGTTGAATCCAAGATATTCATCAATATTGGCTGCTGCAACCTTTCCTGCCGCTATCGCCCTGATAACTGTCGCCGGACCTGTTACACAGTCTCCACCTGCAAATACGCCCTTATGCTCCTTAAGCTCACTTGTGGCAAGTGCCTCAATTGTTCCTCTCTTAACTGTAACACCATGCTCCTCGAAGTATCTTGTCTCGATACCCTGTCCGATGGCAACTACAATAAGGTCACAAGGAATAAGCACCTCGTCCTTGGCTGCTGTCTTAGGTGACGGTCTGCCGCCCTTTATTTTACTTATCATCTGTGGCTGAACCCATAAGCCGACCGCTGCGTCATTTTCATCCTTTTCAATTCTTACCGGTGACATAAGCTCAAGCACATCACAGCCCTCTGCCTCTGCGCCTTCAACCTCTTCCGGAAGCGCCGTCATATCAGCCTTTCTTCTTCTATATACAATGCTGACCTTTTCAGCACCTAATCTTACTGAAGAACGGGCAACATCCATTGCCACATTTCCACCGCCGATAACAACAACGCGTTTACCTGTATAGTCAGGCATCTCGTCATCACCGATTGCACGAAGCATTTCTACTGCTGATGTTACGCCAGTCTTAGCGTCCTCACCGTCAATTCCAATCTTCTTGTCTGCATGTGCACCGATTGAAATGTAGGCAGCATCGAATTCGTTATGAATGTCTTCAATCGTAATATCTGTTCCTACGCTTATGTTCTTCCTTACTTCTATTCCTGTAGACAGGATTGAAGCAATCTCGGCATCCAGCTTCTTTCTTGGAAGTCTGTAATTCGGAATACCATATCGTAACATTCCTCCAAGCTGTTTTCTCTGTTCAAATATAGTGACCTTATGTCCCATGAGTGCAAGATAATATGCTGCACTAAGACCACCAGGTCCTCCTCCGATAATTGCTACCTTCTTGCCTGTCGGCTCGTTACACTTTGGAACTGGCACATCACCTGCATTATCAACTGCCATTTTCTTAAGACCTCTGATGTTGACTGGTGCATCGATAAGTGTTCTTTTACATCTGTTCTCGCATGGATGCTCACATATATAAGCGCATGTTGTAGGCATTGGATTATCTCTCCTGATAAGACGCACTGCATCCGCATATCTTTTTTCATGCACAAGTGCTATGTATCCCGGAATATCCACTCCTGCCGGACATGATTTCACACATGCAACCGGCTGGTTACTGTTACATGAACAGAAGCCTCTCTCAATATGTGACCTGAAATCATCCCCGCATCCATCTATACATTTTAACACAAGCTTGGCTGCCTCATATCCAATGGCACAATCAGCAGAATAATAGATTCCCTCTGCTGTAAGCCTGATGACATCAAGCGTTTCCTCTGTCGCATTGCCATCAAGCACATCATCAAAAAGTCTTGCAAGCTGCCTGAGTCCTACCCTGCATGGTACACATTTGCCGCATGACTGTGCAAGACACATTTTAATAAATGACCTCGTAAGGTCGATAGTACACAATCCCGGTGGACTGGCTACTATTCTTCTTTCCAAATCCTGATATAAAGACTCCATTGTAACCTGAGCCTTGTCCTTAGTTATAATCGTTAATCTGCTCAAATCCCTCTCCATTTCCGCTTTTCGCTATTCTCTTAGACAGTTCCGTATAATATTTTACACAAAAAATGTTAATTTGAAAAGATAGCATTTTCACAAGCCAGTTCTACTTGTGGTCGCAAGTCATGCATTTGCTCATCTTCTTGTCGCTTTCTTTCTTGTAAAATGCGCCCGACCAGTCACATATACTCTGCAATATCGGCATTACAGACCATCCCTTTTCAGTAAGCGAATATTCAACTCTCGGCGGAATCTCGTCATATGATTTTCTCGAAACAATATCGTCTGCAATCAGCGCTTTCAAGGTAGTCGATAACACCGCGTCCGTAATATTAATCATCTCTGTCCTTAACTCGCTATATCTTAATGTCTTCTTCTCCGCAAGAACACATATAATTCTTGATTTCCACTTGCCGCCAAATACCTCAAGCCCATATTCTAATGGACATCTGATATCAGCCTCTAACTTCTTGTGATACATAAATTCTTTCTGTCAGCCTCCTTGTATTCTTAGTTATAATTATCAGTTTTGTTATTTTACTTTTTGTTATTTTATTTTTTGAATCTGTCTCCGACCATTTCATTATAATATCACGATATTGAGATTTTTCAAAGCTGCTATTAATTTTGTTAGTGACTTATTAAATTAAGACCATTTTATCTGTTTTTTCTGATTTCCACCGCGCAAAAAGGCGGGTTGCAAAGCAATCCGCCAATCCAGACCAGCCAGTCCAATCAACCAGCAAAGCCCATCCCTCTTAGCAAATATTCAGTTAATTACTTTCTCTTATCATTACTTATTCTATTATTCCTGTCTAATATTCTCCCAGTTTCCCTCTCCTCTTTAGATACACGAATGCCACAACGCATATCACAACCGATAATGCAGAACCTGCCGGAGCGGCGAGTCCCATCGGGAACAGCGTGGCTGGGAAAAGCTTTGAAGCAAGATAAGAGCCCGGGACTCTCACCAGTGTGATTGAAATTATGTTATGCAGGAAGCCAATATACGACTTGCCATAAGCCGCAAAATATCCGCTGAAGCTGAAATGCACGCCTGCGAACACTGTGTCAATTATGTAGCTTCTCATATACTGCGTTCCGAGCAATACCACATTTGCATCGGAAGTGAACAGCCCGATAAGTCCGGCTGCGATGAACTGCATAACTACTGCCATTACTATTCCATATGCGCATGTTATAAATGTTGCATATTTCAGTGTCAGCGCCGCGCGGTCGTGCTTTCCTGCGCCTATATTCTGGGCTGAAAGCGCCGAAACTGTCGCAAGCATAGACGATGGAATAATGAAAATTGCGCTAATCATTTTTTCAACGATACCGACTGCTGCCGATGTATCAAGTCCTCTGTGGTTGGCAATCATCGTTATTATTATGAACGCGACCTGTATACATCCGTCCTGTACCGCAACCGGAATTCCGACCTTTAATATCTCGCCCATTACACTGCGCTTCGGTCTTAAAGAAGCTGCTGACAAATGTATCCCTGTCTTTTTCACTCTGATAGCAATTAACGATACTATTACACTAATTGTCTGGGCAAGTGTTGTTCCAAGTGCAGCTCCGGCTGGACCTAAACCACAAGCCCCGATAAAAAGATAATCCAGTGCAATATTGGCTGCACATGCAACCGCAATAAAGTACATCGGACTCTTGGAATCGCCCATCCCCCTGAATATTGAACTTATTATATTGTAAGCTGTTATAAATGGTATTCCGATAAAGCATATTATCAGGTACGCAATCGTACCACTGACAGCTTCTTCCGGAATTGCAATCAGACTGACAATCGGTTTTACAAGTGCTAGAAGAACAACTGTAAGCACAACCGATACACCCATAAAAAGCGTTATCGTATTACCGGTTGCAATGCCTGCATTCTGGGTATCGCCTGCACCGACTGCCCTTCCGATAACAACCGTAGTTCCCATTGCAAGTCCAACAATAATTACCGTCAGCATATGCATTACCTGGCTTCCGTTAGACACAGCCGTTATTGAATCAACGCCGCAGAACTGCCCCGTTATGAATAAATCCGCCATTCCATATAAAGTCTGTAAGAAATACGACAGCAGATATGGCAGCGCAAAATATACAATCGTCTTAAATACACTTCCTGTTGTAAGGTTCTTTTCCATTTTCTTTTCTCCTGATTCAAATGTGCTGAATCAATTATAAGTAGAAATTTCTCCTCTAGCAAGTAATATATCCCCACACCTTTTCGTTATTAATATAGTCGTAACTGTTCAGAGCCAGCCTCCAGAATGCTTCGTATTTTGTCGGTGTGGCGTATCCGCCAAATAAATCCCTGCCTCCTGTCCGATATCATTTCACTATATTCAACTTTAAGCTGAATATGACTAAGTTAAAGCAACTGTTCTGAACCAATTTCGTATCTAGTACAGCGATTTCTAAATAACTATCCCAATGACCTGCCTGTTTTTCTTACTGCACATACCAAAAAACATTCTGCGTTTTGGGGATAGTTATTTTTGAAACGCTGTACCCGCCAGACAAATCTTCAAAGTTATATATCTGTACTGCTATTCAAATATAATGGTTAAACCTGACTTTAAGTCAATAGCCCAATTGTGAAAATTCTGTGATTTATCCAGAACATTTATAATAATATGAGGTAAGCGTGGTTTGCAGAAAGCAGGCGCGTCATATACACAATATTAATCAGGACACAAAATATTCGCACTCACACCATATTTTAGTCAAATTTTCCACATAAACTATAGACAATCAATTAACAAACACTAAAGAAATGGAGAGATGACTATGATTAAACTTAACAAAATTAAAAGGAATTGTGCAGCCGCTGTTATTCTTGCTATGTGTCTTATGACTGCCGGCTGTTCTAAGAATTCAACTACTACAACAACTACTGCTTCAGGCAGCCAGACTACCATAACTTCAAGCATTACCAAAGCTGACGCAGATGTAACAAATGCAGATGATGCTGAAAATTACAGAACAGCCATCACAGGAAGCTTCTCTGTGACATCTGATACATCAGACGGAATTACTCAGTCTGGTTCTGTTTACACAATAACCAAGGCTGGTGAATATACTGTAACCGGACTTCTTTCAGAGGGACAGCTTATCGTCGATGCCGGTGATGAGGACGAAGTTACTATTATATTAAACGGAACATCTATCACCTGCTCAAGCGGTTCACCTATATATGTGAAGAACGCTTCCGAGGTTAAGATTAAATCCGAAGAAAACACATTTAACGAGGTTATTGACAATCGTGCTGAGGCAACTGAGGATTCTTCTGACGATGCCGGCAACGCAGCAATCTACGCGACATGCGACTTAAAGCTTGTCGGCAAGGGCGCTTTAGTTGTAACAGCTAATTACAACAATGGTATCCAGAGCAAGGACGACCTTTCTATTAAAAATGTTATTGTTAAGGTTACTGCTGTGAATAACGCAATCAAAGGCAACGACGCCGTTGATATCGAATCAGGAAATATAATTGCTATTTCTACCAAAGGCGATGGCATCAAGACCTCTAACAGCAGTCTTTCTAACAAAGGCAGCCAGAAGGGAATCGTCACAATCACTGGCGGTAATATCGACATTTATGCTGCCTGTGATGGTATCGACGCAGCTTATGGTGTGGATATATCAGGTGAGGGTAACTTAAACATTTATACAGATACTTATTCTGAATATAGCGAGGAAGTTACAACATCTGGCAGCTCTTCTGGAACAACCTCAAACACAGGCACTACAACCAATAAGACTGCTTCCGCTAACACTGTTTCTTACACAGCTAGTAATACCGATTCTGCCAACACTGTCTCTTACACAGCTAGTAATACCGATTCTGCCAGCACTGTTTCTTACACAGTAAGTAATACTGATTCTGCCAACGCTGTTTCTTATACAGCAGCATCTGACACTATCAACAATGCACCTGGCGGCAGCATGGGTGGTGGCAGCGCTCCCGACATGAACAGCGGCTCTGGCAACATGGGTGGCGGCGCTCCTGACATGAACAGCAGCTCTGGCAATAATATGTCTAGCGGCGGCAGGGGTGGTGACCGTCCGGGAATGCCGGGAGACACTAACGAATCCGGTAATTCTTCAGGACAGTCTTACTCAACTAAGGGCATCAAGGCTGACAGCGAGATAACTATTTCCGGCTTTACAATCAACATAAGCTCAACTGATGACGGCATACATGCCAACTCTGATTCAGGCGTACTTGAGACTGGTGAGGATGGCAAGGGAACTATTGTTATCAATGGCGGAACAATTACTATTTCTTCCGGTGATGACGGTATGCATGCTGACAAGCAGCTTGATGTCAATGATGGTTATATTAATGTTGTAACTTCATACGAAGGACTTGAAGCTATGACTATCAACTTAAATGGCGGCAAGATATATGTATACGCTACTGATGATGGCATCAACGCCTGCACAGGTGACGGAACAACTACTCCTATCATCAATGTAAATGGTGGCTATATAGATGTCACAACAGCATCCGGTGATACTGACGGTATTGATTCTAACGGAAACTATGTACAGACTGGTGGATTTGTATTAGTCAAGGGCGGCAGCTCTTCCGGTAATGTATCCGGCTCAATTGATGTGGATGGCACAGTTACAATAACAGGCGGCACATGCGTTGCCCTCGGCGGTATCTGCGAAACTCCTGTCAACTCTGCAAATGCTTATATATTAAATTCAGTATCCTTCAGCTCTGGAAGCTACTCACTTAAGGATTCTTCTGGCAACGAGGTAATAAGCTTCACTGTTGACGGTTCATACAGCAATGGATGGATATGCTCTGACACACTTACAACAGGCACAAGCTACACACTCTACAGAGGTTCTGACTCGGTAGCAAGCTGGACTCAGGAATCCGGCACAATGGGAACCTCCGGCACCAGCGGCTTCGACGGCAGTCAGAACGGTGGCGGCTCATCAGGCATGGGCGGACAGAACGGTGGCAACAGCGGTAACTCATCTGGCGTGAATGGTCAGAACAGTGGCAACGCCCCTGACATGAATAATCAGGGCGGTGGCATGAGATAATTCACATTAACCCGCCTTAAATTGATGTGGATTTTCTATCAAATTTTCTATAATCAGAATGGTTTTAAAGAATAGATTAGAAACAGCCAGTGGTTATTCAAAAAGAGCGTGCGAAAAAACTTTCGTTTTTTCACACGCCCTTTTTATGCTTTACGCTTCATTATTCCAAATACGGTATTCATTATTATTGCAAGGACAATGCCAATTAAAACACAGATTATTAAATCTATGTTGGCATATTTCAGATTAAGATAAGCTGTACGCCCAAGAATCCTGTTGCTGATTAATCTTGCCGCCTTGTTTAAAAATACATTAAATGTAGTAAATTCCAGTGCGCCATATACGATAAATACTGCAGGCAGATAGATTCTGCTTACTGATAATGGCGCGGAGAATAATAATATAAGCGATAATGCAAGTAATAAAAGCATTATTACTAAAAATGCCTTCGATGAAATTATCTGATATATTCCTGCAAGACCAGAAGCATGGTTCTGCAGGTCGTTATACATACCAGAAGCGTAACCGTTAATAGCATTCTGCGCTGATTTTTCGTCGAGTGTGAGGGATAATGTAATCCTATTTTTCAGGTCATCAGAGAGGCTTTGGTTATCTGTGATACCGTCATATGCTATTGCTGCAAGAGCAGAAAGCTCGTCATCAATATTAACATCAATTTCGTCAAATGCTTTGTTATCACGAAGTCCTTTGGTGAGTGCATCCGCATATTTTCTGGCAATACTGTCTATGGCTGATGAATCCTGGATAGAATTCTGTATGTCAGAGAGCAGCTTGTTGTATTCCGAAACTTCCATACCTGCCTGCCAGCTTGATGGCAGAGTGTCAATAACTGTGTCCATGTATCTGCCGGAAACCGCAGAAGAAAGTCCGGCGTCTTTTATTAAATCCGCGGTATAAGATGGCATATTTTTATTAATATTTACACCAGACATTGATATTAAGAATATGATTGTTGCGGCAATTAAAAGCGGCATGTTACACTGCTTGTAAAGCTTTGTATCATTATGTTCACTCATGTAAGATACCTCCTATCCTTTTGGGAATTGATACAGATAATTATAATGTCTGCAAATGTATTTTACAAGAAAAGTTTCTCAGGTGCATCAGTTTCAGAAAAGTTTCTCAGGTGCATCAGTTTCATAATTTCCTGTATTGTGAAACGGTGTTCCTGATTTCCAAAGATGCTGATAATCAGATTCCAATATCAGCATACTCGCTTTCATAAAGAACAATACAGCCTTTTTCTCTTGTTTGCTTCTGCTACCAGCACCAATGCCTTTGCCTGACAAAATGGTTATCCGCCGGAAAAATCCTTTTTCCCCTTCATTCTCTCCAGACACACCACATTTTCTATATGCACGCAATGCGAGAACTGGTCCACCGGCTGCACCTTGACCGTCCTGTACCCCTTAGCAGCAAGCAGCCCTAAGTCGCGTGCAAGTGTTGCCGAATCGCAGCTCACATACACGATACGCTCAGGCGACATCTTAACAATTGTGTCAAGAAGCGACTCGTCGCAGCCCTTTCTTGGAGGATCAACGACTACAACATCAGGTGTAATACTCTTTCTTGCTTCTTCACGCTGTGCTTCGCTTGCAGATGTGTCTGCTGCCAGCCGCGCCATCTCTTCGTAAAAATGAGGCACAACCTCCTCAGCCTTTCCAACAAAGAATTCAGCGTTATCAATTCCGTTAATTGCCGCGTTATTCCTTGCGTCCTCTATAGCCTGTGGAACAATCTCGACACCATATACCTTTCTTGCATTCTTTGCAAGGAATAGTGAAATAGTTCCTATTCCGCAGTATAAATCCCACACAGTCTCACTGCCTGTAAGACCTGCATATTCAAGCGCCTTTCCATACAGCTTCTCCGTCTGTCTCGGATTAACCTGAAAAAATGAAAGCGGTGATATCTGATATCTGATGTCACCGATATAATCCTCAATATAGCTTTTTCCCCACAGAGTCTCGCACTGTCTGCCAAGAATAACATTAGTGTTCTCAGTGTTGTAATTCAGCATAATAGATCTGATACATTTGTCAGTGCTTACATCTGAATCAAGAGACACCTCTGTAAGCCGCCTTACAAGCGATTCCTTTAACTTATCAGACAGCTTCGTGCCATTGATAACAAGGCAGACCATTATCTCATCAGTGTGAAATCCCGTCCTGATAAGGACATGGCGCACAAGCCCCCTGCCCGTCTTTTCGTCATATGAAGCCACTCCGTTAAGCTCCATCCAGCTCTTTATGACAGCCAGAATATACTGGTTCTCGACAGCACCAATCTTACAATCCGCACATGGAATAATAGAGTGAGTCCTTCCAGCGTAGAAGCCCATCACAATATTACCATCCCTGTCAGTTCCTACCGGATACTGCGCTTTATTTCTGTATCTGTACGGCTCTTCCATTCCGATAACCGGAAAAAATTCATAGTCCTCTATCTTGCCTATCCGCTTAAGATTGTCGTCAACAAGCTTTTCCTTAAACCTAAGCTGTGCCTCATAGCTCATCTGCTGAATCTGGCAGCCCCCGCACTGTCTTGCCACAGGACAGGCAGGAGTCACCCGGTCAGGCGAAGCCTCGATAATCCTTTCAAGCCTTGCATAGCCGTAATTTTTCTTAGCCTTAATAATCTTCGCCTCAATCTTATCCCCGATTATTGCGTCCTTTACAAAGAGGGTATATCCGTCAACCCTGCCTATACCCTCTCCTCCGGTTCCTATATCTTCAATTACAAATGTTACTTTATCATCCTTCTTAAAATTCATTAGTTGTCCTTCTTATATTAGAATCAAGCCATCTGTTATAACCAAGCCAGTCGTTAGTATCCTTGGCTTCAAGCGCTTCTCTTAATGTCTCAAGCTTTGCATCCATGTTATCAGCCATAGATAATGCCACAGCCTCTGCTATTGACGGTTTCTTAGGTGAGCCGTACTCCAGCTCTCCATGATGTGAAAGAATACAGTGTCCAATCTGCATTGCAAGCATATCCGGAAATCCGTCTATCTGTTTAACCTTATCCATAATCATCTCATATCCGATAACGATATGTCCTAAGAAATTGCCCTCGTCAGTGTAATCATTCCTTGGAAATTCAGATAATTCCCTGACCTTGCCAACATCATGAAGCATGGCGCAGGTTATAAGCAGATCCCTGTTAAGGAAATCATAGTTGCTGCTCATCTTGTCGCATAATCTTGTGACGCTTAAGCTGTGCTCTAACAGTCCGCCTGAGAATCCATGATGCACAGTCTTCGCTGCCGATACGGCTTTGAATTTCTTTGCAAATGCTTCATCCTTAAAGAACGCATTTAACAACTGCTTCATATATGTGCTCTTAACACTGTCTACATACTCCATCAATTCAGTAAACATTTCCTCAATATCAAATCTTGATGAAGGTACATAATCTGCTTCTACATATTCATTTTCAGAGGCAATTCTTGCCCTCTCAATCTTAAACTGCAATGCCCCGTTATAGCTTGTCACCTGACCTGTTACAGCAACATAGTCATTCACATCAAATTCAGCAACTCCGCCCGAATTAAGATCCCATATCTTAGAATCAATCTGTCCTGTCTTATCTGCAAGCATTACATTGGCATATTCCTTGCCAGTCTTAGTAAGTGCTATAGATTTAGATTTGCACAGATATATCTCCGAAATTCTCTCGCCATCCTTAAGAGTTTCTATAAAACGCATAATTTTCTTCTGCCTCCGTTAATTCGTTAATTAAGTTGTTTTAGCTGCACATTTATTGAAAATACGACATCAGAATAGCCATCTTTTCCAAGCCTTTTGGCTGTCACTGTCAAAGTATCTCCATTAGCGCACTGATATAGTTTCTCACTAAACTGCTGAATTGTCAAAATACTTTGTCCATTAATTGCACTAATTACATCTCCTGCCTGCAGCCCTGCATCGTATGCCGGTGAATCAATGTCAATTCCTGAGATATACACTCCGCTTGGAAGGTTATATTTATCTGCAAGCTCATCCGTTACATTCTGTCCGGTAATTCCGCAGTACATCACTGCCTGATGATTAATCATAGTCTCAATCTGCCCCTTAAGGTCAGATATTCCGATGAATTTCACTGTTGTATCCTGTGATGCCTTCGATATACCTACGACCTTTCCTTCAGAATTGAAAAGAATAGCAAAGCCGCCAGCCGCCACAGTTATATTAGTTTCAAATATTTCAAAGCCTGTATCCTTGGCATATTCCGTCTTCATTGCGGCTATTGTGCCATATCCGACACCTTTGGCTGTCTCGTATAATTTACCGGCTGCAATAACAATGTCGCCCTGATTAACCATGTAGGAATTATCAAGCTGTGCTACTGATATGGAATCCTTCTGATCCTTCGTAAGCGCACTGCTGCTCACACTAAGTATACCTATTCCTGTCACATCATCCCTGCACAGTACATTTGCCTTTACCTGTACATCATCTGCAAATTTTACAATGAAGCTGTTGGAAGTCTTTAAAATCTCTGCACTTGTAAGTACAAGATACTCTGAATTGTGTCCTGCCACAATAAGCCCTGCCACCTCTGTCTGGCTGCTCTCGACAGATGGTACATCCGTCACAGGCGTTTCAATATCAACCGCCACCAGACATTTCTTAACATCATCAACCTTAGCCCTTAATGTTGACATGGCGACCTCGTAATTTTCCTTCAGGTCACTTTCAGTAAGTATATCTGATTCAGAAGCCTCAGGATCTGCATATATATAATTATCCTTCTGGATATATATTACATTTTTATCCTTATTCTTCTCATCTATCTTCTTCTGAAGCATAGGATACAGAAATACCATGAACACTGTTGCAGCCGCCATTATTGAGGCAACGAAGAGCAGCAGTTTTCCTATTCTTATAAGCCACTTATACTTTCTTGCCGGATGAAGAACTACCTTTTCTGTATACAGGTCATACTTTTCCTTATCCTCTTCTTTCGTTCCCATTTCGATGTATCAGTTTTTCCTTTCCTAAATTTTATTATCTGCTGTTTTGTTCCCGCAGACTTTTATCATTACTCATTTACAATCACATTATAGCATAGTTTATAGTACGATTATGAACATTCTATGACTTACCTGTAAATATTTATCCGCTAAATATAGTTTTTTTTCATTAAATGCTGTAAACTTATAGCGTATGAAAAGATTGCATTTAGTTTTTGGAGGTCTTTCGTGAATAAGAAATCTTTATCCACTTTGGAATTTTATAAAATCACCGACCAGCTTGTGTCATATGCCTGCTGTGATGATGCTAAGAAAATACTTCGTAATTTAAAGCCTATGACTGATATAACGGACATCAACCTGCGTCTCGATGAGACTAATGATGCACTCTCAAGGATTTTCCAGAAGGGTTCTGTTGATTTCAGCCAGACTAAGGATATACGCGCTTCTGTGGCAAGACTCAAGGTCGGAAGCTCCCTTAATATATCAGAGCTTCTTAACATAAGCTCTATTCTTTCATGCGCAAAGCATGTTAAGGATTACTATGAGCAGCGTGAGGATTCCATATCGGGAATGCTTGAAAATCTTGCAACGGTTGACGCGCTTAATTCCCAGATTAAAAAATGTATCATCTCCGAGGATGAAATCAGTGATGATGCCAGCGCTAACCTGAGAAGCATACGAAGAAGCAAGGCTGTTGCCAATGACAGAATCCATTCAGAGCTTAACAAGCTGCTTAATTCGCCTACCTACAGGACTTATCTTCAGGATTATGTCATAACTACAAGACAGGGACGCTACTGTCTTCCAGTCAAGGCTGAATATAAGTCAGCATTTCCGGGTATGATACATGACCAGTCATCTACTGGTTCTACTCTCTTTATTGAGCCGGCAGCAGTTGTAAAGCTCAATAACGACATCCGCGAATTAGAGCTTAAGGAGGCTGCTGAGATTGAGGTTATCCTTGCTGACTTAAGTGCTAAGGCTGCTGAACATACAGAGGAGCTGCTGTGTGATTATGAGATACTTGTTGAGCTTGACTGTATATTTGCAAAGGCACAGCTTGCCAGACATATGCATGCGAGCCGTCCGGTCATGAATACATCTGGAATCATTAATATCAAAAAGGGGCGCCACCCTCTTATTGAGCCGCATACTGTAGTTCCTATTGACATTTATATGGGAACTGATTTTAAGCTGCTTATCATAACAGGTCCTAATACTGGTGGTAAGACGGTTTCCTTAAAGACTGTCGGACTGCTTACACTTATGGCGCAGGCGGGTCTGTTTATTCCGGCTCTTGACCATTCAGACATTGCAGTATTTAAAAATATATATGCTGATATCGGTGACGAGCAGAGTATCGAACAGAGTTTAAGTACATTTTCATCACATATGACTAACACAGTAAAGATTCTTAAGGAAGCTGACGAAAACTGCCTTGTGCTCTTTGATGAGATTGGTGCCGGAACTGATCCGACAGAGGGCGCGGCTCTTGCCATTGCAATCCTTAACGACCTCAAGCAGCGCGGTGTCACAACCATGGCTACAACACATTACAGTGAAATCAAGCTCTATGCGCTTTCTACTGATGGCGTTGAAAATGCAAGCTGTGAGTTCGATGTTGAATCACTCCGTCCTACTTACAGGCTGCTCATAGGTATTCCGGGAAAGAGTAACGCATTTGCAATATCCAGGAAGCTCGGACTTCCTGACTATATTCTTTCTGACGCATCTGAAAGACTCAATGCGGAGGATGTACATTTTGAAGATATCGTATCTGACCTTGAACACGCGAGACTCTCTCTTGAAAGGGAGCAGGCGGAGGTTGAAAGCTATAAGGCTGAGATTGCTTCTCTTAAGGAAAAGCTCAAGTCTAAGAACGAAAGGCTTGATGAAAGAACCGACAACATTATCCGCAAAGCAAATGAAGAGGCTGCTGCTATCTTAAGAGATGCCAAGGATTTTGCTGACGAAACTATTAAATCAATGAACAAACACGGCATGACGGTTGCAGAGCTTGAAAAGCACCGCAGCGCTGTCCGCGAGAAGATGAATAAGAATCAGGCTAAGCTAAAGGTTGAGCCTGCTAAAGTCAAAGCGCACAAGGCACATGACATATCGGAATTCAAGACAGGAATGCATGTGCGGGTTCTTACTATGAATGTTATCGGAACTGTCTCTGCAATCCATCCTGCCAAGAAGCAGGTTACTGTGCAGGTAGGCGCACTAAGCACCAAGATAGACATTAAGAATCTCGAGATTCTTTCAGGCTATAAAGAGCCTAAGGAAGCACCATCCAAGGCGGCTGGCGGCTCAGGCAAGATTAAGATGAGCAAATTCTCCGGCATATCAACTGAGATTAACCTTCTCGGCTGCACTGTGGACGAAGCAGTTGCCCGCCTTGACAAATATCTTGACGACGCATATATTGCCAAGATTCCGCAGGTGCGTATCGTCCACGGCAAAGGAACTGGTGCATTAAGAAATGGTGTTACCGCATATCTTCGCGGCGTTCCATACATTAAGAGCTTCCGCCTCGGCGAAATCGGCGAGGGCGACGCCGGCGTAACAATTGTAGACTTTAAGTAAATGGGGATTAGTGCAAAAAATCAGATTGATATCTGACTTTTTGCACGGCTATTTGTGACGCAGGCATCACAAATAGCTTTTATCGC
>CAVKBP010000011.1:0-26634 GCA_963654395.1 Ruminococcus sp. CAG:382
ACAACGCAGCATATGAAAAATCAGACAAGTCAATATGGCGGTTATTTAATTTTCGCTGTACTAGCCTTATATTTTATGATTATTCATTAATTTTTCTTAACATATCATATATTCTTTCAAGCTCAGCCTGTGAATAATATTGGATTTCTATCTTTCCCTTGTTATTATTTTTATTTTTAATAACTACCTGTGTACCCATGATTTTCCTAAGCTTTTCTTCAAAATCTCGGTACACAAAATCATTCTCCGGCTTACTTTTTTCCACAGGTTTATCAAGCTTATCAATATTCTTGACAAGCTTTTCAACATCTCTTACATTGAGCTTTTCATCAAATATTTTCTGTGCAACTATATACTGCTTTTCTTTATCTTCGATTCCAATGATTGCTCTCGCGTGACCGCTGCTTAATTTTCCTTCAATCACCATTTCCTGTACTCTGTCGTCAAGCTTCAGTAATCTTAGTGAATTAGTGATTGTCGTTCTTGACTTGGCTACTTTTTCTGCAACCTCGTCCTGTTTTAAATTATATTCTTTAATCAACTGCTTATAGGCAAGTGCTTCTTCAATAGGATTAAGATCTTCTCTCTGGATATTCTCTATAAGAGCAATCTCCATTACTTCCTGTGATGAGTAATCCTTGATAATTACAGGTACTTCCTTAACTCCGGCGAGCCTTGCAGCCCTGAATCTTCTTTCACCTGCTATAATCTGATAATTCTTACCCATCTTCTGAACAAGAAGTGGCTGTAATACACCATATTGTTTAATCGACTCTGACAACTCTATAAGAGCATCTTCATCAAATGCTTTTCTAGGCTGATTCTTATTAGGCTCTATCTGTGATATTTTAAGCTTGGTTTCTGCTGGTACAGGAACTTCCTTAACCACTTCCTTTACAACCTCTTTTACTACTACTTTCTCATCACTATTATCATCCTCTGGTATTAAGGCAGCAATTCCCTTTCCTAAACCTCTGGATTTACTTGTTTTCTTAACTGGTGCCATGCTTCCCTCCATTATTAATTTTCTTCTCTTCCCATTACTTCTTCCGCTAATAATCTGTAGCTCTCTGCTCCTGTAGACCTTGAGTCATACAGATTAATTGGTAAACCGTGGCTTGGTGCTTCAGCCAGCCTGATATTTCTCGGTATAATTGTTTTGTAGATATTCTGCTTAAGATTATCCTTTACATTTTCAACAACCTGTAAGGACAGATTCGTTCTTGAATCATACATAGTAAATACTACTCCCTCAAGTTCTAACTCAGGGTTAAGGCTCTTTTTAACAAGATTAATTGTATGTATAAGCTGTGTTAATCCCTCTAATGCATAATACTCGCACTGAATAGGTACAAGAACAGTATTTGCCGCTGTCATTGCATTAACAGTGAGCATACTGAGTGATGGTGGACAGTCAAGTATTATATAATCATATCTGTCTCTTACTTCTGATATACTCTCTTTAAGCCTGTATTCCCTGTTCTCAACATCAATTAAATCAATTTCTGCACCTGCCAGATTAACATTGGATGGCAGAATATCCAGATTATCAATAATATTTTCTACTATTGCTTCTTTGATATTGCATTCTCCTAATATAACTTCATATACAGTTTTCTCGATTTCTGTTTTAGATAAGCCATATCCACTGGTTGTATTGCCCTGCGGATCAATATCTATAATCAGAACCTTTTGTCCTGCTTCAGCCAGACATGCTGAAAGATTTATTGCGGTTGTTGTTTTACCAACCCCACCTTTCTGATTTGCAATTGCTATTATTCTTCCCACATTTACCCTCTTCTTCCTTATAGTGTGTGTTTCACGTGAAACATATACTATATCATTCTCTATTGAATATTAGTGTCATTGATTCACTGCTTTATTATAACACACATTCATAGGAAGTGTTATAAAATCACAATATTTTTTCAATGTTTCATGTGAAACATTTTAGTTTTTATAAAATTAGAGAGTATAAACAATCATATGTCTATACTCTCTTTTATGAGATTACTAAAGTTATTTTAATGTTATTGTAATAATGTACTGAATGTAATGTTTCATAACTAAAATATAAAGATGCCACTGCTGGTACAGCTATTTTAAAATAACTATTCCAATATCTTGCCTGTTATTTTGAGTTCTGTTATTTTGGGTTCAATTATTTGGGGGTTCAATTATTTTTGGATTCAGTTATTTAGGTTCAATTATTTTAGTTTCAGTTATTTTTAGTTCAATTATTTTTAGTTCAATTATTTTTAGTTCAATTATTTTTAGTTCAATTATTTTAGTTCAATTATTTTAGTTCAATTATTTTTAGTTCAATTATTTTAGTTCAATTATTGGAGGTCAGTTATTTATGAAATACAGTACTAATTCTTCTCCGTTTTGCTTTAGTACGCATCTGGCAAATATCCACCAGTACAGTTTTGTTTACATGTTCTTCTTTGCTATAAAACTGCTTATCTATATCAAGTACAGTGCTTCGTAAATCACAAAACTTAAATGCATAATTTATTTTAAATATGCATAGCAAAAAATATACATACTAGTACAGTGAAAACTATTACAGTGAAAATTAGATATCTGCTATATTGGCGCAGGATGATTTTCTCGTATGCAAGGCGTAGGAAAGAGGCGTAGCGGTGCTACGGCAATTAACGACAACGCAGCATATGAGAAATCAGACAAGTCAATATGGCGGTTATTTGATTTTCGCTGTACTAGGCAACAGCGAAGCTGTCGACTTGTACATTTTAAATTTTGAAAAAGGCTAGTTAAAAATCACTTTATACTGATTATGTTATTCTTTATTGCAAATACCGCAGCCTGTGTTCTATCTGATACGCCTATTTTTCTGAATATATTTGACACATGATTCTTAACAGTTCTCTCGCTTATATTAAGCGCTGATGCTATCTCTTTATTAAATGCACCGGAAGCAATCAGCTTTAATACCTCTAATTCTCTCTTAGTCAGATAAGATACCTTTTCTTTTAAAATATCCCGTTCTGCAAGACTTGAATTAAGCAATGGTGTTAGTACTGGCTCAATATATGTTTCTCCTTCATATACTGTGAATATTGCCTTCTTTAATGTTTCAAAATCAGAATCTTTAAGAACATATCCGTCACAGCCAATGTCAAGTACTTTTATCAGATATTCAATCTCATTATGTATTGTCAATACAATTACTTTACATGACATTTTCTGCTGCTTTATTATTCTTAATGTCTCAAGTCCGCCCAGATTAGGCATGTTCAAATCTAATAAAACGATATCGGGTTTCATCTTATTAGTAATGTCAAGACATTCGTAACCATCTCCTGCTTCACCTACAACCTTTATTTCTGAATCAATCTCCAATAATTGTTTTAATCCCTCTCTGACCATTGTATGGTCATCTGCGATTATAACCTTTACTGCCATTGTATGCCTCCTTACAAAATTACCATATTGGAATTGTAATTAAAAAATCTGAGCCATTATTATTAGAATACTGAATAGTTCCTTTCAATAAGGATACTCTTTCCTTTAACATAGCAATTCCAAACCCAGTGTTCTTTTCCTTGTCATATATTGTATTATCAAAATCAAAACCACAGCCATTATCTTTAAAATTAATAACAATGCTGTTGTTTTCTTTATCTAAATCTATATTGATTGATATATTAGTGCAATTAGAATATTTGATTGCATTACTATTTAATTCGTTGATTATCCTAAGAACAGAAACTTTAATTGTTGAATTAAAAGTAATATTATCATTCATGTTGACTGCATAATCATATATTATTTTATCATTTTCTCTGTCTAGTTTATCTAATACAATTGTAAGAGCATTCTTAAAATCTAAATCATCCACACTCATTGGGCGGATTTCATATATAACATTTCTTAATTCATTAATAGAATTTTTAATTATAGAAATAGTATTATTAATCTCTAATTTTGTTCTATTAATATCCCTGTCAGCAATCTGATATATAAATTCCTGTTTATGAATCAGAGCTGTAAGATTCTGTACTACTCCATCATGAATATCCCGGGATATTCTCTTTCTATCCATTTCAATAAAATCAATAAATTCAATAGAATGATTCATCTGTTCCAGTAATGTTTCATGTGAAACATTTACAGTTGTATCTTCTTCTAATATTTCAATTATTTTTTCATATTTACTAGAAACATCATTCTTTTCTTCAGATAGTTTTTCGATTTTCTGTTGTATTTCTGATTTGCTGTTTTTAAGTGTAATCAAGGTTTCATTAGTATTGTTAGTTACAGATGTAACTGAATGAAATATATCTTCTGTCCAATCTTTTTCATCATTTAATTTCTTAATATTATCATCAAGTGTAGTCAACTGAATTTTAGAAGAACGAATTTCATTATCTATATCATCTAATCTGCTCTTCAATAACTTTAACTCATTTTCAACATATTGTTTACAGGAATCAGACATTTTAACCTCTATATATTATTATTTGTGTTTTTATATTTTTAATATTCATCAGTAAAATATCAAATAAAATCACTACCGGAAATGATACTCTATTATTATCAATAAATCAACTTTGAAATTAAGCATTGCCACATGTACAATAATGACATATAATTATTGTACATGTTAAGTATACAAACTTTCTTAAAATTAAGTAGAAAAATAGTGTGAAAATCAGACATAATGGAGGATTGGCTATTTGTGACACAGGCATCACAAATGGCTTTTATCGCAGAGCCAAATCTGACATTTGGCTTGCGATTCCTCCGGCACTTTGTGCTTGCGCACAAACTTGAGATACTCTTAAAAACGAGCAGGAATGGAGGATTAATATGAATAAATGGCAGAAAATAGGAATGGCAGTCGGTGCGGGAGCTGCTGTAGTTACTACAACTCATTTGATTAATGGAATGATATTCAGGGCATCAACTGCTAATAATTATACAGGTAAGAGATTAAGAAGTAATTATCAATGGAAGTTTGGTAATATCGCATATGTTACAGTAGGCTCTGGTTCTCCTCTCCTGCTCATACATGACCTGAATGCTTACAGCTCAAGCTATGAATGGGAAAAAACTATCAAAGCCTTTGCTAAGAATCACAAGGTCTACGCTATCGACCTGTTAGGCTGCGGACATTCTGATAAGCCTAATCTCACTTACACAACATATATGTACACACAGCTTATTAATGATTTTGTCATTAATGTTATCCGTTCAAAGACAGATGTTATAGCTACATATGCCTCTGCACCGATTGTAATAATGTCTGCATATACCAACAAAGATCTTTTTAACAGGATAATTCTTGTATCACCGATATCTGTTGAAGGTGCGCTTAAGGGACCAGACCATCTGAGCGGAATAAGAAGATACATTTTAAATGTGCCTTTTATTGGTACTGCTGTATACTACATGCTGCTGACCAGAATTTCTATTATAAAGAGGCTTTCCAGAGCTTTCAGAAGCAGAATAATTCCAGCAGATTATATTAATGCATGCCATGAGAATGCACATCTTGGTGGTGCCTCTGCTAAATACCTTTTTATCAGTACAGAATGTAACTATACCACTGTTACAATTCAAAAGGCGCTTTCCGAGCTTGATAATTGCATATATATGATTAACGGAATGCATAATAACAATTATGTCATAGATGAATATATGCACATCAATCCTGCAATTGAAAATGTTATGATTCAGGACGCCAAGAAGCTTCCACAGGTTGAACAGCCTGCTGAATTCGTAAGACAAGCTGAAATATTTCTTAATTAATCAGTTATTTTAAAAAGTTATTTTAAAATATTCCACAGCATACAAAGAATACTGCGCGCAGTATTCTTTGCCTGCAGCGGGCTGCTTCGGCAACATAATTTAATTCTGATGAAGTGTGAAAACCTTGCAAAGTATTTTACTTAATCAGTAAATTGCAATGAAATTTCACATAAAACGAAAAATAAACCCACGTTACCCACAATATGATGAATTACCTCTCATATAATGTGAATAACATGGGTTTTGTTTATGTATAGTATGCAACAATTATGCAATTGGCTCTTTTGAAGGGAGTCCTGCTTTTCTTGGAAATTTTCCCGATGTTGGCTTAACCTTTTTTATATATACCAGAGAGCGGTCAATATCTGTTCCCGGAAGCTGGAATTTCTTCACCTCTTCTACTGTTCCACCAAGTACACTTACCGCTTTCTTAGCATTTATAATTTCATCATCAATATCCCCTGACTTATATGCCACGAAATATCCACCAACCTTAACGAATGGAAGGTTATATTCCACAAGAGTTGCTAAGTTAGCCACAGCCCTTGAAACACTTACATCAAAATGTTCTCTTAAATCTTTATTTCTTCCACCGTCCTCTGCTCTTGAATGAACAGTTTCTATTCCTGTAAGTCCAAGATCATCTATTACCTGATTGAGAAACTTCACTCTTTTATTAAGTGAATCAAGCAGAACAACATTAAGCTGTGGATGAGCAATCTTTAACGGAAGTCCCGGGAAACCTGCACCTGTTCCAACATCAATAAGAGAAATCTCCTTCTTTCCATGTCCGATTTTTTCAATATCTAACACAAGACTGTCAACATAATGCTTTAAAAGAACTTCGTCATAATCTGTAATTCCAGTAAGATTCATAAAGCTGTTCCATTCAACAAGCAGCTTATAATACATGTCAAACTGCTCGAATTGTCTGTCTGTAAGCTCAACACCTATAGAATCCAGATTGTTCTTAAATGTTTCATTTATCATACATTTCTCCTTATTAAGGCTTTTTCAATAATTCTATCAATGCAATCTTAATTATAAATGCAATCTAAATTATCAATAATTTTATTAATGCTTTCTTCTCAGAGCTTCAAGGTAAACCAGAAGCACCGATATATCAGCCGGCGATACACCTGATATTCTTGATGCCTGACCTATAGAACGCGGTTTGAATTTATCAAGCTTCTGCATGGCTTCTTTTCTTAACCCACTTATTCCGAAGTAATCAAGACTGTCAGGAATAAGCTTATTTTCCAGCTTTTTAAAATGTTCAACCTGTCTTAGCTGCCTGTCTATATAGCCCTCATATTTCAGATTAATATTAACCTGCTCACATACATCCCATGGAAGCTCCGGCCTGTGCTTATCAATCGGAGCAAGGACATCATAGGAAAGCTCCGGTCTTTTGATAAGCTCTGCAAGTGTTGCACCTGTTGTCAGCTCGGTACTTCCATTATCTGTAAGCACCTTCTGTACCTCACTTCCAGTTCCTATATTAACTGACTTTACACGCTCAATTTCCTCATCAATAAGCTGAATCTTTCGTGTAAGACGGTTCATTCTGTCTTCACTTATAAGTCCAACCTTGTAACCATATTTGGTAAGTCTTATATCAGCATTATCCTGTCTTAATATAAGCCTGTACTCTGCGCGGCTTGTCATCATTCTGTAAGGCTCTGCAGTCTCCTTGGTAACAAGGTCATCTATAAGAACACCTATATAGCTTTCAGAACGGTCAAGAATAAGTGGCTCTTCCTTCTTGACAAAAAGTGCTGCATTGATACCTGCAATAATTCCCTGCGCTGCAGCCTCCTCATATCCAGAGCTTCCGTTAAACTGTCCACCTGCAAATAATCCCTCAATCCTCTTGAATTCCAGAGAAGACTTAAGCTGTACAGCATTAATACAGTCATATTCAATAGCATAAGCATTTCTTACAATTCTCACATTTTCAAGACCTGGAACTGTGCGGTACATTGCATACTGGACATCCTCCGGCATAGAGCTGCTCATTCCACCCAGATACATTTCATTAGTGTACAAACCCTCCGGCTCAATAAATACCTGATGTCTGTCCTTGTCAGCAAATCTTACAACCTTATCTTCAATTGATGGGCAGTATCTTGGTCCTGTTCCATGTATATCTCCTGAATAAAGCGGCGAACGGTCAAGATTATCCATAATAATCTTATGTGTTTCCTCATTAGTGTATGTGAGATAACAGCTTACCTGCTCCTTCTGTATGCTTTCCGGATCTGTTTCAAATGAAAATGGCACAACCCTCTTATCACCGAACTGCTCTGTCATCTTAGAAAAATCTATCGACCTCTTATCAACTCTTGCCGGTGTTCCTGTTTTGAATCTTCTCACTTCGATTCCGTTATCAATAAGCGACTGTGTAAGATGGTTGGCAGCCTGCAGTCCGTTAGGACCTGTATAATAGCTTACATCACCATATATACATCTTGCCTTAAGATATACACCTGTACATAATACAACTGCCTTAGCAATATACTCCGCGCCAGAAACAGTCTTAACACCGCCAATCTTACCGTCATTAACGATAATTTCAGAAACCTCAGCCTGTCTTATATGCAGATGTTCTGTATTTTCAAGCACATTTCTCATTCTTTGGCTGTAATCAGACTTGTCAGCCTGTGCGCGCAGCGAATGAACCGCTGGACCTTTTGAGGCATTTAGCATCTTAGACTGTATAAATGTGGCATCAATATTTTTGCCCATCTCGCCACCGAGGGCATCTATCTCTCTTACAAGATGTCCCTTGGAGCTGCCTCCGATATTAGGATTACATGGCATCATTGCAATACTTTCAACGCTGACTGTAAATATAATTGTCTCAAGTCCAATTCTTGCAGCAGCAAGGGCAGCCTCACATCCTGCATGACCGGCACCTACTACTACAACATCATATTTTTCTCTGATATTAGGCATATTTATTTTATCTCCATTCCTGCCCGTTTTTCAGGGCATCTCAAGTTAGTGCACAAGCTCAAAAAATATATTACTTACCCATACAGAACTTTGAAAAAATTCTGTTGGCAAGGTCATCTTCAATCTCTTCTCCTATTATAAGCCCGAGATTTTCGTATGCAGCCATTAAATCAATGGTAAGGAAATCCTCACTTACCATATTTTCAATTCCGTCAAGCACAAGCCTTAAGCTGTCGTCCGCCTTCTTTAAAAGCTCCTTATGCCTTGTACTTGTGACATACACATCCTCATTAAACTTAACCTCGCCATTAAAGAACATATTCTTAACAGTATTCTCAAGCTCTTCAATTCCTGTTTCCTGCTTTGCAGATATAGCAGCAGTTTCACAGCTTATTACTTTCTTAATATCGTCTGCCGTCGTAACCTGCTCAAGATCCGCTTTGTTAAGTATTACAAGCACCTTCTTTTTCTTTATAAGCTCCATAATCTCATAATCATTATCATCAAGCGGGCGTGAAGAATCAACTACATATATTACAAGGTCGGCGTCCTCCGCGAGCTTTTTTGCCTTATTAACACCAATGCTTTCGACAACATCATCCGTTTTCCTGATTCCGGCAGTATCTATAAGATTAAGAGTTATTCCCGACAGATTAATCATTTCCTCAAGAGTATCTCTTGTAGTTCCTTCTATATCAGTAACGATTGCCCGCTCTTCTCTTGCAAGTACATTGAGCAGGCTTGACTTTCCCGCATTAGTTTTCCCCAAAATGACTGTACGCACTCCATCACGCATAATTCTGCCATTGTCGCAGGTTTTTAACAAGTTATCCACATTATTAAGACAGTTTTCCACATCGATTTTCATGTTATCTACATTAGCATCTATATCAAAATGTTCCGGATCATCAAGTGCAGCCTCTATAAATGCTACATTATTCAATATAATTTCTCTTATATTCTTAATCTTCTCCGATAACTTACCGTCTAACTGATTAACTGAAGATTTAAGTGCATAATCATTCCTGGCATTGATAATGTCAATAACTGCCTCTGCCTGTGACAGATCAATCCTTCCGTTAAGAAAGGCTCTCTTAGTAAATTCTCCTGGCTCTGCAAGCCTTGCACCTGCATTAAGCACAGCATCCAGCACCTTCCTTGTAACAAGGATACCGCCATGACAGTCAATCTCAACAATATTTTCTCTCGTATATGTGTTAGGCGCTTTCATGACAATCACAAGAGCTTCATCTATCTCATTATCGTCATCATATATATTTCCAAAATGTACTGTATGACTCTGTACATCCATAAGCTTAATGTTCTTTTTGGATTTAAAAACCTTATCACCGATGCTTATCGCATCCGGACCGCTTATTCTCACAATGCTTATTCCACCGCTTGACATTGTACTGGTAGATATAGCTGCTATCGTGTCCTCCATATCCATCCTCCATGTAAAAAATGCTGTGATAATAATACCACAGCATTCCTTAAAATCATAGTAACTATTTATCTGTTATATCTGTTTCTGTTCTCTCTTTCAAGATAGACAACAACATGTCTGAAAGGCTCTTCACCCTCACTTCTTGTAGATACGAATCTGTCTGACTGAAGTGCTGAATGAATAATTCTTCTTTCATATGGATTCATAGGCTCAAGTGAAACAGGTCTTCTGCTTCTCTTTACCTTATATGCAATATTCTTGGCAAGAGATTCAAGAGTTTCTTTTCTTCTTTTTCTGTAATTCTCAGTATCAACCTTTACTCTTACATATTTTTCACTGTTCTTGTTAATTACAAGGCTTGTAAGATACTGTATAGAATCAAGTGTCTGTCCTCTTTTACCGATAAGAACACCCATATTTTCTCCAGAAAGGTCAACATTTACATTATTCTCAGCATCATCAAATGTAATATCAACATTTACATCCATATTCATTGCGCCGAACATGTTATTAAGAAATGTGCTGATATCCTTCTTAATAGATTCCTTCTGTTCTGCTGTAAATGGCTCTGCCTTAGGCTGTGGCTGTACCTCTGGCTTGGCAGCTTCCTTAACAGGTTCTTCCTTCTTATGATTATCAGCAGGCTTATATTCTTTCTTGAATTCTTTATTAAATTCTTTATTAAACTCTCTGTTGAACTCTTTCTTAGGTTCAGCCTTGAATTCCTTCTTAGGCTCTGCCTTCCTGAAATCATCAGTCTTCTTCTCGAATTTCTTTTCAGGCTTTTTTTCAAATTTCTTCTCAGCCTGAACAGGTGTCTCCTGCTTTTCTCTTGCCTTAATCTTAGCAGGTTTAGCATTAAATAATCCTAAAAATCCTGAATTTCCTTTTTCTATAATTTCATAATCGAGCTTACTACTTGGAATGCCAAGCTTAGTGCAGGCATTAGTAATAGCTTCTTCAACAGATTTTCCTGTAACTTCAATATATTCCATTACTTAATCCTCTCTATTTCCTTTTATCGTTAACTTCATTGTATCTTGATACCATGCCAACCTTATCAGCAAGACTGCCTGGCTTGGCTGCCTTTCCATTAGCTGCAGCAGCCTCTCTTAATTCCTGTATCTTCTTTTCATTGGCTTCTTTCTTTTCCTGAAGCTTCTTGGCTCTTTCAGCATTATTGCTATTATTATTTACATTCTTGGTGCTTACAGAAGCTCCCTTTACAATAGTTTCCGCTGGAAGACCTTTTTTGGCTCTCTTCTTGTTACGCTTTTCAATATTCTTCTCTACAATCTTATCTGTTCCAAGCTTGTCATAATATTTATTGATAAATATAGTCTGGATTGTCTGGAAAACTGCTGTAGCAATCCAGTAAACACCAAGACCTGCAGGAAGACTTATAGCAAGAAATGCTGACATAAGCGGCATGAAATAAGTCATCATCTTCATAGATGCTGCTGCAGGATTATCGCTGTCAGGCTGTGCCATGCCAGACTGTGAAACCTTAACAGATATAAACTGTGTAACACCGGCAAGAATTGGAATTAATATAGCTATATGAAAACCAAAACCAGGATTCTGTGACATATTTACACCAAGGAAATTATTCATATTGTTAATCTTATCAAGATTCTGTGTAATCATGTCAGAAAAAGCTGGAAATGCTTCCTTTAACCTGCTCCACTGGTCAGCCGTAAATGAGTTAAGTGTTGTTACAGCAGTATTGGTATTGCTCCAGTCAACATTCTTTCCATATATCTCATTAAGAGTATCGGCGTATCCTGAAACAGATGAGATACCATCAGCACCATTAAGTCCAAGTATATTAAGGAAAAGCACCTTAATCTGTGAAATATAAAGTGGTATCTGCTGGAATACCCTGTAAAGAGCGAAAAGAATAGGCATCTGGATAAGAAGCTGTACGCAGCTTCCCCACTGTGAAACGCCGTATTTTTCGTAAACAGCCTTAGTCTCTGCCTGCATTTTCTGCATAGCTGCCGTATCGCTGTTCTTTCCCTTATACTTTTCCTGAATAGCCTTTATTTCCGGGTTCATAACTGACTGTAGCTTAGTCATCTTCTGCTGCTTAATCTGTAATGGAAGCATTAACATTTTAACAAGCAGAGTAAAAATAATGATTGCTATTGCAATATTACCGATTCCGATTGCATTAAGACCTTTAAAAAGAATGTCTAAAATATAACCTAGTAACTGTGCAATTGGCTGAATAATACTCAAAGTGTCACCTCCGCATAATATAGCACTATCCAAATATTCAGTTGTTTACTGCTTTTTTCTTTTTCCGTATCTGCCGACTGGCACCGGATCAAAGCCATAAGCATTCTTATTAAATGGATTGCACCTTAATATTCTTTTAAGTGCCAACCACCCACCTAAGAAAACTCCATACATTTCAACAGCCTCAGCCGCATACTGCGAACATGTCGGAATAAAGCTGCAATATTTACCA
This sequence comes from Ruminococcus sp. CAG:382, assembly GCA_963654395.1. Classification (GTDB taxonomy): domain Bacteria; phylum Bacillota; class Clostridia; order Lachnospirales; family Lachnospiraceae; genus Lachnospira. The sequence continues at coordinate 12,657 of CAVKBP010000011.1, forward strand.
CCCTTATAGGGAGATATTGCGAGCTGGTATAATCTTATCAGCTTAAGGACTATGAATCTGCCCGCATTATTCAGCTTAATCTTTGCATCCTTCATATTAACCGCCATTCTGATCCTGCCTGTAAAGCTTATGAAGTTTCAATAAATGAATCATTGATTCCTTAGTTTCAAAAAAACCCTTATCTTTCAGACTGGTTCTGGCTATGACTACATAATCATATCCATCGGGTATGCAACTGGTACTTAAGCGGAACGCTTCCCGTATCAGTCTTGCCAGCCTGTGTCGGACAATACTATTCCCGACCTTCTTACTCACAGATACACCTAATCTCTTCGTATCCGTTCCGTTCTCAGATATATACATAATAAGATTCCTGTTAGCAAAGGACTTCTTATTATTGTACACCTTTTTAAAATCCTGATTACTTCTTAATGTTTCAAAATCCTTATATTTCATATCATTCACCATTCTTCTTTTTTTAAAAAATAATAATAAAAAAATAATACTGCTTTCCAGAGCCAGCCTTTAAAATGCATGACTCCAGACAGCTACAAAATCTTAAAAAAAGCAGATGAGAAACTCCCATCTGCCAACAAAATCAAGAAAATATTAATTAAGCTGAAAGTTTCTTTCTACCCTTAGCTCTTCTTGCTGCTAATACTTTTCTTCCACCTGCAGTACTCATTCTTGATCTGAATCCGTGAACCTTAGATCTCTGTCTTTTCTTTGGCTGAAATGTCATCTTCATAGTCTATGCACCTCCTTCATTACCATTATAGTTTATTATGGTAAGAATATTTTCATATAAAAAATTTCAAAACACAGAACTGATTATATTGTGTTAATAGTGCAAAGTCAAGAAAAACTTGATATTTACCGCATTTATTTTTATGTATACTAAATGTATTCCAAAAACTTTCAACAGGTTATTAACATGTCCTAAAGCCGCATTTTTAAGACATTCTTAAGTAATCTGATTAAGTATACCTAAAAGTTATCCACATTTTGTTAATAACTTGTGGATAACTGTATAAATTTTTCTTATTTATTCCACTGTCCTTTAAAAAAAGTCCATATTTTCGACATTTTTCGCGTTAATAATGTTTTCCACAGCATTTTCTCTTTTTATTTTACTAAGAAAATTATCCACCATTGCAAATTTGTCCATTTTATTGAAAAAAATTTATAAATGATATATTATATAAGGGAATGTTTTTAATTGAACAGTAACGCAAATAACAAGCCAGAAAGGCATAGATTGAATGGAAGAATTAGATATCTTAATAGAAAAATGGGATTTTATCCTGCAGACATTTAAAAAAGAATACGATATCCAGGATATTTCTTTTAAGACATGGATTAAACCCCTTAAGATTTACTCTCTTGAGGGCAATGTAATCACGCTTATTTCTTCGGAAGGAGAGATGGGTACAGTATATATTGAGAAGAAATACCTGAAATTTATTGAAATCTCTATATGTGAGATTATGAATAAGGAATATTCTGTACGACTTATTTCTGTAGAAGAAAAGAAGGAGGAGGATCTTAAGAAAAAGATTTCTTCTGTTTCTCCTACAAGTAATATAGCTAATCAGAATCTTAATCCTAATTATACCTTTGACACATTTGTAATAGGTACTAACAATAATTTAGCACATGCAGCCTCTCTTGCTGTAGCTGAGACTCCTGGACAGATATATAATCCTCTTTTCATATATGGAGGCGCTGGTCTTGGAAAGACTCATCTTATGCAGGCTATAGCTCATTTTATTATAGCGAGTGATCCTTCAAAGAAGGTATTGTATGTTACTTCGGAGACATTTACCAATGAGCTTATCGAATCGGTTAAGACTAATAAAAATACCGAATTCAGAAACAAATACCGTAACATTGATGTCCTTCTTATTGATGATATCCAGTTTATAATAGGAAAGGTTTCAACCCAGGAGGAGTTTTTCAATACCTTTAATGACCTGTATCTTGTAGGTAAACAGATTGTTATATCTTCCGACAGACCTCCTAAAGAAATGGATAATCTGCCGGACAGACTCCGTACACGATTTGAAAGCGGACTGCCTGTTGATATACAGATACCTACATATGAAACTAAAATGGCTATCATTAATAAGAAGCTGGATGCCATGGGCATTGATTTTCCTTATGAGGTTAAGGATTATGTCGCAACTAATATTACATCAAGTATCAGGGAGCTTGAGGGAGCGCTTACTAAGCTTTCGGCTTATTCCAAGCTTTCACACTCTCCGATGACTGCTGAATTTGCAGAAAATACGCTTAAGGATCTTATCTCACCTAATACCAAGAAGGAGATAACACCGGAGCTTATTATTGAGGTGGTTGCTGAACATTTCCACATCAAACCAGAGGATATCATGTCCCACAGAAGAAGTGCTGATATCGCATTTCCAAGACAGATTGCCATGTACCTGTGCAGGCAGATGACGCAGACACCACTTGAAGCCATCGGTAAGGCAATGGGAAACAGAGATCATACTACTGTAATATATGGAGCTGACAAGATTGCTAAAGAAACTGTTACTAATGAATCTACCAAGAATGTAGTAGATATATTAATAAAGAAGATTAATCCTTCTTAATTATTAATGTTAATGTTCAGAGGCAGACTCCGGACATTAACAAGTTATCCACAATTGTCTTTGGATAATCTGTTAATTTGATGTTATTTAGATGTTGAATCAGTTTTATAACTTTTTGGGACATTTTATAATTTTTCAGCACCTTAATTTTATTAACGGTGTTTTAACATGTTTAAATGTTCTTTCCAACAAGGTTATACATGCTCTCAAACCAGTATTTTTACTGCCTTACAGCGTTTTTAACATTTTAACAGCGCCTAAGACGACGACGACTGAAATTATATATTTATATATGGCGCACGCCACTACATTTTTTTTGAAAGGAAGTTATCAACATGAAATTAGTTTTTTCTAAATCCAACCTGAACAAAGCAGTCGGCATTGTAATGAAAGCAGTTCCTGCAAGAACTACTATGAACATACTTCAATGTATCCTTATTGATGCCACTACTAACGAAATCAAATTCACAGGTAACGATATGGAGCTTGGAATCGAAACCATAGTAGAAGGTGATATTATCGAAAAAGGTAAGGTTGCCATTGATGCAAAGCTTTTTTCTGAAATCGTAAGAAAGCTTCCTGATAATGACATTACTCTGAACACAGATGAACATAATAATGCACTTATTACATGCGAAAAGAGTAAGTTCAATATTTCAGGAATGTCAGGAGCAGATTTTTCTTTCCTGCCAGCTATTATTAAAGACAGCATGATTACACTTTCACAGTTCCAGTTAAAGGAAGTTATCAATCAGACAATTTTCTCGATTGCCATGAATGATAATAACAGAATGATGACAGGTGAGCTTTTTGAGGTAAGCGATGGTAATCTTAAGGTTGTAGGTCTTGACGGACACAGAATTGCTATCCGCAATATTAAGCTGGAAGGAAGAGCTGATGATGTAAGAGTAGTAATTCCGGGTAAGACGCTTCAGGAGATAGGCAAGATTCTTAATGCTGATGCTGAGAGTCAGGTTAATATATACTTTACTAATAATCATGTATTATTTGAATTCGATCAGACACATGTTGTCTCAAGACTTATTGAAGGTGATTATTTCAAGATTAACCAGATGCTTTCTAATGATTACGAAACTAAAGTGTCTATTAATAAAAAAGAATTTCTTGATTCAATAGATAGAGCTAATCTTCTGATAAGAGAGGGTGACAAGAAACCAATTATTATTAAAGTCCAGGATGGTCTATTACAGATAAATGTTAATTCTGACATGGGTGCTCTTAATGAAGATATAGATATTGATAAAGAGGGTAAGGATATTATGATTGGTTTTAATCCTAAGTTTCTTATGGATGCCTTAAGAGTCATTGATGATGAAAATATAACTATATATTTAGTTAATCATAAGTCACCATGCTTTATCAGGGATAAGGAAGATAATTATATTTATCTTATACTTCCTGTTAACTTTATAGCTTAATATGTTAACATTGGGAAAGGAAAGTTATGGAAGAAATTGTTTTAAGAGATGGAGATGATTTCATCAAGCTTGGACAGGCAATCAAAGCAGCCGGTTTAGTTGAATCAGGTGTTGAAGCTAAGATTGTTATTCAGGATGGTGAAGTTAAGGTTAATGGTGCTGTTGAAACACAGCGTGGCAAAAAGCTTTTTGGCGGAGAGGTTGTAGAGTACAACGGCTCCAGTATTATTATTAAAAAATAGGTGTTAATGTGATAGTCGAATCTGTTGAGTTAAAGGATTACAGAAATTATGAATTTCTGGATATGAATTTCAATGAGCATGTCAATATAATATATGGTGACAATGCACAGGGAAAGACTAACATATTAGAATCAATATATATGTGTTCAACCTCTAAGTCACACCGTGGCAGCAAGGACAGGGAAATAATAAGATTTGGGGAAGAGGAATCACATATTAAGCTTAATGTTTTAAAGCATGACATGAAATACCGCATAGACATGCACCTTAAGAAGAATAAAACCAAAGGGATAGCAGTTAATGGTATTCCAATCAGGAAAGCTGTTGAACTTTTTGGAATTATTAATATAGTCTTTTTCTCGCCGGAGGATCTCAATATTATTAAAAATGGGCCTTCTGAGAGAAGACGGTTTATGGATATGGAGCTTAGCCAGCTTGATAAGATATATCTGAGCAATCTTGTCAATTACAACAAGGTGCTTAACCAGAGAAACAAGCTTTTAAAGGACATAGCATCTGCACCATCAGAGCAGTTGCTGCAGACGCTTGATATATGGGATATGCAGCTTGTTAAGTATGGAAGCCTTATTATTAAAGGCAGGAAAGCTTTCATTGAAAAGATTAATATAATAATCAGTGATATTCATTCAAGGCTCACAGGTGGAACTGAGAATATTAAGATTTCCTATGTTCCAGATGTTAATGAAGATGATTTTGAAGTAGAAATAATGAACTCAAGACAGAAGGATATTAAGCACAAGTCTACAGGAAAGGGACCTCATAGGGATGACCTGATATTTTTAATTAATGACAATGATGTGAGAAAATATGGCTCTCAGGGACAGCAGAGAACTGCAGCACTTTCGCTGAAGCTGTCCGAGATTGAACTTGTAAAGCTTGTAATCAAGGATACTCCGGTACTTCTTCTGGATGATGTTCTGTCAGAATTAGACAATAACAGGCAGAATTTTCTGATAAACAGCATAGGTGATATTCAGACGATTGTCACCTGTACCGGATTAGATGAATTCATTAATAACAGAATGGATATCAATAAAATATTTAAAGTAACAGATGGACATGTGATTAATGAAAATTAATTACATTTTGCTTCGCAAAACAAGGAGGAATTAAAGTGGCAGATCAGAATGCAGAGAAGAATTATGGTGGAGACCAGATTCAGGTGCTCGAAGGTCTTGAAGCTGTAAGAAAAAGACCTGGTATGTATATTGGAAGTACATCGGGAAGAGGACTTCATCATCTTGTGTACGAAATAGTTGATAATGCGATTGATGAAGCATTAGCAGGATTTTGTACACACATTGAGGTTAAGATCAATAAAGATAACTCTATCACTGTTATTGATAATGGTAGAGGTGTACCTGTTGACATTAATCATAAGACAGGAAGACCTGCCATTGAAGTAGTATATACAGTCCTTCATGCCGGAGGTAAATTCGGCGGTGGAGGATATAAGGTTTCCGGAGGACTTCATGGTGTTGGTGCATCTGTAGTTAATGCTTTGTCTGAATGGCTTGAGGTTCAGGTAAAGAGAAACGGACACATTTATCAGCAAAGATATGAGAGAGGAAAAATATGCTACGATCTTAAGATTGTAGGTGACTGTGATATTGAGGACACAGGAACTAAGGTTACTTTCCTACCGGATGCTTTGATTTTTCAGGAAACGACTGTATTTGAATTCGATATCCTTATGCACAGATTAAGAGAGATGGCATTTCTTACTAAGGGAATCAAGATTACACTTACTGATTTAAGGGAAGGTCTTGAGCAGGAAAAGGTATTCCATTATGAAGGTGGTATCAAGGAATTCGTCCAGTATCTTAACAAGAGTAAGGAGCCTTTATACAGCCAGATTATTTATTGCGAGGGTGTCAAGGATAATGTGCAGGTCGAAGTGGCATTCCAGCATAATGACGGATACAATGAGGTTGTAGACTCATTTGTTAATAATATTAAGACACCTGAGGGGGGTACACATCTGACAGGTTTTAGAAATTCTCTAACTAAGACCTTTAATGATTATGCAAGAAAGAATAAGATTCTTAAGGATAGTGAACAGAGTCTTTCAGGTGATGATATAAGAGAGGGACTTACTGCGATTGTTTCTGTTAAGATTGAGGATCCGCAGTTTGAAGGACAGACTAAGCAGAAGCTTGGTAATACTGTTGCGAGAGGCGCAGTTGACAGTATAGTGAGTGAACAGCTTACTTACTTCCTTGAACAGAATCCGGCAGTTGCAAAATCTATCTGTGAGAAGTCTTTACTTGCACAGCGCGCAAGAGAAGCTGCAAGAAAGGCGAGAGATTTAACAAGAAGAAAGACAGCGCTTGAAAGTACTTCACTTCCGGGCAAGTTAGCAGACTGTTCAGATAAGGATCCTAAGAATTGCGAAATATATATCGTTGAGGGAGATTCAGCCGGCGGCTCAGCTAAGACCGCAAGAAGCAGGGCAACACAGGCAATACTTCCGCTTCGTGGTAAGATTCTTAATGTTGAAAAGGCAAGACTTGACAGAATACTTGGAAATGCAGAGATTAAGGCAATGATTACTGCATTTGGTACAGGTATCCATGAGGATTTTGATATAAGCAAGCTTCGTTATCACAAGATAATTATTATGACAGATGCCGATGTAGATGGTGCACATATTGCGACATTGCTTCTTACATTCCTGTACAGATTCATGCCTGAGCTTATAAGACAGGGACATGTATATCTTGCACAGCCGCCACTTTATAAGGTTGAGAAGAATAAAAAAATCTGGTATGCCTATAATGATGATGAGCTTAATGCAATCATGACAGAGATAGGAAGAGACCAGAACAACAAAGTCCAGCGTTATAAGGGACTTGGTGAGATGGACGCAGAACAGCTATGGGAAACAACAATGGATCCACAGAAGAGAGTACTGTTAAGAGTCAACATGAATGAAGATGACGATTCAGAGCTTGATGTAACATTCTCAACCCTCATGGGCGACAAAGTAGAACCAAGAAGAGATTTCATAGAAGCCAATGCGAAGTTTGTAAAAAATCTTGATATCTGACGAGCCATGCACAAGGAAAAATTATAAATATGACCGTATGCTTGCATACAAGGTCATATTTTATAATTTTGAGTTGTATGTGGCGACCAGCCACATAAGTAAATCCGTAGGATTTACGCATTTTTACGCATTCGCATAACTAAATACTAACTTCACGGAAAGGAATTATTATAATGGACGAACATATCTTTGATAAAGTTCAGGAAGTCGATATGCAGAAAACCATGGAAAATTATTATATAGATTATGCCATGAGTGTTATCGCTTCAAGAGCACTTCCGGATGTAAGAGATGGTCTTAAGCCGGTACAGAGAAGAATTCTATATTCAATGATAGAGCTGAACAACGGTCCTGATAAGCCACATAGAAAATGTGCCCGTATCGTTGGTGATACAATGGGTAAATACCACCCACATGGTGATTCATCAATTTATGAGGCATTAGTAAAGCTTGCCCAGGATTTCAATACAAGATATCCACTCGTTGACGGACATGGTAACTTCGGTTCAGTCGATGGTGATGGAGCTGCCGCAATGCGATACACAGAGGCAAGACTCAGCAAGATATCTATGGAGATGACAAGAGATCTTAACAAGAATACTGTAGACTTCATACCTAACTTTGATGAGACAGAAAAAGAGCCTACAGTACTTCCATCAAGATATCCTAACCTGTTATGTAATGGTACATCAGGTATCGCAGTAGGTATGGCTACTAACATTCCACCTCATAACTTAAGAGAGGTTATAGGTGCTGTTGTCAAGATGATTGATAACAAAGTGGAAGAAGACAGGGAAACAACTATTGAGGAAATCCTTGACATTGTCAAAGGTCCTGACTTCCCTACAGGTGGAACAATCATTGGAAAGATGGGAATTGAAGAGGCTTACCGTACAGGAAGAGCCAAGTTAAAGGTAAGAGCTGTAACTAATATTGAGCCTATGAATAACGGCAAGAACAGAATTGTAGTTACAGAGCTTCCATACATGGTTAATAAGGCAAAGCTTATCGAGAAAATTGCAGAGCTTGTAAGAGATAAGAAGATTGACGGAATTACAGATTTAAGAGATGAATCTGACAGAGAGGGTATGAGAATTGCCATTGAGTTAAGAAGAGATGTCAATCCTAACATAATACTTAACCAGTTATATAAACATACACAGTTACAGGACACATTTGGCGTAATCATGCTTGCATTAGTTGATAACCAGCCAAAGATACTTAATCTGTATGACATGTTAAAATACTACCTTATTCATCAGGAAGAGGTAGTTACAAGAAGAACACAATTTGATCTTAATAAGGCAGAGGAAAGAGCACACATTTTAGAGGGCTTGATGATTGCCTTAGATAATATTGACAGAGTTATCTCAATTATCCGGGGTTCTGCAAATGTGCAGATTGCCAAGGAAAGCTTAATGGCTGAATTTGCTCTTACAGATGTGCAGGCACAGGCTATCGTAGATATGCGTCTGAGAGCCCTGACAGGTCTGGAAAGAAACAAGCTTGAGGCAGAATTAAAGGAGCTTCACGAAAAGATTAAGGAATATAAGGCAATTCTTGCAGACAAGAAGTTACTTCTTGGTGTTATCAAGACAGAGATTTCAGAGATAGCTGCCAAATATGGTGATGACAGAAGAACCTCTATCGGATATGATGAATATGATATCTCCATGGAAGACCTTATACCTGATGAAGCATGTGTTATTGCAAGAACCAACTTAGGTTATGTAAAGAGAATGACACCTGACAACTTCAAGAGCCAGCACCGCGGCGGTAAGGGAATAAAGGGAATGCAGACAATTGATGATGACTATATCAAGGATCTGTTCATGACTACATCACATCATGTACTTACATTCTTTACTAACACAGGACGGGCTTACAAGCTGAAGGCTTATGAGATTCCAGAAGCATCAAGAACCTCAAGGGGAACTGCAATAATTAATCTCTTACAGTTAGCACCGGGAGAGACAATCACAGCAGTAGTTCCTGTCAAGATTGATGCATTGCAGGATACTGACTACCTGTTCATGGCAACCAAGAAGGGTATAGTCAAGAAGACACCTGTCAGAGAATTTGCCAATATAAGAAAGACAGGAATTCAGGCAATTAACTTAAGAGATGATGATGAGCTTATCGAAGTAAAGCTTACAGATGACAAGGCAGAAATCCTTATGGTAACAATGCTTGGACAGTGTATAAGATTTAAGGAAACAGATGTAAGACCGACAGGCCGTTCAGCAATGGGGGTTATTGGTATGAGCCTTATGGATGAGGATGAGGTAGTTGGTGTTCAGGTAAGTACCCAGGGAGATACTATGCTTATAGTATCAGAGAATGGTATGGGTAAGAGAACAGACATTGATGAATATACAGTCCAGCATCGTGGTGGCAAGGGTGTCAAGTGCTACAAGATAACAGAAAAGACAGGTAATGTCATAGGCGCTAAAGCTGTCGATGATACTAGAGAAGTAATGCTTATTACAACAGAGGGAATCATAATCAGACTTCAGTGCTCAGATATATCTAATCTTGGAAGAATAACATCAGGTGTTAAGCTTATTAACCTTGATGAAGGTGTCAGAGTAGCAACAATTGCCAAAGTAAGAAAGCAGCCTGCCGATGAAGATGGCAAGGATGCAGAAGGCTTTGAAGAGGACACAGATAGTAAAGTAGATTCTGAAGAATAATATTAAGGGAACTGCCACATTTTCAGATGTGACGGTTTCCTTTTTTACAACAGGAGCAGGTATGGCTTTAATTAATATTAATTATGAATCAAAGGCACTTGGTATGCCGGTAATGATTAATGCAATTATTCCACAGGGAAGAGGAAAGTTTAAGACATTATATCTTCTTCATGGGATGGGCGGAGATTATACTACATGGGTTACGAAATCCAGAGTGGCAGATTATGTAGATAATACAGACATAGCAGTTGTAATGATTTCAGGCGATAACAAATGTTACATAGATAATGTACATGGCAGGAAATATTTCACATTTTTAACAGAGGAGCTGATTGAGACATGTACGAACTGGTTCGATTTATCGTGTGAAAGAGAAGACCGTTATATTGCAGGAATGTCGATGGGCGGCTACGGTGCAATACATGCAGCACTTACAAAGCCTGATATATATGGCAAAGTATTTTCATATTCCGGTCTGCTTGATATAGAGAAAAGATTCGATAATCCGCAGGGAATCAATACCTATCAGATATTTGGAGAAAGAAAACATTTATTAGATAATGGTTTTGATGTACTGAAATGTTTAAAAGAGGATAATGTTAAGAAAAATGTGGAAAAGTATCCCGAAATTTATCTAAGATGTGGATTACAGGATCCGATTCTTGAAATGAGCAGAAAGTGGAAAGAGCTGGCAGGCAATGCAGGACTTAATGTTAATTATTATGAGACAGCCGGAAACCACGATTTTGAATTCTGGGACAAATGCATACATGAAACAGTCAGCATAATAAAAGGGCAATCGTATAAGATGGAGGATATATATGGCAACGGTAATGAATGTTAATCATTTTTCCATATATCTTAAGCGTAATATGGAATGCACAGTTATTCTTCCGGCAGATATAAAAAAAGATGAGAAGCTTCCAGTGCTGTGGTTATACCATGGAAGCAGCGGAGACAATACAGTGTGGATGTATCATTCACCGATAGTTGAATATGTTGATGAAGGCAGATTCGCAGCAGTACTTCCAACCGTCCAGAATTCATGCTTTGTCAATATGAATATTGGTGACAAATATGAGTCATATGTTGGAAAGGAATTATTTAACATAATTATGAACATGTTCCCATGTCTTTCTGAGAAAAGAGAGGATAACTATGTTTCTGGATATTCTAATGGTGGATACGGCTGTCTTCACATAGCACTTAAATATCCGCAGAAATACGGAACAGTAGGTGCATTTTCAGCAGGAGACAAGGCAGACGCAGAATTTCTTAATGACGGAAGTGAGAAATCGTTAAGAAGAATACAGCTTTATGGTGATGGAAATCTGCACAAGACAGAATACGGACTTACATACCAGGCTGATAAATTAATAGAGCAGGAAAGTGTGAAGCCGCGAATATATCATGCCTGCGGAGAGCTTGATCCATGGATAGACATGAATCATATAGTAAGAGATTATTTCATGAGCCATATTGAATACGATTATGTATATGATGAGATTGAAAAAATCGGACATGAGTGGAAATTCTGGCGTGAGGAACTAAAAAGATTTTTAGCATATACAGGACTATTAAAATAAGCGAAAGGAAAACAACATGAGAGAAGTAAATGTATCAACTATTACAGACAACATTAAAGAAATGTGCATTGAGGCAAATCATTTTCTCACAGATGACATGAAGAAGGTATTTGAAAATGCAGTGAAAAATGAGGAGTCTGCACTTGGAAAGCAGGTGCTTGGACAGCTTGAGGAAAATTTAAAAATTGCCGGAGAAGATATGATACCTATATGTCAGGATACAGGAATGGCGGTAGTATTCATCAATGTAGGACAGGAGGTTCATCTTACAGGCGGTGACATCACAGATGCAATTAACGAGGGAGTAAGAAGAGGATATGTTGACGGATATTTAAGAAAATCAGTTGTAAAAGATCCTATCTACAGGGAGAATACCAAAGACAACACTCCGGCAGTGATACATTTTAACATAGTTGCCGGCGACAAGGTCGACATAACAGTTGCACCTAAGGGCTTCGGAAGTGAGAATATGAGCAGGGTATTCATGTTAAAGCCAGCGGATGGAATTGAGGGTGTCAAGGATGCGATACTTACAGCAGTCAAGGACGCAGGTCCTAATGCATGTCCTCCGATGGTAGTTGGTGTCGGAATTGGTGGAACATTTGAAAAATGTGCTTATCTTGCAAAAAAGGCATTAACAAGGAATTTGGACGAACAATCACCTGTTGAATATGTGCGTGACTTAGAAAAAGAAATGATTGATAAAATTAATAAATTAGGAATAGGTCCAGGCGGACTTGGCGGAACACAGACAGCACTTGCAGTCAACATAGAGACATATCCTACACATATTGCCGGACTTCCGGTTGCAGTAAACATTTGCTGCCATGTAAACAGACATTCACACAGGGTAATATAATCAGGGAGGTAATTATGGATAAATATATTAATGCACCAATTAGTGATGAGGATGCCAGAAGTCTTCACTCAGGAGATTATGTATATATAACAGGAACAATCTACACAGCAAGAGATGCTGCACACAAAAGAATGGCTGAGGCTTTAAAAGCAGGACAGCCGCTTCCGATAGATATGAAGAATAATATAATATATTATATGGGACCATCTCCTGCAAGAGAGGGAAGACCAATAGGCTCAGCAGGTCCGACAACAGCAAGCCGTATGGATAAATATGCACCTGACCTTCTCGACTTAGGACTTAAGGGAATGATAGGAAAGGGAAAGCGTTCGCAGGCAGTGATAGACGGCATAGTAAGAAATGGCGCAGTGTACTTTGCAGCAGTTGGCGGTGCGGGCGCTATTCTTAGCAAATGTATCAAGAAATCCACAGTTATAGCCTATGACGACTTAGGAACAGAGGCAATAAGAGAGCTTGAAGTGGAAAAGCTACCGGTTGTTGTAGTAATAGACAGCGAGGGAAACAACCTTTATGAGACAGCAATAAAAGAATATTGCAGAGTATAAATATGGCATAAATGGCAGATACTCCTAATATTAATATCAGAGACTGTAATTGCAGTCTTAAGATTAAATGGGGAGGATAAGCCATGAAAAAGAAAATGACACTCAGGATAATTGTAGGAATTCTTGCAATTATCCTGATAGCTACGGGCATACTGCCATTTATGACAAATAAAGCGCTTGCCGCAGAAAATGTACTTTCAGATAACATAATAATCGTTACTGAAAATGAAATATCAGATACGGCAAAGGATGGTTATTGTAAAGTCACATTTAAAATAGGTGAACAGACCAGAGAAATATATATAAAAAATGGCAATACATTAAAGCTGAAATCTGGCAATGAAAATTATGGCGTGATTACCGGTGGAATTGTTAATGGAGAAGCAATTACATCAGATACGGTAGTATATGCCAAATCATATCCTTACGAGGGGACATTAGCTCTTGAAAAATCAATAGAGAGTGAAGTACCGGATGAAAAAGGTTATTATACACTTCAGTTTTCTGCAAAATCGCAGAATCTTCCATCAATAAAAAGTGAAAATCAGAATGTAATACTTGTATTAGACAGATCACTAAGCATGGCATGTTCAGTAGATGAGGGAGCAGCCGCAGAAGCAATGGCACCAGCATATGAAAAAACGAGATGGTGTGTCACTGTAAAGGCAGTCGAAAATTTCTTAAATGAATTCCTGCCAGAAGGAACAGCTAATAAGGTTTCAGTTGTTTCATACTGTGGTACGGCAAGAACAGAGATAACAGACACATCGTCAAAAGATGATATAATGAATAAACTAAATTCTATATACAACGAAGATAAGTATGATGAGGATTACAATTATTATTATAATCATCAATATGGCTACATTAGAAGAAATAATGTAGGATATATTAACCGCGGACTTGGA
>CAVKBP010000012.1:0-26528 GCA_963654395.1 Ruminococcus sp. CAG:382
AGTTCAATGCCAGAGTTTTGCTGGCATGATCACTCGAGATTCCGAGAGATCATATTATTCAATGTAAAAGCTTAATATTAATCAAAAAAGGAGACAATCCTAGCGCTTATGCTAAAATTGTCCCCGTCGACTTAAATTATTAACTTGCGTATACTATACACCTTAAATAATAAAATAGCAAGTGTTTTTTCTTTATTTTCATTGCTTTTATTCATAATATTTGATAGAGTAGAGAAAATCAGCGCCTTATCTGGCAGATTAAAGATAGTGTCAAATTCAAAGATTTTTCACACGGCTATTTGTGACGCAGGCATCACAAATAGCTTTTATCGCGAGCCAAATCTGACATTTGGCTCGCGATTCCTCCGGCACTTTGTGCCTGCAGAATGGAGATTAATTATGAAAATTAAACATGTAAAAGCAAATGAATTTAATAATGCAGTGCTGGATTCAGACAAGCCGGTGCTTGTGGATTTCTGGGCAGACTGGTGCGGACCATGCAAGATGTTAGGACCTGTTCTTGAACAGGTTGCAGCTAAGGTTGACGATGTCCAGATTGTCAAGGTGAATGTGGATGAAGAATCATCTGTCGCTGAGAAGTATAATATTATGTCAATCCCGACACTGCTTTTATTTAAGAATGGCGAGTGTGTTGCTAAGAGCGTTGGCTTTATAAGCGAAGCACAGGTGATGGAATTCATTGGCAGATAAGCCGGGCATTGTATAAAATTAAATACTCTTGTCAAATCTATTGATTTATTATATGAAGCATGTTAGAGTAATCATGGTTGAATTGTTATGGATTTGTCAATGTATATTTATAGGAACAATAAGTATCTTATAACGCATGGCAATTTTTATTTTAGCCGAAATTGTATACAGTGTACAGAAGAGAATACAATACATTTTCTTATAAGTACATTGAAATATATTATATTTAAGGAGGATCAATTCAAATGGTTGAGAAGACACAGTGGGCTGGATTCAAGGGCAGACTTTGGAAAGAGGAAATCAATGTAAGAGATTTCATTCAGAACAATTACACACCTTATGATGGAGATGAGAGTTTCCTTGCAGGTCCAACAGAAGCAACTAACAAGCTTTGGGGAAGATTACAGGAGCTTCAGAAAGAAGAGAGAGCTAAGGGCGGAGTTTTAGACATGGAGACTAAGGTCGTTACAGGTCTTACAGCTTATGGTCCAGGTTATATAGATGAATCAATGAAGGATCTCGAGCAGGTTGTAGGTCTTCAGACAGACAAGCCACTTAAGAGAGCATTTATGCCATACGGTGGTATCAAGATGGCTGAGGAATCTTGCGAGAACTATGGTTATACACCAGATCCTGAATTACACAAGATTTTTACAGAATATCATAAGACACACAATCAGGGCGTATTCGATGCTTATACACCAGAGATGAGAGCTGCAAGAAGATCTCATATCATCACAGGTCTTCCAGACACATATGGTCGTGGTCGTATCGTAGGTGATTACAGAAGAGTTGCTCTTTATGGTATTGATTACCTCATCAAGTGCAAGGAAGAGGATAAGGCTAACTGCGGATGCGGAGTTATGACTAACGATGTTATCCAGTTAAGAGAAGAGCTTACAGACCAGATTAACGCTCTGAAGGGAATGAAGGCTATGGCTGCTGCTTATGGCTATGATATTTCTGAGCCAGCTACAACAGCTAAGGAAGCTGTTCAGTGGTTATACTTCGGTTACCTTGCTGCTATCAAGACACAGAATGGTGCTGCTATGTCAGTAGGTCGTGTTTCTACATTCCTTGATATCTATATCAACAAGGATCTTGAAGCTGGTAAGATTACAGAGGCTGAGGCACAGGAGCTTATCGACCATTTCGTTATGAAGTGCAGAATGGTTAAGTTCGCAAGAATTACATCATACAACGAATTATTCTCAGGTGATCCTACATGGGCTACTCTTGAGGTTGGTGGTACAGGTATCGATGGACGTTCTATGGTTACTAAGAATGATTACAGATTCCTTCATACTCTTGAGAACATGGGACCTTCACCAGAGCCTAACCTTACAGTATTATATTCTTCAAAGCTTCCTGAGAACTTCAAGAAGTATGCTGCTCATATTTCTGTTACAACATCTTCTATCCAGTATGAGAACGATGATGTTATGAAGGTAACATGGGGCGATGATTATTCAATCTGCTGCTGTGTATCTGCTACACAGACAGGTAAGGAAATGCAGTTCTTCGGAGCCAGAGCTAACCTTGCTAAGTGCTTACTTTACGCTATCAATGGTGGTGTAGATATGAAGTCTAAGGTTCAGGTTGGACCAGCTTATAAGCCAATTACTTCAGATGTTCTTGAATATGATGAAGTTATCGCTAAATTTGATAAGATGATGGATTGGTTAGCAGACCTTTATGTTAACATCCTTAACCTTATCCACTATATGCATGATAAGTACTACTATGAAGCTGCTGAGATGGCTCTTATCGATACAGATGTTAAGAGAACATTTGCAACAGGTATCGCTGGATTCTCACATGTAGTAGATTCACTTTCAGCTATTAAGTATGCAAAGGTTACTGTATCAGAGAGAGATCCTGAGACAGGTATTGCTATGAACTTCAAGACTGAGGGAGATTTCCCTAAGTATGGTAATGATGATGACAGAGCTGATGATATCGCTGTATGGCTTCTTAAGTCATTCCTTGACAAGATTAAGAAGAGACATACTTACAGAAATTCTGAGCCTACAACATCTATCCTTACAATTACATCTAATGTAGTTTATGGTAAGTATACAGGTAACATGCCAGACGGACGTAAGGCTGGTACACCACTTGCTCCAGGTGCTAACCCAAGCTATGGTGCAGAGCAGAACGGACTTCTTGCTTCACTTAACTCTCTTACAAAGCTTCCATATGAGTGGGCTCTTGATGGCATCTCTAATACACAGACAATGAACCCAGATGCTCTTGGACACAACGATGAAGAGAGAGTTAACAACCTTGTTAATGTAATGGACGGATACTTTGATCAGGGTGCTCATCACCTTAATGTAAATGTATTTGGCAAGGATAAGCTTCTTGACGCTATGGAGCATCCAGAAAAGCCAGAGTACGCTAACTTTACAATCCGTGTATCTGGATATGCTGTTAAGTTCATCGACCTTACAAAGGAACAGCAGATGGATGTTATCAGCAGAACATTCCACGACAGAATGTAATCTGAGTGCTTGAAAGTACCGGAAATACAGTATTTATGCGACCTTGAGAGAATAGTAAGTTATCGTAACTTATCGTAAATTGGTGTAAAATCTTATATAAATGGTGTAGTAAATGGTGTACTAAATGGTGTAGTAATTTTAAATAGGATTTAAGTACAAAGATAAGAACAAAAATCGGAGAAGAGGGATATACAGAAATGTGTGTCTCTCTTTTTTGATATTCAAGAAGCGTAAAAATAGGGAACAATCTGATTAATATAATCATCATGCTTAAATATTAAGACATATAAATAAGTCCATATACTTGTATTTATTATGAGTATGTGGGCTTATTTTAGTGCCTTAAAATCACAAGATAAGGAAATATGCTAGAAATGTATTTAAAGCCGAATTTGAGCCGCATAAGCACAAGTGCATGAACATTGAAAAGCAGGTTATTTTAAAAGAACTTTTAGAGAATTTTACAGAAAATGTACAGAATAGTTGATTAGGGAAAATATGTTATTCCGAGTGGGAGAAGTGTGGAAGAAATTGATGATTATATAAGGGGATTAGGGATAATGACAGATTTTAGAAAAAGGGCACTTGATTTCTCAAATGCCCTAGTGTATAATCTGCGTAGAAAGTGAATCGGATGTGATATCCGATTGCCCTCAGTTTCAACTATAGAAATAGCATTCGCTTTGGTCGGAGGATGCTATTTCTTTTTGTTGTTATGGTTATCTATGTAAGATAGAGGCGAAAAAACAACTAATAAAAGTGTAAGAACTTCCATTGTGTTCATTGGCATCATCCCTCTTTCTGTAATACTAGTACATCGATTTCTAAATAACTAAAGCAAAAACTTGCCTGTTTTTCTGACTGCACATACCCAAAAGCCTCGCCGTAGCCCGCTACGCCTGCGTTTTTTGATATGCACATTCAAAATAACATTCTGCGTTTTTTGTTTTAGTTATTTATGAAACGATGTACTAGAGGGCATAACTCGGAAAATCACATCCTGCTTTCTTTTCAATTATACAACAAAAGTATAGCATAAAGAGAACGGGTGTTCAAATGAAAAAGAGGTAAATTTGCTATGATTGTCATAGATGATTTATCTCTTATTTTTTATGGTTGCTTATAATGGATATTATCAACCTCCGGTTCGGTTGTTAAAAAGCAGGAGAAGTCTGAAGCCATGAAGAGAAACGGCAATGTATTATTACTGCTGAGGGAACAGTAACAATGTATTTATTTACATGCAAATATTCATCATATTATCCATTGACACATATGAAGTGCAATATTAAAATTTTGATAAATGTTCAGCGTTTTGGACAGTGGTATATCTTGATAAACTATCAGAATAAATGAGGAAGAAACAGACATGTTAGAGAAAGACTTGGAAGTAATGAAGACAGCAGCCATTAACAAGACAGACATATGCAATAATCATACTGGAAAGTATTTTGTGAGGGCGGTAATGGCAGGGTTCTTTATTGTTGTTGCGACGATTCTTTCAAATGTTACAGCAGCAGTTCTGTACCCAACATATCCGCAGTTTGGAAAGCTGCTTGGTGCAATATTTTTCTCTATTGCCATAATTCTAGTGGTATTCATTGGTGGAGAATTATTTACTGGCAACAATATGGTTATGGCAATGGGCGTATATACTAAGACCTGTAAGGTGTCTGATATGCTTAAGACATGGATTATAAGCTATATCGGAAATTTTGTAGGCTCATTTATACTGGGAAGCCTGCTTGTATTAAGCAATTCATCACATCAGCTTCTGGTTGACTATTATAACAGTTTCATATATACGAAATTATCAGCTACACCTATGGAGCTTTTCATAAGAGGTGTTATGTGCAATTTCCTTGTGTGCCTTGCGGTATATGTGGGAATGAAGTTAAAGAGTGAAAGTGGAAAAATGATAATGATGTTCTGTATAATCACAGCATTTGTTATAGCGGGCTTCGAGCACTGTGTAGCTAACATGGGCACATTTACAATAGGATATATGCTGCTTGGGGATATCGGAACAATGGCGGTAATCAAGAGCCAGATATTCGTTACGCTTGGCAATATTGTTGGTGGCGCGGTGCTTTTAACGCTGCCGTTAAAGTTAATGTGTGCAGAACACTAATCAGGTTAATTATTGGAGGAATCGGACATGTCACATATAAAGCTTGGAAGCCATGTGGGAATGGCGGGAAAGGAGATGTTCCTTGCGTCCGCTAAGGAGGCTGTTTCTTATGGTGCAAATGTATTTATGTTATACACAGGTGCGCCGCAGAATACAAGGAGAAAAGAGATAAGCGAGCTTAATATTGAAGCTGGCTGGAAGTATGCTAAGGAGCATGGAATTGAGGAGATTATTGTTCACGCACCTTATATTATTAATCTTGCAAACACTGTGAAGCCGGAGACTTATGAGCTTGCAGTTGAGTTTCTTGAAAAAGAGATTATAAGAACTGCCGCTATGGGAAGCCACATAATGGTGCTCCATCCGGGAAGCCATGTTAATGCAGGTGTTGAAGCTGGAACTGCACAGATTATCAAAGGACTTAATACGGTGCTTAATAAGAATGATGATGATGTGTATATTGCACTTGAGACAATGGCTGGCAAGGGAAGCGAGATAGGAAGAACATTTGAAGAGATTAAAGCAATCTATGATGGCGTTGACAAGAAGGACAGATTGAGAGTCTGCTTTGACACATGCCATGTCAATGACGCAGGCTATGATTTAGTTAATCATTACGATGAAGTGTTTGCGGAATTCGACAGAGTGATTGGACTTGACCAGATTGCAGTATTTCATATCAATGACAGCATGAATCCGCTTGGTGCGCATAAGGACAGACATGCCAACATTGACAAGGGAAATATAGGATATGAGACACTTCACAGACTTGTCCATGATGAGAGATTCTTAGATGTGCCTAAGATTCTTGAAACTCCATGGGTAGCTGTTGAAGGAATTGATAAGAAGGAGCCGCCTTATAAGGAAGAGATAGCGTGGCTGTTGCAATAATGTGTAATTGTTCGGAGAGTGGCTCTGAACGGTTATAATAATGTAAATGTGTCAGACTGTTTGTGTGGTCTGGCACTTTTTTTATTGGCTGAATTCTGCTAAACTGTAGATAATTAAATTGCGAAAGGCGGGATAATATGTCAATATCAGCAAATGAAGCAAAGTTAAGATTAATAGAGGGTAATAAAAGATACATTAATGCTGCAAGTAATCCGGGAGATATTTCTTTGGAGAAAAGAGCTGAAACATTAAAGAACGGACAGCATCCATATGCAATTGTTCTGTGCTGCTCGGATTCAAGACAGGTGCCGGAAGCAATATTTTCGGCAGGAATAGGAGAGCTTTTTGTCATCCGGGTAGCTGGAAATGTTGTTGATTCACACCAGCTTGGCAGCATTGAATATGCAGCAGACCATCTTGACTGTAAGCTTGTGGTTGTGCTTGGACATAACCATTGTGGGGCAGTTGAGGCGGCAATAAAGCATGATCCTGACGGACATATCAAGTATATAACTGACGATATCAGGGAAGCTATTAAGGAAGAGAAGGACGAATATATTGCAACCTGTCTTAATGTGAAGCACAGTGTTAAGGTGATAGAGGAGAACACAGATATGAAGCTGCTTGAGGAGAAGGGGCTTGAGGTTATCGGGGCTGTGTATCATCTTGAGGATGGACATGTGGAGTTTATAGAGTAAAGAATTAGAACTGATAAAATAATGATGGAGTAAAGAATGGACAAATGTAACATTATCAGACTGAATAATTTAATATCGTATATATCCCCGACAGATAATCCTTTATCAGCAAATGTAGTGTTGATTCAGGGAAAGGAAGCGCTGTGGCTGTACGATGCCGGCAGTCATCCAGATATTCCACAGATAATAGATGGCTTTCGGGATGGGAGAAAAGTGAATGTTATACTGTCACATTTTCACGAAGATCATATAGCTAATCTGCCCAATATAGTGTGTGATGAAATATATCTGGGAAAGTACACCTACAGTCATACGAAAAGAGGCGGGATTGTGCAGGAGGACATATACATTCAGGATGGTGATGTGTCACTTCATATATTTCCACTGCCGTCGAGCCATGCAAAGGGCTGTGTTGCATTGGAAGTCAACGAAGAGTGGTGTTTTCTTGGAGACGCATTATACGCAATGCAGAAATGTGGGCGAAACCTATATAATGCAGGGATTTTGAGGGAAGAAATAAATGTATTGCAAAACATTAAGGCGGAGAAATTCATGCTGAGCCACAGGACGCCTTTTGAGAAGCCTAAGGAAATCATAATGATGTGGCTTGAACAGATGTATGAGAGAAGGGGGAAGGGAGAAGTGTATATTGAAGTTTAAAACATTTGCAATGACACTGATACGGATAGCTATTATCGTATTACTGATGGAGGTTGCTGGCCTCTGACGGAATATGAGGAATAGATATAACAACTGGAGGCACATATGGCAAAATATCATTTTATTATAATCGGTTCAGGCTGGAGAGCATTATATTATGTACGCGTAGCAAAGGCTCTGCCAGACATATTCAGCATTGATGCAATGTACTGCAGGACGCAGGAGAAGGCGGACATGATTGCCGGTCAGTATCATATACACACGACTACATCTATAGAAGAATGCGCAGCATACAAGCCTGATTTTGCAGTCGTTGCTGTTAAGAAGGACGCAATATGCGTGGTTTCGATGGAATGGATGGACAGGGGAATAACTGTTTTGTCAGAGACGCCGGCGGCACTTGATACGGATTCGCTTAATAAGCTGTATTCTTATTACAAATGTGGTAAAAAACAGGTAGTTGCCGAACAGTACAGGGAGTATCCTTGTATCAGGGCAGCATTAAAGCTGGTTAGTGATGGAATCATTGGTGAAGTGAGCTGTGCAAATGTATCGCTTGCGCATGAATATCATGGAATGAGCCTTATCAGGGCATTTCTTGGAATTAAGCCGGGAGAGAAGTATACAGTTTCAGCTAAGACATATGAATTTCCGACAACGCAGACTCTTACAAGATATGATAAATTTACTGACGGAAGGATTGCAAATAAGAAAAGATGTGCCGCCACATTTGAATTCAAGAGCGGTAAGGTGGCATGGTATGATTTTGATTCGGAGCAGTACAGGTCGCCAATCAGGAAGAATACGCTCAAGGTTCAGGGAGTAAGAGGCGAGCTGCTTGACGATTGCGTATATTATCTTGATGAGAATAATGAAGGTCAGGCTGGCAGGATTACAACGGATTTTCATGAGGTTAATACCGGAAGTGATAATCCTAATTTTGAAAAGATTAAAGAAATCAAAAGAATTACATTTGGCGAAAAGATTATATATGAGCCTGAATTTGGCTTATGCGGACTATCTGAGGATGAGACAGCAATTGCAGTAATGATGAAGAAGACGGCAGAGTATAGCAGAGGAAATGCGCCTGCCCCATACAGCATGGAGGACGCCCTTGCAGATTCGTATGCTGCAATCTTGCTGAAAAAAACTGTTGAAACTGGTGAAGTTGTGCGTAGCTAGGAATCTATAGCTGATAGAATTGATGTTGGGAGATTATGCTGATGTATCTAAAAACTGGGTACTACACTAATTCGCGTGTCCCAAGTATTGCAATATCATATATTGGAAAAACAGGTAATAAGTGAATAATGGAAGTATAGAAAATAAGTGAATCATGAAAGAACTGGAAATAAGTAATGAAAAGGTGAAGGACGAGTATGCAGGATGAAGTTTTAAAGGTGGCGCTTATAGGCGTTGGAAATGTAGGAAAGAAATATGCCAGAATGATAGCAGCAGGCGAAGTTCCGAATATGAAATTATCGGCTGTGGTTATCAGGAGAGATGAACTCATGGAGTGGGGCAGAACGCTTGTTAATGCTGATGGTGAGAGTGCAAGAATATTCAGAAGTGCGGATGAATTATTTGAGGCAGAGGATTCGTGCTATGATGCGGTTATTGTGGCAACTCCGCATAAGACACATAAGGAACTGGTTCTGAAAGCATTTGCAAAAGGAAAGGCAGTGCTGTGTGATAAACCGGCGGCAGCAGACATAGGCGAAGCCCTTGCAATGCAGGAAGCAGCCAGTGAAAGCGGCAGAATATATGGAATGATATTTCATCAGCGTTTTTACCCTAAATACATAAAGATTAAGCAGATGATTGATGATGGTGAATTAGGAGACATAAAGAGAGTCTGCCTTATTAATTCGAGATATCTAAGAACTTCGTTTTATCATAAATCCGGTTCGTGGAGAAGCAGCTTCACAGGCGAAGGCGGCGGCGCGCTCATCAATCAGGGACAGCATATTCTTGACATGTATCAGAATCTGTTCGGTATGCCGCAGAAGCTGTTTGCTTCGATTCCATTTGGCAAATACAATGATTTTCTGGTGGATGATGAGGCTACTATTGTGATGGAGTACGACAATGGAATGACAGGCACATTTATACTATCCACTGGCGAAGCCTGCCACGAAGAACGGCTTGAGATTGTAGGAACGAAGGCAAGAATACTGATGGAAGACGACATGCTCACGATTACGAAGCATCCGGATGTGTGTGAATATATCAGGAACGAGGAAGTGACTTCAAGGGAGCATATGACCTACACAGAGGAAACTATCGAGTACAGGAAAAAGGCTGAGCCATATGCGGAATTATTTGAGAATTTTGCAAATGCGGTGCTTAATAACGATGCATCCAGCCTTAAGGTTAAAGGAAGCGAGGGAATCAATTCGCTTATGCTGTGCGCAGGCGCATATTATTCAGCATGTAAGGGTGTGAAGGTAGAGCTTCCGCTTGACGCTGGGGATTATAAGAAGCTTATGGATGAACTGACTAAGAAGGAAGGAAAAGAATAACGCTGTACTTGGGAACTTTCGGTATATCTGATAAATGTGAATAGCTGGCAAATCTGACCATATAAAGTTATCCTAAAATGATAATATACACATGTCACTACATCTGCTATCCTTATGTGCAATCAGGATATACTGGTTTGCACACAAACTTAAGTTGCCCCGAAAAAGGGCAGGAATGGAGGCAGATAACATGGAAGCACAACAGTTACAGTCAGTACATGGTAATTTTAAAAAGGACGGGTTACATATAACCGTAACGCAGATGTGCATAACGGCAGTATTTATGGCACTTACCTGCGTTGCAACAATGGTAGTACAGATTCCTATTCCATTGGGATATGCACATCTGGGAGACAGCGTAATTCTTATAAGCGCATTTTTCTTTGGTCCGGTTACAGGAGCGCTGGCAGGTGGAATCGGTTCGGCAATGGCAGACATATTATCAGGATATGCGGTATGGGCAGTTCCAACACTTATAATTAAAACAATTATGCCGATAATTGCATGTGTCATATATGGTAATATGAAGAATAGATTTGACAGGTGCAGGGTAATTTCGGTAAGAGGAATTGCTGGCGCAGTTGTTACATTACTTTTTATGACCGTTGGATATGTCGTTGCTGGCGCGATGATAGCAGGCAGCTTTGCAGCAGGCTTAGCGTCAGCGCCGGGACTTCTTCTTAAGTCCGTAGTCAATATGGCAGTATACATTTTTGTAGCAACAGGAATGTCTAAGATTTTAAGAAAATAGTTTGATTGACCGGCAAAATGTAAAGCATTCTGAGACGGACTTTGAACACTTATAATAATAAATAATTACGGGGTGGTGTCGGCTGGCATCACCTTTTTAAGTCCGTCAGAAATATAAAATGCAGAAGGTACTGTCATCACCTTTTTAAATGTGGTATAATCCATGTTGATGTAAACATATAAAGCCGGAGGGAAATATGGATAATTATTCTATTAACACAAAATGTGTCCAGGCAGGCTACACCCCTGGAAATGGTGAACCAAGACAGATTCCTATAATCCAGTCTACTACATTTAAGTATGACACAAGTGAGGATATGGGAAAGCTTTTTGACCTTGAAGCAAGTGGATATTTCTACACAAGACTTCAGAATCCAACTAATGATTATGTGGCAGCCAAGATTGCAGCCCTTGAGGGAGGAAGCGCAGCAATGCTTACTTCATCAGGACAGGCAGCTAACTTCTTTGCATTATTCAACATTTGCGAAGCTGGAAGCCATATAGTTGCGTCGTCTTCTATCTATGGAGGAACATTTAACCTTATTGATGTTACCATGAAAAAGATGGGGATAGAGGCAACATTTGTTGATCCTGACTGCACCGAGGAAGAGCTTAATGCAGCATTTCAGGACAACACAAGGGCAGTATTCGGTGAGACAATCGCCAATCCTGCACTTACAGTGTTAGATATTGAGAAATTTGCAAATGCGGCTCATGCGCATGGTGTACCGCTCATTGTCGACAATACATTCCCGACACCAGTCAATTGCAGACCATTTGAATGGGGAGCAGATATCGTAACACACTCAACAACCAAGTATATGGACGGACATGGTGCGGCAGTTGGCGGCGCTATCGTAGACAGCGGAAAGTTTGACTGGATGGCACATGCAGACAAGTTCCCGGGACTGTGCACACCGGATGAGTCATATCATGGAATTACGTATGCCGAGAAGTTCGGCAAGGAGGGCGCATTTATTACCAAATGTACTTCACAGTTAATGAGAGATTTAGGCTGCATACAGTCTCCACAGAATGCATTTATCTTAAATCTCGGACTTGAATCGCTTCATGTGCGTATGCCAAGACATGTCGAAAATGGACAGGCTGTCGCTGAATTTCTTGAGAAGCAGGATAAGGTTGAATTCGTCAATTATCCGGGACTGCCTTCTAACAAATATTATGAGACAGCTAAGAAGTACATGCCTGACGGCGGCTGTGGGGTAGTTTCATTCGAGTTAAAGGGCGGAAGAGAGGCTGCTGAGAAGTTCATGAAGAGCTTGAAGCTTGCAGCTATTGAAACTCATGTGGCAGATGCAAGAACATGCTGCCTTAATCCGGCAACATCAACACACAGACAGATGAATGATGAGCAGCTTACGGCAGCAGGAATACCGGCAGGACTTATCCGTATCTCATGCGGACTTGAGGACAAGAAGGATCTGATTGCTGATATCGCACAGGCGCTCGAGGCTGTAGACTAAAATATAGGGGCTGTGAAAGAATAGTCCTGAAAGCAGCATTATACAGGCAGATTCAGATATGATACGGTCAGTATGATGAAATATGAAATATAACCATGGTTGTATCCGTAATTAAAGGGGCATGTGAAAAACTTTCGTTTTCACATGCCCTTGTTTTTTGTTATAGCAGAACAGCGTTTCATCAATAATTAGTGCATTACAATCTGCTTGCTGCTTCCCTTTGATGTAGATTTAGATTTCTGGTTAGTACCCGTTGTCGTATTCTTGCCGGTACTCTTAGCTGTGTTAGTGCTGATAGACTCATCAAAGCTCTTAGCTGTGTCAGAACTGATAGACTTATCAGAGTTCTTAGCTGTGTCTGTGTTGATAGTCTTGTCAGCGCTCTTAGCTGTATCAGAGCTGATAGACTTATCAGAGCTCTTAGCTGTGTCAGTACTGATAGTGTTATCAGAGCTCTTAGTCATATCAGAGCCATTAGTTTTGTCAGTGTTGATAGACTTATCAGCGCTATCGGTCTTAGCAGAAGCAGTCTTATTCTTATTAACATTCATTTCTGCCTCCGTATCAATGACATTGTCAGCAGCCTTCTCTGCCTCTTTGCCGGCAGCATCCTGCTTAACACCAAGGTTTTTGCATAACATGCCGGATATTTTAGTGTGGACTTCCTTTGTGATTGAATTCTGCTTCTCAGCGTCTGATACGAAGCGGAACAGTCCGGCGTAGGTCATATTGTCGAGCATATTCTCTGGAAGACATTCGCGTGTGCTCTGCTCGAAGGTTTTGAAAGAAACCTTTTTCTCAGCTGCCAGCTCGTTGAGTGCAGAATGAGCATTGATACTGCCTAATTTCTTGTCGAAGCCGAATACATTCATCATAACCATAGAAACAATGATGTCTTCAGCAGTTGACTTATCTGCTTCACTCAGCTTATCATGTAACTTATCGGCATTGGCGATTCTGTTAAAATCTATTTTCTTTAAATCCAATGTTTCCGCGAGGTTTTTAGCTGATTTCTGGACATAGCTGTTATCAGAATTATTATCCTTAAAGTTCTTAATGGCATCTTTGACTCTTGAAGAAAAACGATTATTAAAGTTTAAACCAAATGAAAAATCAATATTATATATGAGCTCATGTGCAAAGAGCTTGCTGGAAATCTTCGCACAGTCTTCTAATTTTTCGATTTCGGTTACACCCACCTTGCTACCGATAATACTAATTGCCTGAGTTCCAATAAGGCGGATAGTTTCAGCATCTATTTCATTTTTAAACATCATATTGCTGGAATCAGATTCAGGCGTTATTTTACCTTCCCTTTCAATTAATTCACATGCAATCATGGAACCAGCTATGTCAGCAAGTAATTCCTTATAGGTTTTCTTAGAGTCCTCAAACGCTTTTTTATTAGTAAAGCAGTACCATGTATCATTGAAGGTGTCTTTTATAATGTCAGATGCAGCCTCCATACGATAATCAGGATATTCAAGCAGATGTCCAAAAAGCGGATCAGCGCGTACCTGACCGATTTTTTCCTTCTTGCGACTGTAAAGCTCATTCATACCGCCCATCTCATGTTCCATTTTAATGTGTTTTTTAATACTGTCACGAGACATGTCCTTGTATTCGTTAAGAGTGAATCTTGCCTGAGAGACAAGCTCAAGCTGGTGCATCTTCTCGTCAGCGAACTGGCGTACCTTTCTGGCAAAATTAAGACGCCTGTTCTCGACATCGCTTGCACCATTCTTGTTGTGTGCTTCAAATCCATTCTCACCAGTTTTGTAATTAATATAACGGTTAGTCGCATTAATGACAGCGTCAAGGCTCTTTCTGTAATCATTGATATTAGATTCAGGTGTAAGCTTACCGAGTCTGTTGAAGGCTGTAAGTGTCTTATCAATATCATTGAATTTAGATGGCACTTTTGAAAAATACTGCATTATGTCAGCCCATACAGAGTGAGTATTGCTTTCTGTCTGTGAAAGCGCATTTTTAATCTTGTCATAAGAGTTGTTAAATAACGCTTCGGGCTCGTCATATTTTACAGAGTGCTTCTTCTTGTCGAGACTGAATACCATTACACGGCCTTTCTTATTGAAAACAATAGGAATACCGCTGCACAGCAGCTCAGGTGACTTACATGTTTTTAAAGGAGAATCCTTTAAGTCCTCAGGCTCATCAATAGCAAGCTTGTCATAACTGAATACCACTGAACCGTCATAAGGAACATAACGGGATGATTCAGGCTCACCGTTAAAATAAGTCTTAACCTGGATTTCACCCGCTTCCTCCATGCCTTCCGGTATATATCCGTACAGCTTGAGAAGCTCGTTACATTTATTCATTATTAATTCTTTAGTGTCAATCTGTTCTGCGTCGATATCTATATATTCTTCCATAACCAATCTCCTTTGCAATAAATATCTTATACGACCATTATACATATCGAGTGAGACAAAAGTGAGACAAATCAGGCAGTAGATTTCAAAAAATATTTGTCTTACTTTTGTCTACAGCGATGTTATATTATATGGTAAAATGAAATTGCTCAGAGAGAAGCATTTTAAGGCTCGCTCTGAATGGTTTCGCTAAATTAATTACTTATAAGAAATTATAAATATGGTTATAAAGCGAGGAGGTCAATTATGGGATTAGAAGGTGTATATGCTGCTTATTATAATGCAATAAGCATTTATCTTGAGACTAACAATAAGAAGGTTAATGGAAAACTGGATTACAAGCTTCTGGCTGATATGATGGATTACTATATGGATAATATTATTATGGCAGGCGTAGATGAAGAGCATGCCGTAGAACTGGCAGGAAAATTTCCTGATGAGGAGCTTGAGTATAAGCCACGCCCACTTAGAGCAGAGCGTGATGAAGACAGAAGCATTTTATCAGATGCCGCAAGAAAGACCAATATAGAATATATGATTTATCAGGAAGACAGCGCTGTCTGGAATAAGCTTTCTGGCAGAAGCTTTAAGACACTCTGCCGTATTGTGAATCCGGAGTTTAAGTACACAGAGCAGGAGATAAATGAGATAGAAGACTGGAATGCCAGAGTAGAAAGATTATTTGGCAAGGAAGGAATTAAGAATCCTGAATTAACAGAAGAAAGAAGCAGGCTTCTTAAGGAACATATTTACAAATGTATCGATATATTTAAGCAGGCAGACAGAATGCTGTCACCTGCGCTTGCCGAAAAGCAGTTGCGTAAGAATATGTGGGAGCTTAAATATTATTGCGGATTTGCAGGCGAAGCAGCATCATCAGCATTTGCGGATGAAAGTGTGACGGCTGAGGTAAGACAGCTTCTTAATAATAATAAAGGCTATTTTGAAAATTGTGGAACTCTTTACGAATTGAAATTATCATTAATGTCCAATCCATTATATGGACTTATTGATCTGGATGTGCTTCAGGATTACGACATGGATAAGGCAGGACAGCAATATGAGAGCGAGCTTGTGAAAAACCATCTTGACACCAAGGCTGTAAGAAACCGTGATGAGGCAAAGAAAATATTTGCGAATATCAAGGATGATATGGCATACAACAGAGCCAGCAGATTAAGAAAAGAAATTGCAGCATTCAATGAATTTATGAATACCACTGATAATCCATTAGTGAACTCTAATATGCAGGATGCACTGGCAAGCTATTATATGGATGCTAATACATTTGCTGTATTTACCAGACAGAATTATGAGTATGAATTCAAGAATATGAAAGAGGATTTCAGATTCACTGATGAGAAGGATGCAGCTAAGCTGGGGAAGTATACTACATGCTTTAGTGAGCAGCCAACAGATGTGGGAGCCAATCTTGAGACAAGAGAGGGTGCGGCTGCCGGCGCATTTGACAATGATAAGCTGCCGGTTGCATTTAAAAAGGGAGAGCGTGTCATGATTGTGAGCCCTTCTAAGCATCCGACTAAGGGAGCGGCGACAATATCAGCACCGGAGGAGCTTTTTAACTATTCCCTTAAGCTACAGAACAGGGCATATTATACAAGGCTTAAGGCAGTTGACAGCACAAGGCTTATGCTCGTCAATACAATGACTAAGTCGCCATTTAATAAGTTGTTCAAATGTATGAAGAGAATAGACGCATTAGAGCCTGTAGAGACAGGCGACAGGGCGGCATTAGAGCATGCAGAAGAGGAATTTAATGAGCTTAAGAGACTGAGCCATCTATATATAGAGTATAAGAAGACTAAGACGGAATTTACTGAGGATGAGGAGAACCGTCTGGAAACAGTAAGGGATCTTGAGCAATATGCTGATATTAAGCTTAAGGAAATCGGACTTGTGAAAGAAGCACAGAAGACACTTGAAAAATACGAAGAATTAGGACCTGAGAAGTATAAGGAATACATGAAGCATCAGGATTTCACTCTTAAGGTTGATGAGGTCCGCCCACAGGTTGATGAAAGCTTAAGCAAGGCAAAAGAAGAGATTAAGAAATATACAACCTTAGAGCCGAAGCTTCCTGGCAACCTAAGCACAGGCCTTAAGCAGATGGAATTAAAGTTAGATGACATTTTCACGAAATCCAGCAGAGCCTCTGAAAAACTTGGCATATTAGAAAAATACATAGGCTTAATGGTTACAGCGAAGATGATAACTAAAGAGCGAAAAGAAGTGGAAGCTGGAAATATTAACGAGGGAAAGCTTGAGAAAGCATTTGAGGCTGATACACAGTTCGCTTATAATAATGACTATATAGCAAAAGTCGGAAAAGACTGTGTAAAGATGCTTAAGGAAAATCTTCCACAGCAGGGAAAGGGGCTTGATGAATCAGAGATATTATTAGGAATAATTAAAGACCTTGATGCTGATAAGACAATGGAGCTTCTGCCAAAGGATTATGTAGACAGAAATGTGTGCCTGCTTGAG
This sequence comes from Ruminococcus sp. CAG:382, assembly GCA_963654395.1. Taxonomy (GTDB): domain Bacteria; phylum Bacillota; class Clostridia; order Lachnospirales; family Lachnospiraceae; genus Lachnospira. Next base: position 17,253 of record CAVKBP010000012.1, read on the forward strand.
ACTGATTATAACAAGAGACTTACAGCTTTAGGAATGAGAAATCTTGAAGAAAGCATTGAGGATATTAAGGATAATGCAGTGATTAAAGAAGCACATAATCGTATGTCAGAGCTTATTAATTATAACTTTGGATACCGCAAGGAACTCTATGGTTATCTTGAGATGAGTGAAATTAAGCGCTTCAAGGATCTGATGGCATGCAATGTCCTTGTGAAATTAGCTGGCAATGAGGTGCGGAGTGCCAATGCAGTTAAGCCTGTAAGCACATATGTAGAGAAGCTTGGAATGCAGGAGGTTCTCGAATGCATAGAAAAAAGCGATGCATATAACCAGAGATATGGCAGAGCATCTAAGGAATATTTATACAAGGATATGGTTGAACCTGATAAAGCATTGCTTACGACACTTGCACTAAGGGTGGCTAAGGAGCTTCCGGCATTGTTGAACGCAAGCCTTGAAAAAAAGAATGACGAAACAATGAAGAAGTATGAAAACTTTAAGGTGGAAGCACTGAAGGCTGCTGATAAAATCGGAGAATTTAAAGCCGGACAGATATCAGATGCGTATGTAAAGTACCTGGCAGCCCTTGCCGGACCGAAAGCAATTAAATTCTTTGAGAATGGCGACGCAAAAGACATTAACAGTAAGATTACAGGTGCCGACAAGGAAGCTGCTACAGAATTAGTCACATACCTGACAGGAATGCTGGCGGTATGGAATGACAGATTTATCAATTCGGCTGCGCCTAAGCTTGACGGACTTGCACATGCACCGGCAGAAAAGCTTAAGGAGACAATGCTTGGCTGCAGTGCTGTAAAGAATGTGTTAAAGGATATGACTTATGCCGGATTATATAAGTTCATGACAGATAGTTCAGCAAGAAATACAGTTGCCAAAAAGGCAAGAGAAGAGCTTGTAAAGCCTAAGATAAATGTTATGTCGTAATTACAATTTGTCTTACTTTTGTCGCACTGGGTCTGATATAATGTCAGCAGAACAGGATAACTGAGGACAGATTGGAGAATAATTATGGACGAAGTATCAAATGTAATACAGGATAAGATAGATGTAACGGAAGGCATGGGAGTTAAGTATAACAGCCTTGAAGAACTGATTAATGGATTAAGTAATGATATTAATAAGGTGGTAGAAGCTGCTAAGCTTGAAAGCAAGCGGTTATCAGATGACCTTGACCGCAGGTCTTTAATTGAAGCGAATCTGCAGGTTAAGCTTGCAGATGTGGATATGCCGGGGATTCAGCAATACCTTGATATGGCAGTGAAGGAGCCGACATTTGCTGGGTTTGTCAGTACACCTAATGAATACAGCGAACCAGGTAAAATCCTTGAGAAATGGCAGAGCCATATATTAAAGATCTGTGAAAACCAGAATGCCAATATAGCAGGCGAATTCGATTTTGGTTATGTTGAGCGTCTGATGAAGCCGCTTCAGGAAGAGCTTGACAAGATTAGTAAGCTCATACAATCGAATACAGAAGTACTTGACCGTCTCGAGGAGACCAGAAATACTGCAGCCGCCATGTCAGGGATACGCGTAGATGAGAGAGCAGGGTATGCATTTGAAAGTCTTGCGGATGATATCGTTAAGGTGGTAAAGCAGCCAGACGAATACTACGAGGGATATAAGGATATTAAGGATGATGCTGAGAGAGAACGGCTGAATTCCAATGATACTGCTGTATTACACCAGCTCTATAAGAACAGCCTAAAGGCAAAGAAGGATGCCAGATATTGTTCATATATATCAGACCGTGTAAAGAAGCTTCAGAAAATCGATAGTGCGGCAAGGGAAGCAGCTATGAATGGCGGCATCAGACCACAGGCACAGCCGGAGATTGATGGTGATAATATTAAGATACCGGGAATACCGAATGGTGTCATACAGACGGCTGATAATGGCTGCTGGTCGGTAGCTTTGTCCCTTATGTTAGGACACAGGGGAGTTAAACTTGACCAGAATGATATCAGAGGTTTCCGTCCTGATAAGGAAGCGTTCGGTCAGGCTGACGTCAATGAAGCTAATGGCGATAATCCAATGGAAATCACTTCGTATGTGGATATGGTAAACAGAGTTGCACCGAATACAGCAGTCAATGTTATCGAGGAAGATGCTGATGATATTGGCACTGCCAAGGATAAATTAGAGACTATGATAAGGAGAGGTCTTGGAAAAGATAATTCTCCGATTGCAATATATACCGGAGGACATTACCGTACAATAACAGCCATAGAGGATGGCAGGATTCATATGAGTGATTCGTTAAGGAATCATGAAGTGGTTATGACTGTTGATGAGTTAGCCGACAGATTATATAAGAATAACAAGTATGTAATCAAAGCACAGTGGCTTGCAGACATTGAAGTGGATAAGAACAGAAAGCCTGTGATTAAGGATGACAATCTTAAGCGGTCTATGGAGAACACCAATATAATTGCAAGGGATGCAGAGAACAGGCTAGAGGCAGACCAGTTTAACGGATATACATATACTACTGGTGAGGGAATCAGATTGACAACATATATTCCTAATAAGCTGTATAATGCTGATGACTTAAAGAAGTATGCAGATAATGCGAAGAAAGAGGATGAAGCCTGTAAAAATGTACAGAAAAGGATATCTGATTATGAGGAGTGGGAAAAGAGCAGAAACACACTTTTCAGAAAAGTCGATGATGTAGCAGGCCGCAACATAGCTGGATATAGCGCTGCACAACTGACAGCCTATAACAGGGAGGTCAATGCATTAAAGGAGCAGTTAGAGGACTGCAAGAACAGAAAGCCGGGGCTTGCATGGATTAATGAAGCAGAGAAGTATATGGAGCCGTTTAAGACAAGCAGAATAAGACTTAACATTGCAGCATTTGACAAGGATTATAATGATAATATCAATAAGTTAGATGGTGGAATGAAGAAGTCAAGGAATGCCAGATATCTTGGCAGAGTGCAGCAGGCAAAGAATCCGGAGGCACTCAGGAAAGAAATCGTTGAAGCCTATGAAGTGCTTGTGGGAACGAAAAACCGCGGAACAGGCAGTCATGAAAGATTTGCTAACATGCTTAACGGTCTTGCATATTATGCGGCTGATGTTGTGGCAGATAATAACATAGATAAAGTGACTGATAAGGTTAAGAAGAAAGAAATAGAAAATGTATATGAATGCTGTGCGGCTTATCTTAAGAGTCATATGGAAAAGGACAGCAAGGGCAATGTGACAATTGACGGACAGCATACTACCGACGGCGCAATAAGAAAACAGGCTGTAGTGCAGATTCTTATCAATATGCAGTATCTGAAGGAATTCGATGATGTAAGAGAAATGGTTGAGAACCGCAAGCCTAATACACCGGGTATGAATATTAACAGTAAAAATGTGCAGCTTAAATTAACAAGACCAATCAAGGCAGCACTGAATATGTCACTAATGGAGAATACGAAGTCTAAGAAGTACGGATTACATGGTGCATATAAGGATCTTGAAGAAGCAAAGGGCAGAATTAAAGCAAAGAAAAATGCTGCCAGAATAGGAGAATAGTTATGGCATTATTTGAACAGGCATATTATGCATATTATGAGGAGTTAGAGAAATATCTTATCAGAGAAAACAAGACAATAAACGGAAAAGTGGACACCAATCTGTTAAGTCAGATGATGGATTTCTATATGGAAAATGTACTGACAGCAGGAGCAGATCCTGAGAAAGTCATAGAACTGGTGAATCAGTTTCCTAAAGAGCAGCAGGACCGTGAGCTGCGCGGGCTTGAGGCTGGAGCAGATGAAAAGAAAATACATGCATCAGCAATAGCAAGAAAGACCTATTCAGATTTCGTTATTGCTCTTGAAACTAACGACCTGAGACATAAAATTAATAACAGAGAACTAAAGACACTCTGCCGCCTGAAGGATCCTTCTGTAAAATATACAGAGCAGGAGCTTAAGGCAATTGATGACTGGAATGATAAGATAGAAAGGCTCTTTGGCGGAGAGGGACTTAATAATCCTGATTTACAGAATGAAAGAGCCACACTGATTAAGGATTATATGAACGAATGCATGGATGTGTTAAGCCATACGAATCAGATGGTATCACCAGAGCTTGAAGAGAAGGAGCTTCGTAAGAATATGTGGGATATTCTTATCCGGAGCAAGTTCCTGGCTGAGGTAGGAAAGATGACACAATATGTTGAACAGGATGGTGAAGTGTTTAACCTTATCGTTGAAAATGATGCCTACTGTCAGAATGCAGGCTTTCTTAACAATACGAGAATTGTGATGATGGCTAATCCGTTGTATGGAAAGCTGGATGTTAATGCACTGCATGATTATGATATAGATAAGGCAGGAGGTGAATATGCAGATTCAGTTCAACGCAGTTATTTACCAATAGAAGACCGTAGTTATGCAGAAGCAGTATTTGAAAATATTGATAAAAAGATAAAAGCCGGCACAGCAAGCGAATTAGACAGATTACTGGCAGGCTTCCATACATATGTGAAGACCAGCAATACCTGCAATGTCTATAATGATGTAACAAAGTGCTTCTGTCAGGATACAAATTTCTTCTACCAGTGCATGAGCCAGAATGACTCGAATGAATACAGGGATATAGCAGTAGAATTCAGATTCACAGACGCGGCAGACAATAACAGGCTTGGAGAGGATACAGAATGCTTTAGCGAGCTTCCATCTGAGGAAGGTGGAAATCTTGAAGTCAATGAACACACAGATGCCAGAACATTTGGAATAAATAAGACACCGGTAGCCTTTAAGAAGGGCAGAAGAGTAATAGTTGTCAGTACATCTGATAATCCGGAGAATGGCGCAACAACTACATTAGAGCCACAGACACTTTATAATTATTCCCTGAAGAGTAAGAATGCAGAATATCTTGCAAGGCTTGAAGCTGTTGACAGCGCAAGACTTATGATGGTTAATACAATGACTAAGTCGCCATTTAATAAGATTATGCGCTGCATGAAGAGAATAGATGCTCTTCCTGAACTGGGTTCACAGGATCCATTAGCAGACATTACACGTTCAGAGAATGAATTTAAAATGCTTAAGAGCTTATGTGAGGAATATATAACATATAAGAATGAGCAGAATAAGACACTCAAGCAGGCAGAGCAGACGAGATTAGATACAGTAAAGGCTCTTAAGGATTATGCAGATATTAAGCTTAAGGAGCTGAACCTTGTAGAGACTGCGCTTGAAACAATTGATATGCGCGAGGAATATAAGGAAAATTATAAAAATATTATGGCGGATAATGACATTCTTATAGAAATGGATAAAATCCAGCCACAGATTAAGGCTCATCTAGAAGTTGTGAATACACAGATAGACAGATATCTGAATCTTGATGCACCGCTTCCTGGAAAGCTTCTTACTGGTCTTAAAGTATTGAAGTCGGAATTAAAGGATTCTTTTGGCAGTGACAGGCAGCATAAGCAGAAGGATGCCTTAAAGAAATGCATTGGGCTTATGTCTACTGCACAGATGATTCTTAAGGAACGCGAGGGACTGGCAGAAGGAGAGGAAAGAGGAAGGCTTGAGAATGCATTTCTTGATGAGAACGGACGCGCGTATCAGGAAGAATGGCTTAAGAGAACCGGAAAAGAAGGATTTTTAAAGGCTTTCGATGCAATTCCGGATACAGGTACCAACTATGATGAAAGATACAGGATATTAGCTGCATTTAATAATCTTGATGTAGAGAACACATATACAATTCTGCCGGATAACTATGTGGATGAGAATATCTGTATTCTCAATACAGTTAAGAACGAAAGATTTAAGAGCGTAGGCATTAAGAGACTTGAAGAAAGAATTAAGGATTTAGGTGACAATGCAATAATTAAAGAAGCATATGACCATGTGTCAGAGCTTATAAAGCATGATTTCGGATTCGCACAGGATCGTAATTTCAAAGATGTAGCAAAGGATGATATCCAGCCAGCTAAAGAACTGTTAGGATATAACACTCTTATCAGATTAGCTGAGAAGGAGCTACGCGATCCGGAGGCAGAAAAGTATATGAGCATATATGTACATCATCTTGGTATGAAAGAGGTTCTGGAATGCATAATGCAGAGTAATGCATTTAAAGAAAGATATGGTGTGCTGTATAAGAATGATGTGTATAATGATGTAGTTGAGCCGGATGATTATGAGCTGGCAAGATTTTCAGTGAAGGTAGGAACTGAGCTTCCGGGACTTTTAAGGGACAGACTTGAAAAGAGTAATAACGAAATGCAGAAGAAATATGAAAACTTCAAGGTGGAGGCTCTTAAGGCTGCCGGACAGTTAAATAATTTCAAGGACGGGGAGTTCGCAGAAGCACATGAAAAGCTTATGCTTGCTATCACTAATATGAACTTCTTTGAGAATGGTAATGCCAAGAATGTTAATAGTAAAATATCAGGTGATGACATTAAGAATGCCACAGATATAGTTGCATACATTACAGGAATGACTGCAGTACAGAATGACAGATATCTTCATTCCTTAGAGCTTGCCAATGTGAAGGTGGCTGGAGCAAAGAAGCAGGCGGGTGAGCTTGCATTAGAAGAGCTTACTCGTGTACCGGCAGAAAACTTAAAGAAGACTGTAATTGAGAGCAATACTGTCAAGAATGTGCTTAAGGATATGACATATGCCCAGCTATACAAGTTCGTAACTGATAAAACAACAAGAAATTCTGTTGCCAATAAGACAAGAGAAGAGCTTGCAAAGCCAAAGGCAAGGGTTATGGGAAGGGCTTAAGGAACAGGTACACATAATGAAAACATTAGAAAAGCTAAGTAATGCCATTGGAAAATACATGGCATTCATCGTACTGGCAGTGGCGGCGCTTGCATTATTCAGGCCTGCCACATGCCTGTGGGTACAGACAACATGGGTAAATTATCTTCTTATGCTTGTTATGTTCGGCATGGGACTTACCCTGAAATTAGAGGATTTCAAGCTGGTATTCACAAGACCTAAGGACATACTTGTAGGCTGTGTTGCACAGTTTACAGTAATGCCGCTTCTGGCATATGCGCTTGGCAAGATATTCGGACTGGACGCAGCATTGCTTGCCGGAGTTATTCTGGTAGGCACATGTCCGGGTGGAACCTCAAGCAATGTAATAACATATCTTTCAAAGGGAGATGTGGCACTGTCAGTAGGAATGACAAGCGTTAATACACTGCTTGCACCATTCCTTACACCGGCGATAACATATCTGCTTCTAAGAACTACTGTTACAGTAGATCCTGTGAGTATGTTTATATCAATAATCAAAGTAGTAATAATACCTATTGCGCTCGGATTCATTATTAACAGATTATTCGGCAGTGTGACACAGAAGCTTGTGAAGATTCTTCCGTCAGTGTCAGTGCTTGCAATCTGCATGATAGTGGCAGCAGTGGTATCACACAACTCAGCCAAAATCTTGACAACAGGACTGGTGGTATTCGCGGTAGTAATACTCCATAACCTGCTTGGCTATGCATGTGGCTTCGGGGTTGGAAAGCTCTTCCACATGAATGTTGCCAAGACAAAGGCACTTTCAATAGAGGTCGGAATGCAGAACTCAGGACTAGCAACCTCACTTGCAGGAACAGCATTTCCAGACCTTGCACTTGCAACAGTGCCGGGAGCAATATTCTCAGTATGGCATAACATATCGGGAGCAATACTTGCTAACATATACAACTTATGGACTGATAAATAAAAATAAGGCGATGCATGAAATTAATGCATCGCCTTGTTTTTGTCTCACTTTTGTCTCACTTGCTGTGTTATAATCCCGACATAGATGAAAAACAAAAAACTTGTTGCCTTAGATGCTTTGAAAAGCAGGCAGGAATGGAGGATTAATATATGAGATTTTTAACATTACCTAAAACCAAAGAAGGAATTGACACTTTATTAGAGGATTTAAGCAACAGTGTGAAATGGCTTGCAGACGACAGAAAAATCGATGTTGCAAATGAGCTTAAATTCGAGAAATGTGTAAGAAAAATGTATCAGGCTTATTATGAGGCTATGCAGCCGGAAGCAGAAATGCAGGATTCATGGAAGACGGCATTAGCTGGCTACCAGCAATTCATTAATCCTGAGTATAAAGATAAAAGCATAGATGAGATTAAACAGGAGCTTGGGGATATTAACAAGGAAACCTTTATAAATGCAGTTGTTGACATGCATCATCTGATTACCTTAGCTTCAACCAATGCTTATCTTAAAGATGGTGAAGATAAGAAGTTTTCAATCTATGAATATAAGAACAAGGTAATGGACAAAGAGGATGTAAATAAGGCTTTGTACTGGTTTGATTTCGAGGAACTGGTGTTAGGGACTAAAGTTTTTACGGTTGATGAGGCTTATGCTATTAAGGACCTCGTCAGATACTATTGTGAAAACGATAACTGTACGGATACTCCATTAAAGGAGCTTGAGGCTGATAAGGCCAAGAAGTATACAGAAGATATTAAGAAATTAGAAACAATACTTGGTAAGAAGGATTATATTGATAATGCGCTTAATCAGATAAAGACAGAAAGAGATGTATTCAGTTATTTCAGAAACCGCAGGGATGACATATTAAAAGCTATAGTGAGTCCGACGGCAGATATTATACATGAGATAGAGCCATACAAGGCTAAAGATAACAGTGTGACTAAGGTAGATTTCGGAAAGCAACAGGATATCTACGATAAGTTAGTTAAGAATAAGGATTTTAGCAATCATAATAATGTCAAGGCATTCAATGAAGGATATGAGAAATTCGAGGCGGATGGTTATTCAACATTGGCTGCCAGAATCAAGGAGCTAAATCTTCATTTCCCTTCTAAGGAAAAAGAATTACAGAGCAGAAGAAGAACGGAAGATCAGTTATTGTTAAATGTTGAGGATATTATTTCTAAGTATAATGGTGAGTTGACAGACAAACAAAAAGTTACTCTGCCAGGCAAGCTTCTTCTGTATTTTGACTGGATGACTGGAAGGATGAAGAATTTTGACAGAGCTGAGGAACATCAGGAGGATGCAGAAAAAAGGGTAAATACGAATGTAAAGATTATTTCTGTTTTTGAAGAATTAACAGAGAACAAAAAGATAAAGGTAACAGAGGGCATGACTGCTTCTTTTGAAAAGTTCAAGAAAGAAACAGGAGAGCTGAATCATTGGCTTGATGAATTGAACGATATACAGGCAGAACGGAGGGCGCATGGAAATCAGGCAGAACAGAAGGCTGAGCCAGAACAGAAGG
>CAVKBP010000013.1:0-26058 GCA_963654395.1 Ruminococcus sp. CAG:382
TAACGATACGCCTGTGAAAAGCTCTGTATCCGCTTCATTTTCAATAATTATCATTGAAGCTATGAATACGGCAAATACTATTACCATTGCAACAAATGCTGTTCTGGCAAGCGACTTTATCTTTAACTGGCGCTTTACAAGGGCTTTGGATTCAAGCCTTAAATTCATCCTTTCGCCCTCAAGAACCCTTAAATCCTGCCTGACTGCATCATAGAATTCCTCCTGCGAATACATAAGCTTCAGGTCTGACGGTATTTCCTCTTCAAATGTTTCCATTTTCCGGTAAGCATAATTAGACAGCTTATGCTCTGTGGACTTTAATATCCTGCGGTCAACCATCATGCTGTCAATTTTCTCGGCGCATGATATTATCTGTGCCTTGATATCCGCTGGAGCCTCATCTATAAGCTGTATGTCATTGAATTCCTCTGTTACAGCCTCATACTCTGCCTTGACATTTTCTATATATCCTGCTGCCGCCTCCATTATGTCACACTGCTGCTTAACATACACTTCCATGTCGTGCGTGCCAAGCTTCTTCGCATTAATTATCACCGGCTCGTCAGAATCATCCTTATCCTTATCCTTATCCTTTTTCTTTACATCAGTTTCATAATTCTTCTCAACAGCCTGTATCAGTGTCTGTGCCTGCACGCTATTAAGAAGATGGTCATACTTTTCTTCATCTAGCTTGCTTTGTTCCTGCTTCTTCCTCGTCTCGTAATCCGGCCTGCCGTCTACCTTTTTACTCTTTTTCTTCTCTTCCCTTACCTTATCGATAGCGTCATACAGTTCTATTGCATGTGTATTTTTTACTTTTTCTTTTTCAGCATCAGCCACTTCGTCATCGATAATCATTTTTTCGAGAGAATTAGAATTATAATTATATTTAAAGGGACGGACTTTTTTCTTTTTTCTTTTAAAAATTCCCATACACAATCACCACATTTTTCTAAATTATCTTACTGTATTTCAGGTAATCCTTTTTCCACTTTTCAAGCATAGAATCAATCTCACTGTTAAATTCCTGTATCTGCCCCTGCTGCTTTAACTCATCAAGCTTTTCTATCTGCCTGTATTCCTCACAATATCTGGCATTATCCATAAGCGTTTCTATTTCCCTGCTTATCACGCATTCTTCCTCAGAAGCATCCACATTGACAGGTCCGCTGTTTTTTTCTGCCATCATTTTGGCTGCTATGCTGCTTTTTAGAGACTCCTCATGCTGCCCCATTCTGTATGCTTCATCATAGTACTCAGCTGCCTTCTTATACAGAAACATTCTCGCATAGGCTGTTCCAAGATTATGGTACACCTTGGCATAATCCGCACCAGACAGTCCATTCCCCTTATACTCATGAATTATGCTCTCATAGCATCTTACTGCACTAAAGAAGCAGTCATTAGATAGAAAGCTGTCACCCCGCAGCTTAAGCCTCTCGCACACATTCTGCCTGCCAAGAGTGTTTAATATCTCACGTATTTTCTCAATGTCTGACACCGAATAATAGTCAACGCTCTTAAGGATTGTCACAATAATCTCTGCCAGCCCTGCCCGCTTTTCATGCAGCGCTCTCACGCGCTCTGACAGCTCAGCCTCACCAGTCTGTGCCAGAAATTCAATAAGCCTGTCATCAATTAAATCATGTCCGATAAGATATATATTATTATAAATGTAGTAACAAAGCTCTTCCGCAGTATACAGCCGCACTCCTGTTCCTTCGATAACAAGCGGCTTATCTGTCTGCTTTCCTCTGCACAGAATCATCTTCCCCATTGCATTCTCCATTCCATATGTTTATCCACATTTATTCATCAGGAAATTCCAGCTCCCTGCATATCACCTTTCCGGAGCTTTTAAAGAAATCGCCAAAGCCCATATCTTTAATGCTTACTATGCATCTGTTGGCGCTCATAAACCTGACATTCATTGATATTCTGGTCGTCATGCCTTCCCTGAACGGAATCTCGCTTATATCAATAACCTCGTCGTACCATCTGTTATCCGGTGTTACGATTTTAAGCGTTATCTTTCTTAAATCATCAAGCAAATACTCCGTCGTCCTGTCTGCCATATACCAGTTAGTTCCGGGCTTGATTATCCTGAATCTTTTATTTCTTCCATACTGGACAATATCTGTCTCTATTCCGCACTTCACGCGGTTGTCTATAAGCATAGTTACATCAGCAAATATCCGTGGTCTTACCGCTTCCATTGCACACATGCATGCACCCTTGCAATACAGGTTCTGTCCGACAAATGCTTTTCTTCTTGTTATCATCAGCTTGGCAAACCGCGGTGGCAGCTTTTCTACATTAAATCCCATTCCTGTAAGATATGCAGATGAAACATGTCTTTTTTCAAAATATTCTTCTGCCATCTGGCACAGCTCGTCCTCAACTGCGTCAATATTATTTCCGGCTGCCGCACAGACTGCTTCGGAGGAATACTGTGTGCTCTCCTGCAGCAGATAATTTTTATTATCCTTTTTTCTTATGGCAAGCATGTCACATCTGATACCGTCGCTCCCATAATCCAGAAGCACAGCACCTGAGGAGTAAAGCTCTCTTTTCTGGCTGTAGGCATAATAAGCAAAGCTCTCTGCCTTACTTATAAGCTGCCATCTGTCCCTTGATATTCCGGCTTCCTCAAGCTCATTTTTCATTCTGTCAAGCGCATCCATATTAAAGTCAGAGGTTGTTATGCATATACTCTGTATGCTGCTTTCCTCTGACAATCTTAAGCACTCTGCTGCCAGCTTATTGACAGGGTATACCTCATCCGGCTGCTTTTCCTTTCCCTCCGGAAGCAGATTAACAGTCTTTATAACACCTTTTCCGCTGTCATATATCCCGGCCTGGATTGTTCTTTCGCCTATATCTATTCCGGCTATAAGACCACTCTTTTCCTCCATCCTAATCTCCATTCCTGCCTGCTTTTCAAGGCATTGTGTGAAAAATCAAAGATTTTTCACACAAATCTCCATTCCGCTACACAATTTCAAAAAGCTGCTTGGTAACATACTCTTCCACGCTGTAGCTTAGCATAAGCTTTTTCAATGCAGCAATATCGTGCTTCTGTCTGCTTGCAAGACATTCATTAATCATATCAAATCTTCCGCTTGCTGCATCAGGAGCTGCCGCGTCATATTTCAGATTATAATTATCAGACACATTTTCTTCCTTATTGCCTGTCACTGTGTAATTATAATTAAGCACATCTCCATAGAAAAGCCTGAATCTGCAGGTATATATTCCCCAGTCATTCGACTTCATTATCTGGGTATATTTTTTCTCATACCCATTCCTTGTATAGCTGACTGTAACCCTGCTGTCAGGGCTGGCTATGCACTCAAGCACAGTAATACCTGCCGCATTATATGGCACCTCAAGCACTCCATTGAATTTCGCATAGAACGCATATATCCTGTCAGCCGCACACAGCTCATCCAGAACCTGCTGTGCGGACCGCTTCTTTCTTTCATCCACAAGGACTGCGGTATTTTTAGAAATATCCTTAAGCCATGCCACATAACAGCATTCCGGAAGCCCTGTTTTATCCTCAATGCACTCCTCAAGCACCCTGAACACTATCTCATCAGCCTTCTTCTGCCTTATCAGATAAAGCTGCGCATTGTACGAAAGATATGCCTTGACAATAAGCATATCCGGCAGCTTGCTGTAATAATCTGAAAATACTTCAGTCAATCTTGCACTATGTACTCCGGTATACATCATCTGTGCAAGTAATCTTTCTGACAAATGTGCCACCTCAACGCCAAAGCTTAAGCAAGCCTTCCATAACTCATACATTTCCTCATTCGTGCCATTGAAAAAATCGGACATATATGAAAGAACCGTTGCATTGTACATATGCTCCCTGAACATATATGCTGTAAGCCTGTCTATAACTTCATTGTGTGCATCTGACACATTTTCAAGTATATAAGCTGTCATCTTAAGAAGCTTTGCAACAGCCACCCTGCCACAGCCATATTTGCACACAAGCTCATACGCCTGTGAGTACATGGCTGAATCTATAAGTATCTCTATCAGCTTCCCTGCATCCTCCGGTGACAGCCTTTCTGTGTCGACGAATGGATATTCATGCCAGAAATCATCAAGCCCATAGTATTCCCTGTAATAGTCAATCATCCATGAATTAACTGTCTGTCTGAAGGTACCAGTAATGTCTTTTAACTTCTTGACATTTTTATAACATATAAGAGCTTCTTCATCAGATGCCTGCTCCTTATGAAGCCTGTATGCCCGGCTTACAAGCACTCCTGTATCATTACAAATGGAATCCTCACACGCCTGGAATACCTCTTTATATTCCTCATAATCAAAGACCTTTTCTATCTCATAATCCACTCCGGCATATCTTACTGTGCCATCCGTGCAGCCAAATCCAATTGCAGCTTCAGAATTATACAGGTATATATAGCTCTGTGTTCCTGTAAGCTCATATTCATAAGGCTTCTTAAGCTGGTTATGCTCCACTGTTATACCTGTGACATAACTTCCAAAGCACTTAAGCTTATATACATATTTAAGCCTGCATACGAATTCATTGGTTTCCTGCGTTATGAGCTGTGGCTTTAACAATGCCTTATACAGAATCTCAAGGTACTCATTAATACATCCAGCCTTTAACTGCTCATATACATATATTTCAATATTCTTATCATAACCGGCATAGATGTCCTTATAATAGCTGTCCCTGCCTCTTACTATATTGGCATATAGAAATGCCTTATCAAGCCCCATCAGTGTGTTGTCGTATGAGAAATACATAAGCACAAGCTTAGGAAGCTGTCTGTCCACATCCTTTTTCATGCTTGCAATATAGTACTCGTACAGTCTTGTAATCCTTAACTCTCTCAGTACCCCAAGCTCATATATATCGTAATACTGCTCCCCTGTAAGTCCGGCTCTTATCATGTGTGAGACAAGAGCTGTAAGTATTTCATCATTTCCAAGCCTGTCATTTAATTTTTTCAACACTGACAACAGCTCATAAGAACCATTCTTTTCCGATAAAGCCACATCTGCAATCTGCATTGCAAGCTTTTCGTTGATGATTCCATATCTGCAGCCGAAATTAATAACCTTTATCTCGAACTTATTAAGCACCCTTAAAAGCACCGGCTGCGCATTTAATATATTAATCGCCTCAAGATATATAACCGGACTTGTACAGCCCTCATTTACAATATCCTTTATACGCACAAGTCTTATGCTCTTATTATTTTCTGTGTCAGCATTAAGATAAAAGAGTATCCACAATAACCGGTATGTATCATATCCGTTCTCAAAGAATTTGCGTACCTGCTTATTGACCTGTTCTGTGTATTCCTCTGACCTGACTACGAGCGTAGATACATAGAGATAATAGCAGTACAGTTCAACATTGTCACCGATTCTTTCATGAATATCTTTCTTAAGAAGCTCCAGCATATCAGCCGCCTCTTCCTCTCTTCCCGACATTGCGAAAAGCTGCACCTGTGCTATATCATAAAATGGATCGTTTCCCTTGATTCCCCTTATTCTGTCAACAATCTGCAACGAATCTGCAATCCATTTTTCTTTCCTGATTTTCTTCATTCTGAAATCAAGATAGTATTGCGTAAGTCCTTCAATCGCCTTTTTATTTTCCAGTCTTACATCATACTGGTCTTCCTGCTTTTCCACTTTCGGAAGTACTGCCACAGGCACTTTAAAATGCTGCTTATATGTATCTATGCATATATAGCCGTAATTATTGCCGGCATGCAGCTTCTCTGGATTTATTATGTATCCGAGCTGATATCTGTCTCCAACGAAATCATCTTCGCCGACCGATTCTTTCCCTGCTTCTATAAATGCGGCTTCAGAATATACCTTCACACAAGCTGTTCCATGTCCGATTTTTTCAATCTCTATTGTGCCATGATATTTTTCATCCATCCTGCACAATTCAATCTGTGAAGTGTCAACCTTAATAGCTGCATCCTCTGCCGGCTCTGCGTTTCTTACAATTTCAGGCTCACAGGTGAATACATATGGGATAACCCTTTCACCAGCATTGCCCACTATCGTAAAGCAGCCCTCTATCTCGTCCTTTTCATATATCCCCTCTGCATTTACAGAATATCTGATATCTATGTCTGTTCCGCTGAAGCTTTCTGTAATTACATTAACTCTTTCATTATCCGAGTACACTCTTCCGGCAGCCGGCATAGAGGCAGTAAAATTAAAGCTCCCCTCTGTACATTTTCCACAGGCAACAGTCATTGCAGCCTGTTCAATTCCAAATGCCAGCTTGGGAACTTCAATTATTGATTTGCCTCTTGAAAGTCTGTTAATGTAATTCCTCATTGGAAACTATGCCTCCGAATTAATCTTTTCCAAATGTTTCTTAATATCCTTTTCGTATCCTGAATCTGACGGCTCATAAAACTTTTCATTCACATAGGCATCCGGAAGATACTGCTGTTTTACGAAATGATTAGGATAGTCATGTGCATACTTATATCCCACTCCATGTCCTAATTTCGCACTGCCCTTGTAATGCGCATCCTGAAGATGTACAGGCACAGGTGCAGTCTTTGAATTCTTCACCACCTCCATTGCCTTGTCAACCGCCATGATACATGAATTGCTCTTAGGTGCTGTTGCTATATAAAGTGCAGCCTGTGAAAGAATTATCCGCGCCTCCGGCATACCAATCCTCTCCACAGCCTGTGCTGCGGCAACAGCCACCTGTAGAGCCTGCGGATCTGCATTGCCAACATCCTCACTTGCACATATCATAATTCTTCTCGCAATGAATCTGATATCCTCACCTGCATATAACATTTTGGCAAGATAGTAGCTTACTGCATCCGGATCTGAGCCTCTCATACTTTTTATAAATGCAGATATAGTATCATAGTGGTTGTCACCCTCTTTGTCATATCTTACTGAACGCTTCTGTATGCATTCCTGCGCCACAGCCATATCTATATGGATAATTCCATCCTCTGCCCTGTCTGTGGTAAGTATTCCAAGCTCAATGGCATTAAGCGCATTTCTGGCATCTCCATTAGATATGTCAGCCAGGAATTCAAGTGCATCATCATCGATTGCAGCCTTATAGCTTCCCATGCCCTTCTTTTCATCATACACAGCTCTCTTAATAATTGTCTTGATATCATCCTTTTCAAGCGGCTTTAACTCGAATATTATTGACCTGGATATCAAAGCTCCATTTACTTCAAAATATGGATTCTCTGTGGTTGCACCAATAAGAATTATTGTACCATCCTCAACGAAGGGTAACAGATAGTCCTGCTGCCCCTTGTTAAATCTGTGAATTTCGTCTACGAAAAGTATAGTCTTCTTCCCATACATGCCAAGATTATCCTTTGCCTTTGCAACAACCTCTTCCATATCCTTCTTGCCTGCTGAGGTCGCATTAACCTGACAGAAATCTGCACTTGTCGTATTGGCAATTATCCTTGCAAGTGTAGTCTTTCCTGTTCCGGGCGGACCATAGAAAATTACAGAGCTTAGCTTGTCTGCCTTGATAGCCCTGTAGAGGAGCTTGTCCTTCCCGATTATATGAGACTGTCCAACCATCTGTTCAAGCGTTTCCGGACGCAGTCTCATGGCAAGCGGCGACTCATTTTTCTTATTGTTTTCCCTCATGTATTCAAACAAATCCATAGTCATATTCCTCAAAGTATCTGAATATCCAGAGCCATGCAAAGCTGCGTTCTGCGAATACCTGCATTCAGGCAGATAAGCAGTTTTATATGGCAGAGGCGTTTCTGCAAATGTGGTTCTGAATATCTACAATTATTTTAACTCCGTACCAAGCCACAGTCTCTCTACATATCCAATCTGGCTGCTGCCATTACCCTTAAGCGTATTGGAGTACAGTATGTTATCAGAATCATATGAATAGATTCTGTTCTTGTAAAAATGAGTTCCCTGTGTGCCTGTATTGGTATCTGCCTCAAATATAAGCACTGCCTTTCCCTTTAAGCTGTCCATATAATACTGGTTATTATCTGCTATGTAGGTTATTGCCCTGCTTTTATTATACACCTTTGACAATGAGCCTGCACTTACATCAGAAGCTATGTCAGTAACCTTATTATTATCAACTACTCTCAGCTTATTATCCGCATTTACATATACGATTTCACTATCGGCAGAATTATATATATAATTCTTTTCCTTAGTCATTGAATCTATATCAGTATAATCTCCTGCCTTGCCATCCTTATAAGGAGCAGATGTAAGTGTCGAGCCTGATAGTCTGTATATGAGAGAGTTATTCTTGTCAATTATATAATCTGCATCCGCATCTGTTTTCTTATCAATCATATGCGCTGCGGCATCCTTGCACGAATAATAATACACTCCGTCTGACTTTGAATAAAGAAATGTATCTACATCCTTTCTTGTATTAAGGCTGTCTGCATTTCCTGTATATACTCCGACCGTATCCCCGGATACAGGCCATACCTGCATAACTGCGTCAGCAACTGTCACCGGCTTTTCCTTACTCTCATAGTCATATGTGTACAATGAGCCGTCATTGGTAAGACACACTATGATATGTTTAGATTCATACACATATGCCTTGTTAAGATTTCCTTCTATCAGCGTTGTCTGGGCTTCCAGATGCTTCTTAGCTTCTTTGACACTGCTCATTGCAAGGCTTGTACCATCTGTTGAACCCTCATCATTGATAATGTTGATATTAGTATATATCACCTGTCCTTCATCTGATATATACATAATTTCTTTCTGGAGGTCGTCCTCTGTCACAAGAACACATTCCTCCTTATTCCATATATACATGGAATATTTCTTTGATGACCTGCTCTCATCATAGGTCACAGTAACGAAATATTTACCATTATCACTGGCAACACTTAGTATGTTCTTATCGGAGTCTATCTGCTCTGGCCAGTCAGGTGTATAGAAGGTCTTGCTGTCTGCTGCAAATATCGCATCCTTTTCATCACATACATAATTGCTGTCTAAGCCAGCAATGTCATATATTTTTCCATTATAGCTTACATACAAAGCATAATTTTTCTTAGTCGCAAGCTTGTATATTCCAAACGCCGCCGCACCAATAAGCACTACTGCTATCAGCGCTGCCGCAATCATTTTCACTCTTTTGTTAATCCCTGCCCGTACAATTCTTACCTGTGGCTTCTCCTGGTTATCATCCCTGCTGCCACCTGCTACGCCATCGTCCTGAGTATGTTTAATTTTGTCATGGCTCTGCTTTATTTCAGCCTTGCCCTGCTTTAATTTATTCTGGTTCTGCTTTATTTTATTCTGGCTCTGCTTTATTTTATCCTGACTTTGTTTTATCTTGCTCTGGCTCTTAGTTTTTATAGCCTGTACGCGCTTTGCTAATTCCTGTCCATAGTCACTTGGTGATTCCTCTTTTTTATCAGAAGAAGCAGACCTGTCTTTCAAAGCCTGCTTCTCTTCATATGCTTTTCTTCTGGCAAGATAATCACTGTTGTTAACTAATATGACAGGTCCATCACATCTTGGGCACTGGCTGCCCTCATATTCCTGACCACATTTAGTACACAGCATAATTCTTTCCTTTAACTATCAATAATTATTCTGCAGTTATTCAAAAGCTCATTTGCAAAAATGTAATTTGCATGACTCCAAACTGTTACAATTCATTAATTAAAATCTGAATTTATCTTCAAAATATGCCTTAAGATCTGCAATCTTTATTCTTTCCTGCTGCATTGTATCTCTGTCTCTTACAGTTACAGCTCCATCCTCTTCTGAGTCGAAATCATAGGTGATGCAGAAAGGTGTACCTATCTCATCCTGTCTTCTGTATCTCTTTCCGATATTGCCTCTGTCATCGAATTCACAGTTATAATACTTAGAAAGCTCTGCATATATCTTTTCTGCACCTTCATTTAACTTCTTAGAAAGTGGAAGAATACCAATCTTAACTGGTGCTAATGCCGGGTGGAAATGAAGCACTGTTCTTACATCTCCTCCCTCAAGCTCTTCCTCATCATATGCTGAGCAGAGGAATGCTAAGGTTACGCGGTCTGCACCAAGTGAAGGCTCGATAACATATGGTATATATTTCTCCTTAGCTTCATCATCAAAGTATGACATATCCTCACCAGATACTGTCTGATGCTGTGTAAGGTCGTAATCTGTTCTGTCAGCGATACCCCACAGCTCGCCCCATCCGAATGGGAAGAGGAATTCGATATCTGTTGTTCCCTTAGAGTAGAAGCAGAGCTCTTCCGGAGAATGGTCTCTTGCTCTCATCTCATCTTCCTTCATTCCTAATGCCTTAAGCCAGTCTATGCAGTACTGTCTCCAGTATGTGAACCACTCAAGATCTGTTCCCGGCTTGCAGAAGAACTCTAATTCCATCTGCTCAAATTCTCTTGTTCTGAATGTGAAGTTACCCGGTGTAATCTCATTACGGAAGGACTTTCCAATCTGTCCGATACCAAATGGTACTTTCTTTCTTGATGTTCTCTGTACATTCTTGAAGTTTACGAAAATACCCTGTGCTGTCTCAGGTCTTAAATATACTGTGTTCTTGGCATCCTCTGTTACTCCCTGGAATGTCTTGAACATAAGATTGAACTGTCTGATATCTGTGAAGTTATGCTTTCCACAGGATGGACAGCAGATATTCTTCTCATCTATGAAATTCTTCATCTGCTCCTGTGTCCAGCCATCAACTGAACCACCAAGATCATATGAATTCTCATCTACCCAGTCTTCTATAAGTTTATCTGCCCTGAATCTCTCGTGACATTCCTTGCAGTCCATTAATGGATCAGAGAATCCACCAAGATGGCCTGATGCCACCCATGTCTGAGGGTTCATAAGAATTGCACAGTCAACACCGACATTGTATGGGCTTTCCTGTACGAACTTCTGCCACCATGCCTTCTTAACATTGTTCTTTAACTCAACACCGAGATTACCATAATCCCATGTATTAGCTAATCCGCCATAGATTTCAGAACCCGGATACACAAATCCTCTTGCCTTAGCTAAAGAAACAATTTTCTCCATTGTCTTTTCCATATAATATATTCCTCCATTCTTGCCTGCCTTTCAAGGCATCCAAAGTTTGTGCGCCAGCACAAATCCTGAGTGTGAAAAATCTTTGATTTTTCACACAATCCTCCTAAAGGCATCAGCCTGACTACATCGAACTGCATCGGCTGCTACATAATCCTAATCATTTTATAACATTTAGTACTGATTAGCAAGGAAAAATGCTTCTTAATCCTGCCGCTTAATCCTCCCATGGACGAATCCTGTAGGCTGCCCCTATCTCATCACATATCTTCTGGCACTCCGCCTCTTCCTCATGTGATATAGTTGTATCAACCGTTGTAAGTACAACATTTGGAATATATCTGACGCATTCCTTTGCAAAGCTAATCATTTCGTCAAATGATTTTTCACCAAATTTACTTCTTACAAGTGCATTATATTCATCCTTGTGTGGATTATTAAGACTGATAGATACTGTGTCAATCAGCCCTTTCATCTCCGGCACAATGTCCCTGCCATTGACAAGATTGCCAACTCCGTTAGTATTAACTCTTGTCTTCTTGCCGTATGTCTTCTTGACATATTCAGCAGCCTTTATAAGAACATCGAATCTTTCAGTCGGCTCTCCGAATCCGCAGAACACAACCTCCCCGAACTCATCCATGTTAAACTTGTCAAATTCTGCTATAACCTCATCATATGATGGCTCTCTCTCAAGCCAGAGCCTGCCCGACTCCCCGATTCTGTCCATTGTCTGTCTTAAACAGAAAGTACATGAATATGGACATTTGTTAGTTAAATTAACATATAAATTATTATGAACCTTATATAATATCTCCATTACTAATCCTCCATTCTTGCCTGCTTTTCAAGGCATCTCATTGCGTGTGAAAAATCTTTGATTTTTCACACTAATCTCCATTCCGCAGTCCATTAACTCTTAAATTTTTTACTTCAGCGTAGTCAGCAGCTCCTCAAAAGGCACACCGTCTGTCAGCGGAATATCCATCTCAATAGCCTTGAGTATGCATTTTTTTATAAATGTAGACGCTTTCCTTACCGACTCATGGAAATTCACGCCATTAACTGCGTCTGCTGCTATTATTGATGCAAATATATCTCCTGTTCCGGAGCGCTGCGTTCCAACCTTCATTGTCTTGATAAGATAATCTTCCCTGTTCTTTTCATAACAGTAATTGCCGATATACTGACCTCTCTGTATTCCGGTAATAACTATCTTAGATGGACCCATTGCAACCAGCTTCATTGCAATCCTCTTAAGCTCATCATCGGAATAATCCGCCCTGTAGGGTTCATCTGTTATGATACATGCTTCTGTAAGGTTCGGCGTAAGAATATCCGCATACTTTACAAGCTTCTTCATCTCCTGACATGTCTCGTCAGTGTATGTCGGATACATATTTCCATAATCTCCCATA
Source organism: Ruminococcus sp. CAG:382 (assembly GCA_963654395.1). Lineage (GTDB taxonomy): Bacteria > Bacillota > Clostridia > Lachnospirales > Lachnospiraceae > Lachnospira. The sequence goes on from CAVKBP010000013.1 coordinate 12,498, forward strand.
ACCGGATCGATAATAACAATATTGTCCCCGGTCTTGAAATTCTTAAAAAATTCTTCAACAATCGCAATCTGGTTATGCGAGCCTAAAAATCCTGTCACGATTCCATCAAACCTAAGCTTTAGCTTTTTCCACTCTTCCATGTATGGTAACATGTTCTCTGTGAAATCTTTAAAATAAAAGCTGTCGAAGCCTGTATGATTAGAAAATATTGATGTAGGCATCGGACAGCATTGAACCTTCATTGCTGATATAATAGGCAGCTCAACCGCAATAGAGCATCTTCCAAAGCCAGAATAATCATTAATCGCTGCAATTTTTTTCTGGTTATTATGAGACACATTATTCTCTGGCATATTGTCTCTCCTTTCTTATAGCTGTACTAGTACAGCTTTACTCCAAACAGTTACAAATATACAAAAAGCTGGCATATGATAACATAGCCAGTTTAAGTAATATTTATATGGTCAGATTAAGCATTTCCTTTGACTTGAATTCCCTGTCAAATGTAATGCTTTCCAGCCTGTTCACGACAAGCCTTAATTCCTCCTGAACCTCATCAGTGACAGTAAATGAATATAATTTTGTAAGCTGTGCCGTAACTATATACTGGAGTGTGTACACCGTCGAGCCTGAAAGTGTGATTCCATCATATATATTAACTGCACATTTACTGCAGCATAATCCATTTCTTGAATACGAATACACCGACAGCTTATCCTCACCTCCGCATTCATGGCATGTGAAGAAATCCGGGCACTCTCCATTAACTGCAATCATCCTTATCTCATATATAAATCTTATAAGCTCATGGCTGACAGCGCCCTTTCCAAGCGCCTTAAGAGTTATATAGAGAAGATTAATCATTTCTGATGCGTCAAGATTTTCCCTGCCATAGTAATCTGCAATCTCCGCAAAATAACAGGCGTAGCATACCGCATTAAGGTCATTCACTACATTTTCAAAATACTCCTTAGCAGATGCCTTATACATTGTGTAAGAATCGCGTCCGCGGTACACTTCAAAGGTTCCGAATATAAAGCTCCTCGTAACACCGATAAGCGCACTGTTGGGCTTTCTCGCGCCCTTGGCAAATGCGGTTATCCTGCCATATTCCTTAGTCAGTATGACTAATCTTCTGTCATATTCCCCGACAGGCATGGCGGAAAGTATCATGCCTGTAACAGTAGTAACCTCCGCCATCGCACCCTCCTGTCATCATGTGTAGCGGTTCTAAGCCCTGCAAAATTTCAAATGCGTAGCGCTTTATAGTCTGGCTCTGAACCGCTACATTATATCCTATTCTTTAGGTACTTACTTGTCCTTCTTCTTGTCATAGCCGAAGTTCTTAAGAAGAATGTCGCTGTCACGCCACTCCTTCTTAACCTTAACCCAGAGCTTAAGATTAACCTTCATATCAAGCTGCTTCTCAATCTCGTATCTTGCATTAGTTCCGATTTTCTTAAGCATTTCGCCGCCCTTGCCGATTATAATTCCCTTGTGGGAATCTCTCTCGCATATGATAGTAGCGTCGATATCTGTAATAGGACCTCTTGCATTTCTTCTTTCCTTGAAGCTGTCTATAACAACGGCAATTCCATGCGGAATCTCATCATTTAACGCATGAAGCGCTTTCTCTCTGATAAGCTCCGCAACAATCTGCTTCATAGGCTGGTCTGTAACTGTGTCCTCGTCATAGTACATCGGACCATAGTCCAGATGAGAAAATATAACATCAAGCAGGTCATCAACATTATTGCCATTTCTTGCACACACAGGAACTATATCGACGAAATCAAGCTCCTTTCTGTAGCAGTCAATAACCGGAAGAATCTCCTCTTTCTTGATTGTATCAGTCTTGTTAATAACTAAAACTATAGGCGTTTTGCACCCTTTAAGCTTCTCTACGATATGCTCCTCCGCAGCTCCCAGATGTGTCACAGGCTCAACAAGCCAGCATATAAGGTCAACCTCGCTGATAGTCTTCTCCGCTGCCCCGACCATGTACTCACCGAGCTTGTTCTTAGCCTTGTGGATACCCGGAGTATCGACGAAAACAATCTGTCCGCGTTCGTCAGTATATACAGTCTGTATCCTGTTTCTTGTAGTCTGCGGTTTATTAGAAGTAATCGCAATCTTCTGTCCTATAATATGGTTCATAAGCGTTGACTTGCCAACATTAGGTCTTCCTATAAATGTAACAAAGCCTGTCTTAGTTTTCGTATCCTCTGCCTTAGCGCCTCCGGTAATTCCGCTTGCTGCAAGCATTTCGTCTAAATTCATAAATCTTTCCTTTCTTAACATTATGTTATAATATCATGCCTTAATAGTGTGAAAAATCAAAGATTTTTCACACACAAGCTTTGTGCTTGCGCACAAACTTGAGATGCTCTGAAAAATGAGCATTAATATAGATTAGTGTGAAAAATCTAAGATTTTTCACACACAGGATTTGTGCTTGCGCACAAACTTGAGATGCTCTGAAAAGCTACATATTCTGCACCTTGATAAGCGGCTGTATCTTATCAAACATATCACTTTCCTTATTAATTTCCTTACTGTTTCCCACAACGCAGAAATAATTTTCATCCATTGCACATCTTACAAGTGGTGCAAGCTCTCTTATCTTCTCTACATTGCAGTCAAGAACCTGACCTCTTTCTTTCTTTAGTGACTCATAATCTGTATTACAGATGTATGCACCAAATGACCTCGTTCCCTTTGCTGCAGGATTCATAGGTGTGTCAATGTCACCTATCGTTCCGATTATGAACTTGACCATATCCCTGCCGCTCACATTGAAATGCTCCAGATAATCCGCCGCATTTTCATATATCTCATTAGTCTTTCTTAAGTTAGGATCCCTGTAAGAAACCATATACATGTCACCATTTCTGTAAGAACCACTCATGCAGCCGTATGCGCCGCCCTTGACTCTTACATTAATCCAGAGATAATCATATGAGAATATAACCTTAAGCACCCTTAACGCTCCGGTATATTCATATCCTCCATCCCTGAAATTACCGCATCTAGCCACATACTGAACCTGTGAGGCTGATGTATATCCGGTCTTTACATTTGCAGGTGCATACCCTCTTTCGCACACTGGCATGTCCGATTTTTTCAATCCTGCCGCATACTCTTCAAAGGCTGGTGCAAATGCATCATATCCCTTATCATCAGCAGTAAAGCTGACAATAATATTTTCCTTATGGAAGATTAAAGCCACCAGCTTGTTTAACTTATCAGCGATATCTTCCTTAAGCTCGTCAAATTCAGTATCTAATCTCTGGATAAGCTCATAGAAGCCATACCCTCTCATCTCGTTAGAATAATAAGCATTTCTTGAAAACTGTGCCATGCCTGCAAGCATTGCTGTCGAATGTCCTGCGCTTGTCATGGTACTCTCCATTCTTGACTTGAGCTTGGCGATTATTTCCTTAAGCCTCTTATAATCTGAGAACTGGGTCTTGTATATAATCTCATTCATCATATCAAGCACGAACTGGATATTGTCGTAGAGCACCTTACCCTTAACCTCATACATGATAGTACATTTGTTAAAGTCCTTACTATCTGTATATATTGCAGCATCCGTTGAGATTCCGCCGCAGTTAATATTGATTTCGTTAGTCAGTTCGGTGTATGTATAATTTTCAGTATCCATAAGTCCGAGAACCGAGCTTAAAAGTCCGATATACGGAAGCAGCTCATCCGGCACATTTTTACAGTCATAGCACATCATTATGTATGCTATCCCATTAGTAAACATGTTGTGGTGGATTACATCAACACCACCAAGCTTCTTAGGATTAATATATAGCTTAGCCGGCTCTCTTGTGATGTCGTCTAACTCAAGCTGTGGAATCTTTTCAAGGTCTTCCTGACTTGAAGGCGTATCCTGATATTCCTTTAATGCACAGGTCTGCCTTACGAGCTCCTCAAGCTCACCGCCAGAAAGTGATGCCTTATAGCTGGCAAGCTTTTCAGCCTCCCTCGCTTCCTTTTCCTCTGCAAGTCCATGCTTAGGAACAAGGCTTAATACCACCTCATGATTATTATTAATAATATTATCTTCTATGAATTTCTCAAAGAAGCCGTTCTCTGCTTCTTTCTTTATTATTTCAAATGTCTTTCCAGCCTCAACATGGATAAACGGCTTGTTCTCATCATAAAGCCAGCTATCCATCATTGTGAGATAATACATAAGTCCCTTTGGATATGGACCGAAATCTGCCTCCCTGTATTTGAATTCGTAATAGTTAATTCCAGCCTTAACCATTCTGCTGCTAAGACCATTCTTTACTATGTCAGAAAGCGTATCCTCAACAATCTTTACAAATCTGTCTCTGTCACCTTCATTGGCATTCTTGGCAACAACGGAATACACAGGCTGGTATATAGATGTCTCTAACACACTGTACACATCTGTTCCGATTCCTGCATCTATAAGTGCCTGCTTAAGCGGCGCACCCGGTGCCATGATAAGTGCATAATCAAGAATCTGCAGCGCAAGGTAGCTGACCGGATCAGTTGAAGTTCCAATAACAACATTGTATGAAAGATAAGTATTATCCTCCTCCGGCTCATCATCAGTAACCGCATATTCTCTCGTCACATACTCCGGCGCGTCAAATGCTTTCTGGAAGGTTATATCCGCATTTATATCAACATCATTCTTATCGAAGGCTGATAGATATTCCCTATCAAGATATTCAAGTCTCTCATCCACATCAATATCACCATACAGATAGATATAACTGTTCACTGGATGATAATATTCCTTGTGATACTTAATAAAATCCTCGTATGTAAGCTGTGGAATAACCTCCGGATCCCCACCAGACTCATTCTTGTATTCTGAATCAGGAAAGAGCGATACAAATGTATATCTTGAAAGCACATCATCAGCCGAAGAATACACGCCCTTCATCTCGTTAAATACAACACCGTTATATGCAAGCTCATCATCAACATTTTCAAGCTCGTAATGCCAGCCCTCCTGCTTAAAAATCTCCTCATGCTCATACATTGCCGGATAGAATACCGCGTCCATATAGACATCCATGATATTCTTAAAATCCGCCATATTACAACTTGCAACAGGATATACTGTCTTGTCCGGATAAGTCATTGCATTAAGAAATGTGTTAAGAGAACCCTTGCATAATTCAACAAATGGATCTTTAACCGGATATTTTCTTGAGCCGCATAAGGTAGAATGCTCAATGATGTGCTGCATTCCTGTATCATTATCCGGCGGTGTCTTAAAGCCTATAGAAAATACCTTGTTATCATCTTCATTAGAAATAATAGCCACTCTCGCACCAGATTTCTTATGTTTTAATAAAAGTCCGACAGAATTAAGGTCCTTCAGCTTTTCAATATTAACCAGCTCATATGCACCATATGTCTTATTAAGTTCGTTATATCTTGTCTCTAAATTCATAGTACTGTTATAATCTCCAATCTTTACAATCAGGCATTACCATATATGAATACATATATTACATATAAATAAATACCCCACAATGTAGGATTTTACCACATTGTGGGGTGAGTGTAAACTTACATTAGTTATGTAAGCATAGTATTTATTTGCCAAAAAGACCTTTCTTCTTACCATGTCTTTCATTGCCAGTAAGTGCCTTTTCGTAAGCCATAAGTGCATCCTTCTGCTCCTGGTTGAGCTTAGTAGGAATATCAACTATCAAAGTAATATAATGGTCGCCTCTCTGTGCTGCATTTCTTACACTAGGCATACCCTTACCCTTAAGCCTTACTCTTGTGCCTGACGCTGTTCCCGGCTTAACATCATACAATACCTCTCCATCTACAGTCTTAACCTTGATTTCCCCGCCAAGTACTGCTGTTGGATAACCAATTACAACATTAGAGAATATATTGTATCCGTCTCTTTCAAATTCTGTGCTTGCTGAGATAATAACTGCAACTAAGAGATCCCCTCTTGGACCGCCGTTAGTTCCCGGCTCGCCTTTGCCCTGGATACGGACACACTGGCCATTATCAATACCAGCCGGAATATTGACCTCAATAGTCTTCCTGCTGCTTATATAGCCTGTTCCATAACAATCCGGACACTTATCTTTAATTATCTTACCAGTTCCATGACAGTCAGGACATGGCTGCTGGCTTCTTACCATTCCGAGGAAGGACTGCTGTGTGTATGTTACCTGTCCACGGCCACCACATTTGCTGCAGGTCTCTGGTGAAGTACCAGCCTTAGCGCCTGTGCCGTGGCAGCTTGCGCACTCATCCTTTAATGTAACATCTATCTTCTTGGTTGTTCCCTTTACTGACTCGTCAAATGTAATTCTTACATTAACTCTTACATCAGCACCTCTTCTTGGTCCGTTGCTGCTTCGTCTGCTTCCACCGCCGCCAAACATACCGCCAAAGAGATCTCCGAAGATATCTCCCATGTCACCGAAATCGAAATCGAAGCCACCTGCTCCAGCTCCACCTGCTCCGCCTTCAAATGCGGCATGGCCAAACTGGTCATACTGTCTTCTCTTTTCAGCATCGCTTAACACCGCATAAGCCTCAGAAGCCTCCTTGAATTTCACCTCGGCTTCCTTATCACCAGGATTCATATCCGGATGATATTTCTTAGCAAGTTGTCTGTATGCTTTCTTAATAGCAGCGTCATCGGCATCCTTAGGCACGCCCAGGACCTCATAATAATCTCTCTTATCTGCCATGATTGCTTCCTCTTTCTTATTTATTCAACACAAACTGCATAGAGTTTTCACCCTATGCAGTCCTTTCCAGTCAGTGTACACTGACAATTAAACTTCTTTGTAATCTCCGTCAACTACATCATCACCATATGGAGCTGAACCATTAGAAGCACCAGCACCCATGTCAGGACCTGCTCCTGCTCCCATATCTGGACCTGCACCGCCTGCTCCCTGCTGTGATTCATATAACTTAGCGAAAAGCTTCTGTGCGCTTTCCATAAGCTTCTCCTTAGCAGCCTTAATCTCATCAACCTGTGCATCTGTCATATTCTCTGGATCAGAGCTATCAACAAGTGCCTTTAATGCATTAAGGTCAGCCTCTACAGCAGCCTTGTCAGAAGCGTCAAGCTTGTCGCCTGCTTCATCCATAGCCTTCTGTGTCTGGAATACCATTGAATCAGCATCGTTACGGGCATCAATAGCTTCCTTACGCTTCTTATCCTGTGCCTCGAATTCAGCAGCTTCCTTAACAGCCTTATCGATATCTTCATCAGACATGTTAGATCCGGCAGTAATTGTGATATGCTGCTCCTTGCCTGTTCCAAGATCCTTAGCGGATACATTTACAATACCATTTGCATCAATATCAAATGTAACCTCAATCTGCGGAACACCTCTTCTTGCTGGAGGGATACCATCAAGTCTGAACTGTCCAAGTGACTTGTTATCTCTTGCAAACTGTCTCTCACCCTGTACAACGTTGATATCAACGGCTGTCTGGTTATCAGCAGCTGTAGAGAAGATCTGGCTCTTCTTTGTAGGAATTGTTGTATTTCTCTCAATAAGTCTTGTAGCAACTCCACCCATAGTCTCAATTGAAAGTGAAAGTGGTGTTACATCAAGAAGAAGGATATCGCCTGCACCTGCATCACCAGCTAACTTACCACCCTGGATAGAAGCACCGATAGCTACACACTCATCAGGGTTAAGTGTCTTGCTTGGCTCATGTCCTGTCAATGACTTAACCTTATCCTGTACAGCAGGGATTCTTGTAGAACCACCAACTAATAATACCTTTGAAAGCTCTGAAGCTGTAAGACCTGCATCTGAAAGTGCATTCTTAACTGGCTCTGCTGTCTTTTCAACAAGGTCATGTGTTAATTCATCGAACTTAGCTCTTGTAAGAGTCATCTCGAAATGCTTTGGTCCCTCAGCAGTAGCTGTGATATAAGGCAGGTTAATCTCTGTCTGTGTTGTGCTTGAAAGCTCCTTCTTAGCCTTCTCTGCTGCTTCCTTAAGTCTCTGGAGTGCCATTGTATCCTTAGAAAGGTCTACTCCCTCCTTAGTCTTGAAATCATTAATCATATACTGTGTGATTACATTATCGAAATCATCACCACCAAGCTTATTATTACCTGCTGTAGCAAGAACCTCGATTACACCATCACCGATTTCGATAATAGATACATCGAATGTACCACCACCTAAATCGTAAACCATAATCTTCTGCTCATGCTCATTATCAAGACCATAAGCTAAAGCTGCTGCTGTAGGCTCGTTGATGATACGCTTTACATCAAGACCTGCAATCTTACCAGCATCCTTAGTAGCCTGACGCTGTGCATCGTTGAAGTAAGCAGGAACTGTGATAACTGCCTCTGAAACCTTCTCACCAAGATAATTCTCTGCGTCTGACTTTAACTTCTGTAAAATCATAGCTGAGATTTCCTGTGGAGTATATTTCTTTCCATCAATCTCAACCTTGTAATCTGTACCCATATGTCTCTTGATTGAAGAGATTGTCTTGTCAGCATTAGTAACTGCCTGACGCTTTGCAGGATCACCTACAAGTCTCTCTCCTGTCTTTGAAAATGCAACTACTGATGGAGTAGTTCTTAAACCTTCTGCGTTAGCGATAACAACTGGCTTACCACCTTCCATTACAGCTACGCATGAATTAGTTGTACCTAAATCAATACCAATAATCTTTCCCATGATAATATGTCCTTTCTATAATTAAATTGATTAATACCTTTAGTTACTTATGCCTCCCGGCAGGCTATTTAAGAAATGCCATGCTAGTTAGCAACCTTGACCATGCTGTGTCTTAAAACCTGGTCTCTGTATGTGTAGCCCTTCTCAAATTCTTCGACTACGATATTCTCTCCAACTGAATCATCCTCAACATGCATTACTGCATTGTGGTAATCCGGATTGAATTCGCCGCCTAAGGCTTCGATAGGCTTAACATCTGCATCCTCAAGCATCTTTAAAAGCTGCTTGTGAACCATATCCATTCCCTTAGCAAATGGAGTTTCAAGTTCCTCATCTGTCACACTCTTAAAGCCTCTGTCGAAGTTATCGACAATAGGTAAAAGCTTCTTGATTATATCTGAAGCTCCCATCTCGAACATGGCAGATTTCTCTTTCTCTGTTCTCTTTCTGAAATTATCAAACTCAGCCATCTGTCTCTTTACTCTGTCCTGAAGTTCATCTATAACTGCGTCCTTAGGATCTTTTTTCTTAGAGTTATCAGTGCTCTCTTCTGGGTTCCCGGCTTTGTCTGATTCATCAGCTTCACATGCTTCCTGATTCGCATCAGTCTCACATTCTGATTCACAGTTACAGGCTTCTTCTTTCTTAGCATCAGTCTCCTGATTCTTTACTTCTTCCTGAACTGTCTCTTCTGATTTCTTTTTCTTAACATCCTTTGACACTTCCATACCAACCTTTCCTAAGTTTTCTTAAATACATCATCCAAATGCGTCTGCATTTCTTTCAAAGTATCAACTACCTTTTCATAATCCATACGCTTCGGTCCTATAATTCCGATTGTTCCCTTCATGCCATCCTGCAGCTCATATACAGCAGTAACCACACTGCAGTCCTTCATGGACTCAACCGGTGTTTCATTCCCTATATATACCTGAATGCCATGGTTGTCATCTTCCGCCTCATCTGTATCTTCCTTGCTGTTCACAAGACCAGATAAGCCCTGCTTTTCCTCCAAAGCATATATAAGCTCACTTGCTTTTCCGGATTCACTAAGCTCCGGATACTTAAATATGTTAGTTGCCCCGCTTGTATATATCTTCAGGTCGTCAGCCTTACTGATAGTCTCAACAATCGCATCTAACACCTCTTTAACAATACCCATATGCTCACCTGCCTGGCTCTCCATCTTAGATATAAGCCCTATATGCATCTGCTGCAGCGTAAGACCTGTGAGTGTTGTGTTAAGAAGAAGATTAAGCTTAAGAAGATTCTCTGGTGAAATATCCTCACTGATAGTCATAACCTTATTCCTTATAAGATTACCCTCCATAACAATAACTGCCAGAAGCTTATTAGATTCAAGCTGCGAAAGCTGTACGAATCTTAGCTTATTACCAGTCACCTTAGGAGATGTTATCATAGTGGCATAATTAGTATTATTCGCCAGAACCTTTGCTACATTCTGAAGAAGCTCCTCTACCCTGTCTACCTTCTCTGTTAAGGCATCCTTCATAGAATCAAGTTCTTTCTCTTTATCACCTACCTGCTGTTCCCTTAGGGAAATCTCTTCCTCCTTCTTAGCCATCAGGTCATCAACATATAATCTGTAGCCCTTGTCAGTCGGAATTCTTCCGGCAGAGGTATGTGGCTGTACAATGTAGCCAAGCTCTTCCAAGTCTGCCATCTCATTCCTTATAGTTGCTGAACTTAACTGTAAGTCAGTCAGCTTGGAAATCGTTCTTGAACCAACCGGTTCTCCTGTATCAAGATAATTCTGAATAACAGCTTTAAGAATCTTAACCTTACGGTCATCCAGTCGTCCATCCGTCTCCATGGCATCCTCTCCTTCCATCTTGTTAGCACTCATTAGATTGGAGTGCTAATATCGATACATTTAAGATATCACTACACTTACATGATGTCAACAACAATATTTCTTTTTTCTATAAATAATTTATAAACTTCTTAAACAAAACGGTATTAATACAGAAAAGCCGCAGCTCTAACAGTTTAAAAACCATTAAAGCCACAGCTTTACCTTGATATCACATCCTATTAATATTATATCTTATTAGTATTGCATTATATTAATATCACATTTTAATTCTGCAAATGTTAAATTCCAAGAATCTTCTTAACCTCGTCGCACATCTTATCAGAATCGCATACAGTATCGTGAAGAACTGGTGCTGTCCTGATTTCCTCAATTGCGTTAGGAACCTTGACATTGCTTATCTTGCAAAGCTCATCTACAAGCTCAAAATCTCCCATTGAATCATACTTAGAATCAATAGCATTCATAACGCTTCTTGTGAACTTATAAGGGCTTGCTGTTGAAGCGATTACAGTCTTAGTTGTATCGCCAGTTTCCTTTCTGTATTTGTCATATACAGTTGCAGCAACTGATGTATGGGTATCAATCACATATCCGCAGTCCTCATATATCTTCCTGATTGTAGCTGCATCCTCTGCCTCTGTAGCATAATTGCCATAGAAATCAGCTAACTGTGCCTTCATCTCATCAGTAATCTTATACTTTCCTTCTGACTTTAATTCAGCCATAAGCTCTGCATTCTTAGCTGCATTGTTACCGGCAATTCTGTATATAAGTCTCTCAAGATTGCTTGAGATAAGTATATCCATAGATGGTGAAGTAGTAAGTACAAATTCCCTGTTTCTGTTATACTCACCTGTTGTAAAGAAATCATATAATACCTTATTCTCATTAGATGCACAGATAAACTTATTAATAGGAAGTCCCATGTTCTTAGCGTAAAATGCAGCTAAAATATTACCGAAGTTACCTGTAGGAACAACTACATTTATCTTATCGCCATCCTTAATCTCGCCATTAGCCAGTAACTTGGCATAAGCATACACATAGTAAACAATCTGTGGAACAAGTCTTCCGATATTGATTGAATTAGCTGATGAAAACTGGAATCCGGCAGCATCCATAACCTTCTCTAATTCCTTATCAGAGAAAATGTTCTTAACACCTGTCTGGGCATCATCAAAATTACCCTTAATTCCGATTACATATGTATTGTTACCCTTCTGAGTAACCATCTGCTTCTCCTGAATCGGGCTTACACCATTCTTAGGATAGAATACAATAATCTTAGTTCCCGGAACATCAGCAAATCCAGCTAAAGCAGCCTTTCCTGTATCTCCTGATGTAGCTGTAAGAATAACGATTTCATTCTTGACATTGTTCTTCTTAGCAGAAGTTGTAAGAAGATGTGGAAGTATGGAAAGTGCCATATCCTTGAAAGCTATAGTAGCTCCATGGAAAAGCTCAAGGAAATACTCATCCTCAACCTTAACAAGCGGAGTCATCTCCTCTGTATCAAACTTAGAGTCATAAGCTCTGTCTATACAGCTCTTAAGCTCCTCCTCTGTGAAATCATCAAGCATAAGCTTCATAACCTCATAGGCAACTTCCTTATAATTCATCTTAGACAATTCTTCCAAGCTTTTATCTAATGATGGAATACTCTCTGGTACAAAAAGTCCTCCGTCTGCTGCAAGACCCTTTAATATAGCCTGTGATGCAGTAACCCTAACACTGTCGTCTCTAGTACTTCTGTAGAACATGCTCATCTTTAATACACCTCATTATTAATATAGTGTGCCTGTATAAATGTCACAGACATCTGATATTATACAACAGACATATATGTAAAAACAATACCCTTATACATCAGTTTCAGCATTTGTTTAACAATACTGGTACTCAACTACCAGCATTGTTCTTCATCATGCCCGCCTCCCGCAATACCCAGTGCCACTTCCCTCTTCACATGCTTCGTAAGCTATCGCATCTGACTATTTTAAATTCACTTATCTTTACCAGTATCTTTACCAGTGACATGTATATGCGTATAGAGATGGTCAGAGCAGTATTCGTAGCTGCCTGCGCACTTTGAACAGAATCTGAATGTAAGATTTTCGTCGTCAAGCTCTGTTCTTCCACATACTGCACACCTGTGCTTCGGCACACCACGCTTTCCATGCTGTACCTGCGGCTGTGGTGATGTCTCTCTTCTGGCATTCTGCTGTGCCTTCTTTGCTGTCCTCATTGCCTTGTCAAAATTCCTCTGTGTACTGCTCCTTGCAGGTCCCTTCTTGTACAGGAAGAAGAAAAATATAAAATTAAGCATAGAAACAAGCGCCGCCGTCGCATTGGCGTAGCACATTACCCCGGAAGAAGCCAGAAAACCAGCCTGATACAGGCTGTACCATACCTTTATCGGGAGGAAAGGCACAAGGTATCCGAATACAATTGTTATTCCGAATACTACAGCATCTAGCACTGCCATCCATTTAATCTTAATCGGGATAATGAAGAATAACAACACCTCCATATCAGGCTGCTCCATTGCAAATGCCATGAATAATGCAAGGTTGATGTAATTCGTGCTAAGCTTGAAGCTCAATCCAAATAACAGATAAATAATCAGCGCTGCAAGTATATTAAGTATAACTCCCGAGAAGAAGTATACATTAAACCTGAACGCTCCCCATATTCTTTCAAGTACCGTACCAATCAGATAATAGAAATACAGCACGAAGACAACGAATATTATGCTGTTAGAAGGCGGCTGTATAATAAATGTGACAAGTCTCCATACCTGTCCCTTGAATATCATAGCGAAATCAAGTGAAAAATACGCATCATACAATCCATTAAAAAATACATTCATCACAAATCCTATTGCATAAAGGACAATGATGTAAAACATAAGATTCTTAATTGCATATTTAGAAAATTTCTTTTCGAATTTTGCAAACCAGTTCATAAGATAATCCTTTCAGTCTTACATAATTTCAGACTTATATTTAATAATCACACATTTAAAATT
>CAVKBP010000014.1:0-25665 GCA_963654395.1 Ruminococcus sp. CAG:382
GTATATATCATATCTCAACATTTAAGTCAACACATATACATTATAATATTCTATACATATTTCCCTTGCACTTTTTTAAAAATGCGTTATAATAATTAAGTCGCATTCAGTCACCGGCGTGTGGCTCAGTTTGGTAGAGCGCGTGGTTCGGGACTACGAGGCCGCAGGTTCAAATCCTGTCACGCCGATTTATAAAAGCTCATGAAGATTGTTTATGGGAGTTTCTCCATTTGCTTCAATCTTCATGAGCTTATAATATTTCTATTCAATTATTTTATACCAGCTGAAGCGGATGAAATAAAATCCAACAGCAGATACATCTTCTGCATCAACAATCATTCCATCATAATGTATCAGTGCAAAAAAGGAATCTGAATATACTGCTCCCATCTGTATTAGATGCTGAAGAATACATATGTTTTTTGAAAACAAACTCATCTCATTCTCCTTTACACACTATATATTCTTCACACCATTCTCCTGATATCCTGCCATTTTATGCACTGCCATCTTCTTTGCCACTGGGATTAAGCGTTCATCTGTAACCTTGTCCAGCATTCTGAGCCTTCGTTCTGACAGCTTCTCTGCGGAACGGCATTGATTATAATCCGCTTCATCCATATGATGATAATCAAAGCGCCCATGATAAAACCTTGCTAATTTCTGGGCAATCAGTATTCCCTCCGGATCAAGGTCTCCGGAATAGAACACATGTGTACCAGTCTTTGCCAGAAGCTCTAATATCATAAGCCCGGCTAATCTTGGCTGTCCGTTCATGCACATACATGACTTATCCCTGCATAACATTGCAAAGACTGATGGATTTTCTATGATATGAATTTCATTATCTATGCATTCTATGCTCCCAAGTTCTGATATTACATTAAGAGGCAGTTGGATTATGTCCTTTTCAATAAAGAAGCCCTGTACTCCCTTATGATAATCACCATTCGTCTTCAGCGCCTGAACATTGTAAAGCATTGCATAATTAGAGATATCATCTATCATTATTCCTGCAAGAAGATAACTTTTTTGTTTTTTATATGCCGGAAACAATTCTGTAGCTTCCACGATAATACCACGCTGCGTCAGGTCTGTCTGTATCATTTTATATAGCAGCTTTCCATCTGCAGTTCCATGGTCGAATGCATGCGGATTTCCAGTAATCCCGGCTGCAAAGACAGCCAGATATACTCTGTTATTATTTCTATAAGGCAGATTATTGTACAGCTTTGCACAAAGCCATATTCTGCTTTTCCACTCTTCTAAAGCCTGAAGCATTCTGTCCTTGTTATCATTCTGTGAGGCTTCCCGGCTTCGCTTTACGATGCCCTGTATTTCCTTCAATATGCCTCCTGCCGGGGTATTCTGATACATGGTCATATACTCGTTTTCAATCTGTGCAATCTTCCGGCTGCGTATGTCCTTTATTGTGGATTTACCAAGTAAAGGTTCATTGAAATATTTATTAAGAATATCCTCCGGTGATATATCCTGAAATCTGCTGTTTTTCAATGCTTTTTCAAATCTGGCTGCTGAGATGGTAACGCTCTTCTGCCCATGGAAATTTTGTCCAAAAAAGCCCTCAAGTTCAGCTATATCATCAGATGTAAGATTCTTAACAGCAACTGAACCCGAAAAATGTCCATATGAAGCATATTTACTTTTAAAGCCTTTAAAAATGCGCTTCCATATGCTGCTTTGCCCGAAATATTCTACACATTCATTTATCTTATCGCTTTTAATATCCTGATTATTCATTTTACTCCATCTGTTCTGCTCTCTGTGAAACCTGTTCTTCGTTCTCAAGCAGTTCCTTGCTCTTTCCATTCCACAGATAAGGCATAACTGTAACAAATTTTGCATTTTCTGGTCTTATAAGCTGATAGATTGCCAGTGCATCAAGTGTATCACAATCACCCCATAATACCTGTGAATTAATTATAAAATCAAAATCGAACTGCGCCATCAGCCTGAACATGTCACGGATATTTTTGTTATCAACTCCTGCAAATGCTTCATCAAGTGATATCAGCTTTGGTGCGTCTTCCCTTCCGCCCTGGTATTTTGCCACAACTGCCGAAAACAAAGGCACATACATTGACATCGCCTTCTCTCCACCGCTGAATGTTCCGAATACACTGTTAGTAAGCTCTTTCTGGCGTTCTCCGCTTTTTTGTGAAAAGAGCTGGAATTCAAACCATTTTCTGTAATCCAGTGTATCCTTCATAATCTGGTAAAATGACACCATTCCTGAACTGTCTTTTGCACCTCTTCTCGCTTCTTCTACCTTTGACCTGAAATGTGCCGAAAGCCTTGCAGCCTCATCCTCTGTCATGAGACGGTAATCCTTCTTTAATAATTCAACGAGCTCACTTGTATCAAGCTGGTCTTCTTTTTCTGCGGTTCTGCTTCTCCACCGCAGATTAAGCTTCAGTCCGCTTGATGTATTCATGCCATTCATCAGGCTGTTCATCTTCTGCACCCACATATTAGAAGCATTTATCTTACCTCGTATCTTCCGGCTTACTGTATTGGCAAGAATATCCTCGAAAAGTTCCCTGTCTCCATCCTTAATCAGATTCTCAAGCTCAACAATATCCTCATCCAGGTGTTTTAACAGACTTGAAAATGATACCTTTACTCCCTGATATCTGGCTGTAATATCCAGACGCTTCGCAGAGAATCCATCCTGCTTTTCTTTCTCATCAAGCTCCTCAAAAAGATAATTCTGAGTAAGCTGATAATCTGTCAGAAAGCTTCTGTTTTCATAATATACCTGATTAATTTCATTAATAATCTTTTCTTTATCAAGACCCTTAATATTGGTTCTTATATAATCACAGATACTCTTTGCATCATCAGGTATTTCCGGCGGCAGTTCAACATATGAAAGTGCATGCTCCTTTTCATAGCATTCTGAATAATATTTTTCCTTTGCCTCATATTCTATAAGCCTTTCATCATTATCAGCCTTGCTTTTTTCAATGTTTAATGCCTCGCTTTCTGCACGGGTTTTCTCATTGACAGCATTTTCAAGCCTGACAGGATAGCTGTTCAGCCATTCAATGCATGCATCCAGTCTTTCTTTTATCTGTTCATAATCAGTGAGTTCCAGCTGCTCCTGTATTGATGCGCGTTCCTCCTTCGCTGACCTTAATTTTTTCTCAATATCTCTTATGTCATATCTTGCCTGTTCCATATCACCATCAAGATCATCAAGTCTGATTTTGAGATTATTAACATGCTGAATACAGCTTATCAGCATTTCATGGACTGATTCTAACCGTACAAGCGCCTTATCATATTCGTCCGAAGCTTCCTTTGCATCCCTGAATACTTCCCTCGTACATGTAAGATATAATTTACCTGCAATATCTATTGCAAGCTTCTTTTCTTCCTTGATTTCATTCATCAATGCTGTAATCTGTTCATTAAGTCTGGTATTGTCATCACTTATAACACTCTGCTCATGCTCACGCTCTGTAATGCTGGCAAGTACCTTTTTCATGTCCGCGTCATCTGGAAGCAGCCTGTATTCTTCATCCAGATTAACAATACGCTGTGACAGGACTTCACATTCTTTCCTGCAATTTTCAAATGCTGTCTCAAGCTCTGAAATTCTTTTATTACACTCTTCAATTTTAAGAAGTCTGTTTCTTTCCCTTGCCCTTGTTCCCAGATATCCAGCCTGATGCTCACCTGTGATTGTACCATTGAGCACACCAATATGATATGTACCATCGGCTGACACTGATATAACATTTTCTCCATCATATGCAATATCTCTTAATATTTCAGTAAGCCTCTGGTTAAGAAATATATCATTTACATTCTCATTCAAATCAAGTACATCAAGCAGGCTTCTTCCCTCTGCTGCTTTTCCTCTGAAAAGGTAATGATCCTCACAGCCTTTAACTGGTTTAAGAACCTGGTCTTTATACTGTTCATCAACTACTATTGCATCCAGAATTCCCATCTTAAGCAGTGCTTCTTCAAGATAATTACATTCCTCATCAGACAGCTCTGCACCAAACTCTATCAGCTTATAAAATTCAAGGTATGGAATTCCTGCTTCACTGAGCCTGCTTCTGTTCTTAAAAACAGCGTCTGAGCGCTCTGGCTGTGGTTCCTTTGAATTTTCCCATTCATGCAGCAGGGCTTTCACATCCTTAAGCTCTGTACTGATACTGTCTGTCTCATCATTTTTAATATTCAACTGCTTTTCAAGCTGTGCGCGGTTTTCTATCCATTTGCTGCTTATCCTCTGCTGAACTACAGCAAAATCAGACTTTTCTCTATAGTAATCTGCAAATACACTTATTTCTCCAAGGAATTCTCTGTCAAGTACAAGCTCTTTATTATCATTATTCCACTTATACAGTGCTTCCTTCCATTCATTTTCTGCCTGCGCAAGCATATTTTCAAGTTCCGTTAATTTCCTCTGAATCTGGTCAAGCTCGCGGATCTGCTGTTCTCTTTTTTTCAGCATATCATCCTTACGGCGGTCAAGCTCTGCAACCACATCAAGTATTTTAAGGCCTTCACCGATACCCTTCCTTGTTTCCTCGAACTGCTTCCTGTGCAGATTAAATTTATATTCGTTTTCAATATTTTCGTACATCTCATCCTTCATGAAAGAAAATTCCTGAAAAGACATGCGGTCAGCTTCATCACTCATTTCTTCCAATATGGAGTCAAGTTCTTTTTCTCTTTCGTATCTTTTATTCTCCTCATTCTTTATCTGTGTCTTTACATCGTGATATTGTTCTTCCTTGGCAGAAAGGTACTTCTTCTTATCCTCTGCTGCCTTCTGTGATAGCCTGATATCCTCGCTTAACCTGCTCTCCCGTTCTTTTAATGCCACAGCATCGCTTTTATTAAGAGATTCCTTTTCCTTCTCATATGTTTCCTTTTTCTCATTAATATGCTGTATTTCAAATTCGAGCTTCTGTATGTTCTGCTTACATGTCTCATAATTTTCCTCAAGCTTCTGTTTTTCTTTAACTGCTGCCTGATACTTCTGCATGCTTAGAACATACCTGTCTGCTTTATCAAAAAGCATTATTTTATTATATTTGTCAAATACATTATGTATCTTTCCTGCTGCCTGCCTTGCGTCCTTCCTGCTCTTAAGATTCATGTTCATGGTATCCATATTCTCAATAGCTTCCGACATAGGACGCAGGTCATCATCTGAAAGCGGCTGCAGGGAATCGCTAAGTATGTCATTAATTACTGATGGCTTAAAATCCTTTGACAGCTTGGGCGTTCTTAACTGGATAAGAAGGTCTACCATCTCCTTATACTCATCTACAGTTTCAAATCCAAAAATCTGGCGGTTGACATATTCCATATAATCCTGCTGTCTTTCAATAACCCTGCCGCCAGCACCAACTCTGTTTTCAAGCTCTTTTCTGGAAAGCGTAACCTTTTCTCCCATATCCTTGTACAGGAAAAAATCCTTTCCTATCCGGCGTCCATCTGTCAGGCTGAAATACCATTTATCCAGTGGCTTTCCTCTTCTGGCGCGTATTCCCATGCCTATCGTAAGATATGTATCACTATCCTTTCTTTTAAATTCCAGATACAGATAACCGGTTCTTTCTTCCCTGCCATCATTTTCCTCCAGAAGATAGCTGCTCATTTTTCTGTCTCTTGAGCCAAAAGGATCAAGCCTTTCAGGACTCATATTACCATCAAGAAGCAGAGGAACTACACTCTGCATAGTTACGGATTTTCCTGAACCATTAGAGCCACGCAGCAGCATACGTCCCTTCACAAATGGGAATTCCTGTTCATCATAGTACCAGAAATTAATAAGTCCTATTTTATTTGCCTGCCATCTACTGTTCATCTTCCTTACCTCCAATATAATCTGCCGGGTACTCACCCTGTATTTTTCCTATAAGCGGGCACAGCTTTACCTGATTCATATCATTTTCTTTTTTCAGGAACATCCATCTTTCCATTTCCTCAGTAACATTTTCAACGAATTCGCCCTCCGGCATATCCCTGTACATCTTCGAAAATCCCTGTCCATAGCTTCTCTTGACCTCTTTTAGCAGCTTTTCAAATGTAATCTTATCAACAACACACATTTCATCCCTTGAGATTTCCCATTCCCCATTCTCAATCTTACTCCGTATTGCCTTGAAGCATATTAACAGAATGTCTGATATTGAATTATTGCCCGGGAAAAAATTTCCCATCCTGCAATCCTCACCTGTCAGCAGATATGCACTTCCACGGTGAATATGTACATGGCAGTCAAATATCTGTTCCAGATCTTCTATCAATCTGCCTCTGTAATACTTCAGGTACTCAAAATCCTCATCTGAACCATCTTCTCTGTACATGGCCGGTGCAAATAATAGTCTCTTATATACTCTGTGCCGTCTTACAAATCCTCGGTCTTCATCTACATCAAACCATTCACTCTCCCTGAAATCATCAGGCGATGTATATTCCATAATATCCTTAGGAAAATTCCTCATAAAATATCTGGATGCGCCTGTATTTTCATATAGCACCTCGCCATCAGCATCATCCATAAACTTATCATCTGCTCCATCAGTTACCCTTATTATCCCCTGTTCTACCGCATATCTTAATACTCTTATAAGACGGCGTCTGTTCGTATATAATGTCCAGTCTGTTACTTCACCTGCAATAACTGTAACCATATATTCTGTAAGCTGTGAAAGTATAAACTGTTCCTGGGCATCCTTATCCTCAAGAAACATAAGCACCACACACAGATACATGTATTCCTCTTTTGAACTGAACTGGGGTATTCCCATGAATTTTTCAGGTATAACTGGTATCTTCTCCATCTTTATCATTGTAGAATTGTCTATTATCTGGCATCCAAGCTTTTCTGTCGAATATTTTCTTATCTCGCCAACCTCATCCCTGACCTTATAATATAAATCCTTATCTTCTGATTTCAGAATCCATCTTCTATTCAGTAATATCTCTATTTCATTCATGCTTAAGCCTCTTTAAAAATTATTTTCATTTTCGGCATTGTAAAATTACCATCCTCACAATTGATTACACATTTTTCATCAGCCTGGCTTTTATCCAGTACATATGCCCGTCCGTCATCAGTTCTCGCCGAAAAATCTGCTGATTCCATCGCATCTGATATCCACTTTAGTAAAATCCCCCGTATGCGTGCATCTATGACCGGCAGCTCTGAAAAATCAATTGTGCCGTCCTTTTCCAGCAATCTGATTTTCTCCATATCTTCCTTCTGCTGCTGGATCATCTTTCTTCGTGTTTCCTGCTTTAGCGCAGTTGATTCCTTAATGGAGCTTCTTCTTGTCTTTTCATGATATGTTCTTACCCTTGGTCTTAATTCTATACCAAATGGTGCTTCCTCATATACGCCTTTATTAATGCTGTCAGTTTCTCTTATACTGTCTGCTGATACATGGAACGGCTTTTCTATTCCAAATACCATAGCTGACATCTTATGAGCCTCTGATATATCACTGCATTTCATAAAAAGCTCTGCGACCTTTTTATATTCCTCTTTTCTGTTAGCACCAAGTGCATTCTTCTCGCTTAACTGTGCTGCATATCTTGTAATTCTGCGTATAATATCATTCGTCGCATCAAAAAGCTTTCCTGCCTCATTTTCATGGCCTTCACTTCCTGCAAACCAGTCATATATGCTCTGATACCGTCCATTGATTTTCTGTTCTATCATTTCATATGATAATTCCGTATCAATTCGCGGGATAGATAATTCGTATTCCACTATTTTATCAAATACCTGCTTAAGAAGATCCTTATCAAGCTGCCTTAAACACTCCTCAATAACACCAACATTATGCTGAAGTCCTTTAATAAAGCTGCGCAGATATTCTATAAGCCTGTCCTTAAATATAAGGAACTCCTTTGTGTGCATCATTTCTTCTGCTTTGACACTGTTGAGATCTCTTATATAATCCTGATAATTCTGGTTAAGGCGCACAAAATCATTATTCAGGTCATTCCACCATGTATATACATCAATATTGTCTTTTCCTGCCATATCATGAAATTTCTCTATATTATTTCTGATACGCTCAAGCAGTGTAGGCTCAAGTGATGCTCCCTCAATAAAAAGGTTCTCCAGTCTTAATACAAGCCGTTCTATCTCCACACTGTATTCTGACATCTGATATCTGTATTTTTTATTTTTAAATTCTTCTATAGATGATACCTTTCTTGTATCCTGTATTGTATTAAGATTCTTCCATTCTGTCAGCATTGCAAGATCCTGCTGACACTGTTCCGGCTTATAATCCTTCCAGAATTCATCAGCCGTCATCTGTTCATATACTTCTTCCTGATACAGCCAGTATCTCAGCTTCTCATAATTCTCAAAAAAAATGCGCATAATACAGCGATATCTGCTGACATTATCCGCATTTAAATATTTCATCTCAGTTAATGGCTTTAATAACTTATCTGAAGTCTGCATTGTACTCTCCATTCTTGTCTGCTTTTCACACTATACAGCTAATCTTCCTCAATATGCTCTCTTCCCTGTGCAATTATGCTTCTTACATGGTCATCTGCCAGTGAATAGAATATTGATTTGCCCTCTCTTCTGTTCTTTACCAGCTTATTCTGCTTTAGAATTCTTAGCTGATGTGATATCGCAGACTGTGTCATGTTGAGAGCCTGTGCCAGGTCACACACACACACTTCTGCCTCAAATAATACATACAGAATTCTTATCCTTGTTGAATCACCGAATACCTTGAATAATTCCGCAAGGTCGTATAATTCATTCTCATCCGGCATTGTTTCATTAACTATCTTTAGTAATTCCTCGTGTACTTCCACTGACTCACAGCATTCACAATCTGCCATAATAATCTCCATTCTTGTCTGCTTTTCAAGACGAATATCTACAACTTCTTAACGAATAACGCCCTTATCGCATTAATTACTGCAATAACCATTACGCCTACATCTGCAAATATTGCTACCCACATGTTGGCTATACCTGCTGCACCAAGTACTAAGCATATAAGCTTCACACCTATCGCAAAATAAATGTTTTCATAAACTATCCTCAAGCACTTTCTTGATATCTTTATTGCCTTGGATATCTTTAACGGATCATCGTCCATTAATACAATGTCGGCTGCTTCTATAGCGGCATCACTTCCTAATGCACCCATTGCTATTCCGATATCTGCTCTTGAAAGTACTGGCGCGTCATTGATACCGTCACCTACAAATGCAAGCTTTTCCTTAGGCTTCTTCTGCTTTAATAATTCCTCAACCCTGGAAACCTTATCCGCCGGAAGAAGTTCACTGAATACAGCGTCTATATTTAATTCCTTAGCTACGGCATCTGCTACATTTTTCGCATCACCTGTAAGCATTACTGTCTTATGTACTCCGGATTTCTTAAGCGCTTCTATAGCCTGCTTTGCATGTGGCTTTAACAGGTCTGATATGAGAATAAGTCCTGCATAAGCTCCGTCTACAGCCACATGAACCTGGGTTCCTGTCTCGCTGCACTCTGCATATTCAAGACCAAGTCGGTTCATAAGCTTTCTGTTACCAGCGGCGACCTCGTGTCCTGATACATTTGCCTTAACACCCTCACCACTGAATTCCTCAACATCTGTAACCAATGTCTTGTCAATCTCTTTGCCATAAGCCTTCTGAAGGCTCTTGCTTATAGGGTGCGTTGAGTAGCTTTCTGCAAATGCAGCATATCTGATTAACTCTTCCTTGTCAATGGTATTATTGTATACACCACTGACCTCAAACACTCCCTGTGTCATAGTTCCTGTCTTGTCAAATACAACTATATCTGTCTGGGCAAGTGCCTCAAGATAGCTTGAGCCCTTTACAAGAATGCCCTGGTTGCTAGCTCCACCTATTCCGGCAAAGAAGCTTAACGGAATACTGATAACAAGCGCACACGGACAGCTTATTACTAAAAATGTAAGCGCTCTGTATATCCACATTCCCCACTGTGCAGGTACTCCTAAGAATATCATGCTTACAAGCGGCGGAATTATGGCAAGCGCAAGCGCACCATAGCAGACTGCCGGTGTATATATCTTTGCAAATTTACTGATAAAATTCTCTGAACGCGACTTCTTGGAGCTTGCATTCTCTACAAGGTCAAGTATTTTAGATACAGTAGATTCACCAAATTCCTTAGTCGTTCGTATCCTGAGTACACCTGACATATTAATACAGCCGCTTATTACCTCATCACCAGCCTTTACCTGTCTTGGAAGACTTTCACCGGTAAGTGCGCTTGTATTAAGTGTTGTACTTCCCTCTACGATAATGCCATCAATAGGGACCTTCTCGCCCGGCTGTACAACAATAATTGTACCGACCTCAACCTCGTCAGGATCTACCTGCTCAAGCTTTCCATCTGTCTCAATGTTAGCATAATCAGGTCTGATATCCATAAGCTCGCTTATGTTCTTACGGCTCTTTCCAACTGCAATATTCTGGAACAGCTCGCCAATCTGGTAAAAGAGCATAACGGCAATAGCTTCTGTGAAATCACCATCATCCACAAGTGCGATTATAATTGCTCCTACAGTTGCGACTGCCATAAGAAAATTCTCATCAAATACCTGCCTGTTAAGAATTCCCTTAACAGCCTTTTTTAAAATATCATATCCAATAACTATATATGGAATCATGTACATTATAAAAAGAATAACTGTTGGAATCTCAATGCATACACTTACCACCTTAAAGGCAATCATAAGAACTGCAGCAATAATAATTCTTGTAAGCATCTTTTTCTGCTTTTTATTCATAACCTACTCCAATCTGCCAGAAGTCTCTGGCTTCAGATTACAGAAATATCTCACAATCGTCTTCTACCTTCTTACAGTTCTTAAGCACATCCTGCATAACAGCCTTAGGATCCTGTCCGTCCTCGAACTCAACAATCATCTTGAGTGTCATGAAATTAACAGTAGCATCCTTAACACCAGCTGTATTCTTGGCAGCATCCTCCATCTTGTTAGCACAGTTAGCACAATCAACATCAATCTTATAAGTCTTCTTCATGATAATCTCTCCTTTAAATTAAAATTCATTGATTAATCAAATCTTTCATATGAACATTCATTCATATGTTCATTGCTATTATAGCACCTATAAAATCTCTGTCAATAAAATTCCATATTAAAATCAAAGTAAATTTTCAGTTTTCCTTCATATTGTGTCAGTCCATATTTCCAAGTGGTAATCTGTCAGACCTCTAATTAAAATTGTCCGGTTCTAGCACACTCCTGCCGCCCTCTTTGCAAGCCTGTCAGCCTCTTCATTTCCCTCAACTCCTGAATGTCCCCTGACCTTCACGAACCTTATGTCAATTGAATCCCTGACAGACTCTATATAATTATAATATTCTATTGTTCCTTTTTTGTTGCGCTTCCATTCTCCCACAGCCCATGCCTTGATGCCTGCATAATCGTAGAATATAGCAACCTCTTTTAGTCCCAGCTCTATAGCTTTACCTATTGCAGCCATGCTTCCAAGAATCTCTCCTGCCACATTGCGCATAGAAGCCATCTCCTTGTCACTTCCATTACCCGACAATTCGTATCTTTCTCCATCATGCATAAGAAAACCGCCGTATCCATATACTCCGGTTGCAGCATTAAACGAGCCATCAACAAATGCATAATCGTTATCAGGCATTACATCTTCCATATTGCCATTTCCAGCTTTGCCATTAATCTCCTGCACAGCTTCCCTGCCCATATAAGTCTTAGCTTCATCCATAGATGTGAAGCTCTTATATTCTGCTGCCGGAAAACCATGCACATTTTTCTTGCAATCATCCCAGGTCTGATATATTCCGGGCACTTTTCCCACACGCACCGCATAATATTTCTTAGCCATATATATTACCTTTTCTAAAATAATTCTATCTGTCCATCGCCAGACAAAATTTAAAATCAGATGTGAAAAACCTGCCCTGCATCTGATTTTAAAATTTTATCCGGTGGATACGCCACACTCCAAAATGCTTGGCTCCGGGCAGCTACTAAATTAATAAACGCGGATTACACCGGCAATCTCTTTTACCACTGAAAGTCCGTCAAATACTGTCATTGCATCATTAAAATTCTTCTCAGCAACATCATCTGTGATGATAACAAGCTCAGCAACTCCGTCCTTGCGGCTCTTCTGCACTACCTGTGCAATACTTACATCATTGTTACCAAGAACACTTGCAATGTTAGCAAGTACGCCCGGCTTATCCATAGCCTCTATTCTTAAGAAGAATTTGCTCTTAGTCTCAGATATATCCTTAACAGCCAGACTCTTATAGCATGAGCAGCCAATCTTTCCACATGAACCATGAACGATGTTACGGCAGACATCAATAATATCACCCATAACAGCAGAAGCTGTCGGCATCTGTCCTGCGCCCCTGCCCATAAACATAGTGTCATCACTTGCCTCGCCATGAACATACACTGCGTTAAATGAATCTCTTACTGTAGCAAGAGGGTGATTCTCATCAATAAGCATAGGATGAACCTTAACCTCTATTCCATCCGGTGTATTCCTTGCAAGACCAAGCAGCTTGATAACATAGCCGAATTCCTTGGCATATCTGATATCCTCTGCTGTAATCTTAGTAATACCCTCTGTGTATACCTGATTAAAGGTTACTCTTGAATTAAATGCAATTGACGACATGATAGCCATCTTTCTTCCTGCATCATATCCTTCAACATCTGCTGTAGGATCTGCCTCTGCATATCCTAATTCTGTAGCCTTCGCAAGGGCATCCTTATAGCTCATTCCTGATTCAGTCATCTTAGTGAGGATATAATTAGTCGTACCGTTAACAATACCTATAATCTCTGTGATATTGTTACCAGCCATACTCTGCTTTAATGGTCTTATAATCGGAATTGCTCCTGCAACAGCCGCCTCAAACTGAAGGTCAGCATGCATCCTGTCAGCCATTCCCATAACATCCTCCCCATATTCAGCAAGAAGATCCTTATTAGCAGTAACAACCTGCTTTCCAGCCTCAAGTGCCTCAAGAATATAC
Source organism: Ruminococcus sp. CAG:382 (assembly GCA_963654395.1). GTDB lineage: Bacteria > Bacillota > Clostridia > Lachnospirales > Lachnospiraceae > Lachnospira. Next base: position 13,070 of record CAVKBP010000014.1, read on the forward strand.
TGCTTAGCCGGAGCAGTTCCGCCCATAAGCTCTATTACAATCTCAATATCCTTATCTTCAATAATATCCTTCCAGTTGTCGGTAAGTAGCTGCCTGTCAATCGGCTCTCTGTCTTTATCAAGATTTCTTACAAGCACCTTCTTAACCACAAGCTCTGCACCTGTCTTGCTTATAACATCCTCCTTCATGCTCTGGCATAACCTGTATACACCTGTTCCTACTGTTCCTGCTCCTAATATAGCCGCATAAATCTTTCTGCTCATTGCTAGTCTGTCCTCATTTCTTATTATTAGTCTGTGATACATTTATTTCATATCTACAGCGTCTGCCTGGTCCTTAATATCCTGTATTACCCTGCCTGCTTTTTTCGTTATAGACACAATTCTCATCAGTGATACGAAATCCCATATTCCTTCAATCATAAGTGCAATTCCGATAAATACGATAAGCGCTGATGATGTTGAAAATGGATTGAATAACGCAACAACACCTATAACCACCATAATAACAGCTCCGACAAGCTCAATCCACCATTTATCAGATTCAAGATGATAAAAGTCCACTGCGTACTGCAGCTTAAGAATTCCATCCACAATAATAATTATTGCAAGTGCTGTTCCTAAGAATACCGCGATAGCTTCCGGCTTAATCACGAAGAACATGCCGAATGCAAGAAGTGTAACTCCCTGTACCAGTCCATAAGAACCAAGAATCTCACTGCCTGCAATCCTGAAATAATTAATAAGCCTTAACACTCCCCATACACACAGGGCAACTCCAATTCCTTTAGATATAATCTCCTGCGATGCTGTCGGGAATATAACAAGCAGCAGTCCAAGCACAAATAACGCAATAGAGACAATTATAATCTCCATCTTAATTGCCTTTAACTTCTTATAAATGCTATTCATAAATTCTGTCTCCTTTTCACCCATTCATAAGGTCTTTAGCCTTTTTTCTTATGATTATACACAAAAAAGAACACCACTTCAAGACATGCATTTTCTGCGCATTAATCTTTTAGTGATGTTCTTTGATTTTTAATACTGTTTTAATAAATGTTAATTACTCTGCTCTTGACATAGCCTGCTCGTAATCTCTTGTACCAACCCAGATTTCCTTAGTATAAGGATTCTTCTTCTGCTCAATGGCACGCTTGATAATAACAGAAATACATATTACATTAGCAATTATAGCGAGCATTGCAACAACACCCTGTGCTGTAGGATTAGCTGTGATGCCAAACCCTGCAATTGCATCTCCTGCACTTGCTCCTGTGTTATAGCAGTTAATAGCTGCATTATAAAGGTCAAGTGCCTTAACTCCTGCCTTAGTAGCCCCACCGTAAATTGATGGCAATACGCTGAAGGTATTGCTTAACTGGAATAATGGGAATACCTGTGCATACATACACCATGTAGCAAGTGTCATGGCTCTGTTCTGAATCCATCCACCCTTGTTCCATAATGCATTAGCAAATGTAGGAGCAAGAAGAAGTGCTACACCACAGTACCATGTATGTGTTGGAAGGTTACAGTATGTATACTCGAAATTCCAGATATCATATGCAACAATAAACCATATTGTCATATCTGGCCAGAGCATATCATCCTTCTTCTTAGATGAGTAAATTCCCCACCAGCCTGTCATACAGAAGATATTGATAAGTCCTGCAATACCATTAACGATATTCCACCAGCCGCCATAAAGGAATACACCCTCATTAGATGCCCACCATGCACCAGAGAAATCTCCAGTAATCTGGTAAGCCCTGATAGCTGACTCAAAATCAGATGCTACAGCAATAAGAATATTGATAGCAACGATTACGAATGGCCATGGCTTAAACCATTCTTTCTTTCCAAGTCCCCACTTATACTTAATCATGAGGAAACCGACAACTCCTATATCTGCTGCATAAAGCTTAGCATAATGGAACCATCCGTTCATGTACTCATAGGTCTGGTTGCTGTGACCACCAAACAGACCTGCCTGGATTCCTATGAAATAGATAGTCAGTATAACTGGAATGATAACGAATATTACGATACCACCAATCTTAGTACGACGACCTATCTCATTAAGGATTACCAATCCTGCAAACACCAGCACCCAGCCAAGTAACTGTGTAATCGCTGTGTTGCCATAAAGTTGAAATAACATTTTCCACGCCTCCAATCGGTTGATTGATTTTATTTTCACAAGTATTTTACACTTTTTTCATAATTATTTCAAGCGGTTTAACAAAATAAATGACGATTGGTCATTTATTTGAAATTTTATCTGGCGGATACGCCATACCGACAGAATGTAAAGCATTTTCTAGGCTGGCTTGAACAGTCACTTTGTTTTCTGGCATATAAAAAAGGACAGCCCCTGCGGACTATCCTAAATATTTTAATATCTGTGATTTTTTATTATTGACTATCGCAAGACTCTGCCTGGCCAGACGCATATTCTTTTGGATTATCGCTCCCCTTATTCCCTCAAAAGGCTTAAGAAAGCTGTTAATTCCAAGCTCCCTTGCTTTCTCTTCAAGTCTTGTAATGGATGTAAACGCCGCAGACCACTGTGTATTATTGAGCGTCTGCTCAAGTCTTCTGAAATCAAAGCAGTCCATATACTCTCTTACATCTCTTAAATAGACTGTCATTACCACTTCACTTTCAATATCCTTATCCTTGAATCTTGAATTAGAAATATCTACCCCGAATCTTTTAAGATTCTCAATTTTATTTAATAATACATGCGTGCGTGTTGACATACCAACACTCCCTTCCTTTGCTATTTTCTCTCAGGAATAATATATATCCATATAAGCGAACTTACAAGTAAAAAAAATGGATAGAACATTTTAGGAAGAATCTGGAATGCCGTAATATTATATCCAAGCTCCGAAACCGCCGATATTGCGACCAGCATCTGCGCACCGTACGGAATTACTCCCTGGAATATACATGAAAATGTATCAAGAAGCGACGCTGCTTTTCTTGGTGTAATACCGTAATCCTCTGCCATTTCCTTTGCTATGGGATTAGCCATTACAATCGCAACAGTATTATTAGCTGTAGCTATATCCATTGCACCAACTAAAAGCCCCATTCCAAGCTGTCCACCTTTTTTCCCTTTAAAACATCTTCTTATTCCATTAAGTAAAGCAGCAAATCCGCCATATTCCTTAATAAGTGAACACATAACAGAAACGAGCACTGCAACCATACACGTTTCAAACATCCCCGATGCGCCGCTTCCCATATTAGAAAGCAGTGTTTCAAATGTAACCTCACCCATAACAAGCATTATAACAATTCCCGATACAATACCAGTTATCAGTACAACGAATACATTTGCACCAATTATGCCACCTGCAAGCACAAGAACATAAGGAATTATCTGGCACAGATTATATGAATGTGCTATCTCTCCATGAATCTGTGTGTTAAAGGAAAGCAGCAGAATTATAACCAATGCCGCAACAGCCGCCGGAAATGCTATCCAAAAATTTTCCCTGAACTTATCCTTCATGGCACAGCCCTGACCGTTACAGGCAGCTATCGTTGTGTCTGATATAAAAGACAGATTATCGCCAAACATTGCACCACCCATAACAGATGCAACGCACAGCGCCATGCTGAAGCCTGAGGCTTCTGATACTGCTGCCGCAATCGGTGTGATTAGTGTTATAGTTCCGACAGATGTTCCCATTGCTGTGGATACAAAGCATGCAACAATAAAAAGTACTGCAACCGCAAATCTCGCCGGTATGATACTTAACATAAAGTAAGCCACGCTCTCTGCGCTGCTTCTTCCCACTACTCCGACAAATATTCCTGCTGTAATGAATATCAGAAGCATAGTCACAATATTCTTATCAGCCAGCCCATTCGCCATTACTTCAAGCTTTTCATCGAATTTAAGCTGCGGATTCTGCATACAGGCAACCATTATTGCCGCCATAAATGCAACAATTATCGGGACATTATAGAATCCCATCGGAATCCTCATGACATATTCAAATATAATTCCAGTTCCAAGATACAGCACAAGAAAAACAAGTATAGGCAGCAGAGCGGCTGGATTAGACTTATCGTTCTTCTTCATATAGCCTTTTAATCCTCGCCCATCTTTGCAAGCTTGGCAGCCTGGTCGGCTGCTATACATGCATCAATAATTTCCTGGATATCACCATCCATAATCTTATCAAGCTTATATAAGGTAAGACCGATTCTGTGGTCAGTAACGCGTCCCTGTGGGAAGTTATAAGTTCTTATCTTTTCGGCTCTGTCACCTGTACCAATCTGGCTTCTTCTCGCATCTGCCTCAGCATCATGTGCCTTCTGTGTCTCGATATCATATAACTTGGCTCTTAAGAGTGCAAATGCTTTCTCCTTATTCTGAATCTGTGACTTCTCTGTCTGTGAATAGATAACAATTCCTGTCGGATAATGTGTAAGTCGTACAGCAGAATCTGTAGTATTGACACACTGTCCACCATTACCTGAGGCTCTCATAACATCAATTCTGATATCCTTCTCATCAATATGGATGTCAACCTCCTCAGCCTCTGGCATAACAGCTACAGAAGCTGTAGAGGTCTGGATTCTTCCGTTAGATTCAGTTACCGGGATTCTCTGTACCCTGTGAACTCCAGACTCATATTTCATAATAGAATATGCGCCCTGTCCCTTAACCATGAATTCAACTTCCTTCATTCCGCCGATACCGGTTTCATCACCACTTAATACTTCAACCTTCCAGCCTCTTGCCTGTGCATAATGCACATACATTCTGAAAAGCTCTGCCGCAAAAAGTGCAGCCTCTTCTCCACCTGCTCCTGCCCTGATTTCGACAATGATATCCTTGTCGTCATTAGGATCTTTAGGGAGAAGCAGAATCTTTAACTCATGCTCTAATTCCTCAACTCTTGCCTTAGACTCATTAAGCTCTTCCTTAGCCATCTCCTTAAGCTCTTCATCTGTCTCCTCATCAAGAATAGCAAGGCTGTCCTCAATATTCTTCTTACGATTCTTATATTCAGTATAAGTAGCTATAAGCGGTGCAAGACTGCTCTGCTCCTTCATAAGCTTTCTGAACTTATTCTGATCATTAACCACATCAGGATTGCCAAGCTCAGCCGTTATATCTTCATATCTGTTGACTGTATCCTCAAGTCTGTCAAACATACTCTGTCACATTTCCTTTCTTCATTTAATTACATCCAACCATGTAAATGTTATTTTCTTCCCATAACATTATTTTCTTCCCATAACAACACGGTCAAGACCGGCAAGGTCTTTTACAACATTTATATCCTTAAAGCCCGCCTGCTTCATTATATCAGAAACCTCCTCCGCCTGCTCCGCTCCTATCTCATAGCACAGATAACCATCCGGCTTAAGAAAATCTCCTGCCTGCGCAGTAATCCTTCTGTAGAACATAAGACCATCTTCCATGCCATCAAGCGCAAGCATGGGATCATGCAGCCTTACCTCCTCCTGAAGGTCTTCAATATCCTTCGTCGGTATATATGGAGGGTTGGAAACTATTGTGTTAAATGTTATATCATGATTTAATTCATCAAATAAATCACTTCTCATAAAATCAATATTCCCAGCTTCAAGATTACATTTATTATTATGTGCAACATTGAGTGCTTTCTCTGATACATCAATTCCAAGCACCCGGCATTCAGGAAACTTCTTGGCAAGTGTAATTCCTATACAGCCTGAACCTGTACACATGTCAAGAATATAATCTCCACTTCTTGTAAGCTTAATCACTTCACCAACTAAAATCTCTGTGTCCTGTCTGGGAACCAGCACATCACTGTTGACCATATACTCATATCCATAAAAGCATGTCTTTCCAAGAATATGCTGAAGCGGTATATGAGAAGCTCTCTGTTCTATATATTCCTCAAACATGAGAAAATTTTCTTCCGACAGTAAGCTGTCACCATTGATAAGGTAAAAGGTTCTTGTCATGCCATTAACAGCAGACAGCAGCTCGAAGCTGTCATGTGCCGCATTATCAATTCCTTTGCTTTCAAGCATCTGTGTTCCCCAGCTTACAGCCTGTCTAATCGTCATCATATCTAATTATCTTCCAGCCTTTTCTGTTTAAACATAGGAACATCCTCCGGATACTGTTCCTCCGGCTCTGCTTCTGCTTCAAATTCAAAGCCTTCAATTACTGAGGATTCATCCGGTTCATCCTCTCCATCTTCACCATATCCATAGGATTCCTCTTCTGTCTCGATTTCCTCATATGAATTGTCATAAATAGTACTCTCCGACTCATCGCTCACTTCATATACAGAAGAGAAGGATTCCCTGTCGATATCATCCATTCCGAATTCCCTGCCTGCCTGGATATATCTCTCCTCAGCAGTCATCTCGCTGGCAGGCTTCTCCTCCTGCTGCTCTGCATCTATAGTCCTGGTCTGCTCATTACCATGAATAAGGCTTCCTGATATAGCAAGCTCAGCCTCTGATGTCACAAGCGCTTCAACCGGATTCTCTGCCTCTGCATAATATTCGGCAATGAACTGCTTCCAGTCAAATACTTCCTCAACCGCCCTTATGGCAACCTCTATCATATCCATGTCAGGCTCTCTTGTAGTAAGCTTCTGGAACCACATTCCCGGTCTGCTTAATGCTCTTACAAATGCGTTGTCATTCTTTCCTGCCCATCTTATAACCTCATAGGATACTCCGGCAATAACCGGAATTAAAAGAATTCTTATAACAATCTGTAATGCTGTATTGTCTACTCTTATAAATATAAAGAAGATAATACTTATAAACATGACAAAAAACAGAAAGCTTGTACCACATCTCTTATGATATCTTGAACTGTTCCTTACATTCTCTGGTGTAAGTCTTGCACCATTCTCTATACAGTTAATACATTTGTGCTCTGCTCCATGATACATAAAGGTTCTCTTTATATCCTTCATCATTGATATAAGTGAAATGTATATCACAAAAATAAGCAGTCTGATAATTCCCTCAAGAAAATTAAGCAATGTCCTTGAAACTATGTATTTAGATATCAGCCTGGTTGCTAAATACGGAAGCACCATAAATAATCCTATTGCAAAAAATATAGACAGAATCACAGTCACAGCCATAAGCACTGACTCGAATTTGTCCTTAAGAAGATTCTTGCCTGCCTCATCAAGCCTCGTCTTCTCCTGCTCAGCAGGATCGTCATAAAATGATGCTGAATAATTAATTGTTGAAATTCCTGTAACAAGTGAATCAACAAAATTAACAATTCCTCTTATTACCGGAAGATTAAGCCATGGGTGCTTTTCTGTTATAAGCCGGCTCTCTCTGACTACGACTTCAATTTCATTATCAGGTTTTCTGACCGCAATAGAATACTTGTCCTTATTGCGCATCATAATTCCTTCAATTACAGCCTGTCCCCCAATTCCTGATGGCTTCATATCACTTAACCATACCTTTCTAAAATAATCTGTATACATTCAAAAAAAGTTGAGGTCCCGAAAAACCTCAACCTTAATTTCAAAATTAATTGTTTGATACACCGTACTTTCTGTTGAACTTATCAATTCTACCGCGAGTAGATGATGCCTTCTGCTGTCCTGTGTAGAATGGATGGCACTTTGAACAGATTTCTACATGGATTTCTTCCTTAGTTGAACCTGTTACGAATTCGTTACCGCAGTTACAAACAACCTTTGCCTGATAGTAATCTGGATGGATTCCTTCTCTCATGATTTCACCTCTTTACAAATTATTAAGTATTAAATTGTGAATTCCGCCTTAGAATTCCTTTCTGACCCGATGGAATCTATGCGCATTAGACACAATGAACTCTTTATCTGTCATAAACAGCTTTCACATTGTATCACGACATAACATGTTATGCAAGCATTTTTTCAAAAAGTTCTAAATATAACGATTTCTGATTACAGTTCTAACCAGCTCGTCGTTATTCTTAGTCTTAACAAAAAGGTCAAGAATCCTTTCTGCTGCCTCGTCTGTCTTTAAGCCGTTAAGCGCCTTTCTCATTATATCAACAGCCTGCTGCTCTTCTTTATTAAGAAGCAAATCCTCGCGTCTTGTACTTGACTTTGCTATATCAATAGCCGGGAACACTCTCTTTTCTGAAAGCTTCCTGTCAAGAACAAGCTCCATATTACCAGTTCCCTTGAACTCCTCGAATACTACATCATCCATCTTGCTTCCTGTCTCAACAAGTGCAGTTGCAAGAATTGTAAGGCTTCCGCCCTCACGCATATTTCTTGCTGCGCCGAAGAATCTCTTAGGCATGTGAAGCGCTGCCGGATCAAGACCACCTGAAAGTGTACGTCCACTTGCCTGTACTGTAAGGTTATATGCCCTCGCAAGCCTTGTGATGCTGTCAAGAAGAATTATTACATCCATCTTCTGCTCAACAAGTCTCTTGGCTCTCTCTATAACCATCTCCGATACTCTCTTATGTCTTTCTGGAAGCTCGTCAAATGTTGAATATATAACCTCAACATTATCTCCGACAATTGACTCCTTGATATCTGTTACCTCCTCCGGTCTTTCATCAATAAGAAGAATCATTAGATGCATCTCAGGATTGTTTCTGGTAACTGCATTGGCAATCTGCTTAAGAAGCGTTGTCTTACCTGACTTAGGCTGTGAAACAATCATTCCTCGCTGTCCCTTGCCTATAGGAGATATAAGGTCAACCATTCTCATTGCAACTGTATCAGAGTTCTTCTCAAGATGAATTCTTTCATCAGGGAATATTGGTGTAAGGCTTTCAAATGCTGGTCTTCTCTGTGCAACAGAAGGATCCTTGCCATTAACAGTCTCAACATACATAAGCGCTGAAAACTTCTCGCTTGATGTTTTCATTCTCTTAGGTCCCTGGATAATATCACCCGTCTTTAAATTAAACTTCCTTATCTGTGATGGAGATACATATACATCATTATCTCCCGGAAGGAAATTCTCACATCTTATAAAGCCATAGCCTTCTGACAAAACCTCAAGAATCCCATCTGCCATAGCCATGGCATGCTCTGTCCTTGGCTGTTCTGATTCCTGCTGTGGCTGTGCATGGTAATTTTCCTTATGTCCTTCCCTCACATAATGCTCAGAATTCTGATGCGGAGCCTCTGCACTCTTATGTGAAGCCTGTCCTGCTGCTTCATCTTCTGCAACAACACTTGCAACCTCTGCCGGTTCTTCCTTCTCCTCACCCTCTGCCGCAGCAATAATAGCTTCTATAAGCTCGCTCTTTCTCATAGTTGAAATATTCTTAATCTTTTTATCCTTTGCAAATTCTCTTAACACACTTACTGACAGTGTCTCTAACTTAGCCTTCATATAATTCACCTCTGTATTATTCATAAACAAATTGGGAAATGATGCAGAAAACGCATCAAAGATGTTTTGATTATACAACACATTATTCCAAAAGAAAAGACTAAAAGTGCTTTTTTTAGTCAGAGCAATATGTTATTATATATGATACTGTTATTAAATCTATTAATTGAAAGGAAGATTAGATATCATGACTAATGCAGAAAAAGCTTTACAGCTCCACGAAGAATGGAATGGTAAATTTGAGACAACTCCTAAAATGAAGATTCAGACAAGGGAGGATCTTGCCCTTGCCTACACACCGGGTGTAGCTGAACCATGTAAGGTTATTGCAAAGGATAAAGAGGCTGCTTATAAGTACACTATCAAGGCTGATACAATCGCCGTAGTATCTGACGGAAGTGCTGTTCTTGGACTTGGCAATATAGGCGCACATGCAGCAATGCCTGTTATGGAGGGAAAGGCTGTTCTTTTCAAGGAATTCGGTAATGTTAATGCAGTTCCTATCTGCCTTGATACACAGGACACTGAGGAAATCATCAGAACAGTAGTTAATATCGCACCTGCATTTGGTGGTATCAATCTTGAAGATATATCAGCTCCAAGATGCTTTGAAATCGAGACAAGACTTAAAGAGCTTCTCGATATTCCTGTATTCCATGACGACCAGCATGGTACTGCTATCGTTGTACTTGCCGGAATAATCAACGGACTCAAGGTTACAGGAAAGACTAAGGAGGACTGTCAGGTTGTAGTCAATGGTGCTGGTTCTGCCGGAGTAGCTATCACTAAGCTTCTTCTTACATATGGCTTTAAGCATGTTACAATGTGTGACAAATCTGGTATCCTCTCTAAGACTTCAGAGGGACTTAACTGGATGCAGCAGTCAATGATGGAAGTGACTAATCTCGAGAATAAGACTGGCTCTTTAGCAGATGCACTCCGTGGTGCAGATATATTTGTCGGAGTTTCTGCTCCTAATATCGTAACTGCTGATATGGTTAAGACAATGAATAAGGATGCCATCATATTTGCAATGGCTAATCCTGTTCCAGAGATTATGCCTGATGTTGCCAAGGCTGCCGGCGCAAGGGTTGTTGGTACAGGCCGCTCTGACTTCCCTAACCAGGTCAACAATGTTATCGCTTTCCCTGGCATATTCAAGGGCGCTCTTGAGGGCCGCGCAAGACAGATAACAGAGGATATGAAGCTTGCTGCTGCACTTGCAATCGCTAACCTTGTTCCGGATGACGAAGTAAGTGATGTCAACATTCTTCCTGAAGCATTTGATCCAAGAGTTGCTGATGTCGTAAGCAAAGCTGTTATCGACCATATTGAGAAGTAATTATGCTTCCATATTATTATTCTGTAGGTGAATACTTAAAAGACACTTACGGTAAGAAATTATACAAATTAAGTCTTTCCGGAAACATGACCTGTCCTAACAGAGATGGAACTCTCGGTACAAGAGGCTGTATATTCTGCAGTGGTCATGGTTCCGGTGATTTTGCCACCAGTGATATTGACAAAGCAAAGGAATTAGTATCCGGCAAATATTCCGGCAGTGAATATATTGCTTATTTTCAATCCTACACTAACACTTATGCAGATGCCGGTTATCTTGAAGATTTATTTATGCCCATATTAGAAAGAGAGGATATCAGAATCCTCTCCATTGCCACCCGTCCGGATTGTCTGGGGGATGACATACTTGCGCTTCTTGACAAGCTTAATCACATAAAACCGGTATGGATTGAATTAGGACTTCAGACAATCAATGAATCAACTGCAGATTATATCCGCAGAGGCTATAGTCTGCCAGTGTATGATAAAGCAGTAAATAACCTGCGCTCAATAGGAATTGCACCCATTGTCCATATGATAACCGGACTCCCGGGCGAGACAATCAGTGATTACAAGGCTACAGCCCGGTATATTGCACAAAGCGGTGCAGCAGGAATCAAGATATCTTTACTGCACATTTTAAAAGACACAGACCTCTATACTGATTATTGTAATGGATTATTTAAAGCTATGACTATGGAAGAATATCTTGCTGCTATCGGAGCAATTCTTCCTGTGCTGCCTGAAAATATGGTAATACACAGACTTACTGGAGACGGACCTAAGAACATTCTTGCCGCACCATTATGGACTGCCGATAAGAAGAGAGTTCTTAACACTCTGCATCATTACCTCAAAGAAAATAAGATTTATCAAGGAAAAGATTTATGAAAACCGATTCTACTACATTATACAAATTAATGATTTTATATATGCTGAACAAGGTTAATTTCCCTTTGTCCAACTCACAGCTATCTTCTTTTATGCTGAATGAGCAATATACTGATTATTTCACATTTCAGGAAACTATCAATTCACTAATTGAGGATGGATTTATAAGAGATACTACCCACCAGAGCAGCACTCATTATACCCTGACTAAGGAGGGGGAAGAAGCAATTGCATTCTTCTATACCAAGATATCTAAAGCAATAAGAGATGAAATCGAAACCTATATCGCTGATAATAAATATGAATTAAAGAATCAGGCTGGAACCGTAACTGACTGCTACCAGCTTCCTAATGGAAACTACATTGCGCATTGTCAGGTAAAGGAGGGAGATACAACCCTGATTGAGCTGAGCCTTAATGTTCCTATCGAGGAGCAGGCTGAAATAATATGTGCAAGATGGCGTGAAAACAGTCAGGAATTGTATGACTATATCATTCACAAGCTTATGTAAAAAAGCGTTCTGCTGGCAATTATCCAGTCAGAACGCTCTTTTTCTTTATAAATATACCTATAAAATACACCTGCAAAAGGCTGGATTCTTTTAATCCTGCTGTGGCAGGACATAAGAATCTATAAGCTGCCACAGCTCCTTAAGTCCCTGCTTGGTCTGTGATGAAAAAGGTATAAGCACATCCTCTTCTCTTAAACCGAGTCCTGTTCTTACAGCCTTGACCTGCTTACTTATCTGGCTTCTCTTAATCTTATCCAGCTTTGTTGCCACAATTACAGGTCTGAAACCATTATTTACAATCCAGTCATACATCATTCTGTCATTATCTGATGGGTCATGGCGAATATCAATCAATAAAAACACCTGCTTTAGCTGGCTGCTCTTTCTTAAATACCGCTCAATCATTTTGCCCCATTTAGCTTTAACAGAAGCACTTACACTCGCATAGCCATAACCAGGAAGATCCACAAGATACATACTGTCATTAATGTTATAG
>CAVKBP010000015.1:0-23837 GCA_963654395.1 Ruminococcus sp. CAG:382
AAAGAGCAAAACGCTATTTTCTGGGATGCGCAAAGCAGACAACTGGAATTGCAAGTATCAACATGAAACAGTTGCGGGCACTGCCTGTACTGGTTCCACCTCTGGCTGAACAGGCGAGGTTTGTTTCGTTTAAGTCTCAGACAGACAAATCAAAAGTTGTAGAAACGCCTGTTTATTTGTGGTCTTCATGACGATATATGTCATATAGCATAGAGTTATCTCATAATAGATGTTTAGAATTGTTTACAGGGAGGTTTAGTTATGTCAATGAATATCAGCAAAACAGGTAATATGTATAATAGCATTAATACAAATAGCAAGCAGTATAAGGCATTGGAAGAAAGAGGCTGGTTATCAGATATTGCACAAAATGAAGCCATGATGTCACCAGAAGAAAAATTGATATATGAAACATTTGGTGGAAGGGATACACTTATTAAGAATTTGATGAAACAATTTGATTCGGATGGTGATTTACTGAATGCAAATGGAGTGGCAGGAATGGATGTTACTGGCAAAGGTATATCGTGGCAGCAACTTACAAGTGTATCTGAGGAATATCGCCAGAAGATGTTTGATAATGTAAAACAAGAATATATACAGGAAAACGGTGTTTCAAATGGTGACACAACTAAGCGGTCAGATATTTTCAAAGAATATCAGCTAAGTGTGAAGAAAGATAAACGCTTAAGCGGTACATGGACCTTAGAACAATACGAAGGTCAATATAGAGCTGCTATGTACGCAGCAGTCAAATCAGCTAATCCAAATTGGAAACCGGGACAAAAGTTTGATATAAGTGTTCTTGATAATGTCACAAGAGAATCAGTGGAAGCGGCACTCGTCAAAAATGGTAACAGGATTGTGCGTAATTCTATTGATGTGTCAGTATAGAATACAATGATGTTAAATTGCCAGAAGTCAAAGTTGATATATCACTACGAAAGTATGATATAATGCGATTACTAGATTGATAGAACGAGTCAGGGGGATAAGGGATGGTTACTAATTTTGATTATCTGAAGGATGTGCCTGAGTTTTCAGGATTTGCTGATGTGGCTGTTTCTGCCGAGAAGATTATTCTGATGGATCCGGAAGCCAGCATTATTAACAGCCGGAGGGCAATGGAATTTGCTGTAAAATGGATGTATTCAGTTGATTCGGAATTAGAAATGCCTTATCAGGACAATCTGTACAGTCTGATGAGTACAGATGAATTCAGGCAGATAGTGGGACCGGATATATTAAGAAGAATGGAATATATCCGCAATCGTGGAAATAGTGCGGCGCATGGAGCTAAGAAATTAGGACGGGATAAAGCAATGCTTTGTCTGGAAAATCTGTTTATATTTATCGATTTTGTTGCGTGCTGTTATGCTAAGGAATATGAAGAGCATACATTTGACAAGAACCTGATTAATGCGAGGATAGAAAAAGTAAAGGCTTCAAAGGCGGCTTCGGACGCAGTTAATGAAGAGCTTGTAAGGATTCAGGAGAAGTCTGCACAGCAGGAGATTGACCTTAAGAAATTAATTGAAGAAAATGCGTCTCTTAAGGAAGAATTGTCTGCGCGCAGGCAGGAACAGCAACAGACATATGTGCCTAAGCCACTGGATTTATCAGAATATAAGACAAGAAAATTGTATATAGATGATATGCTTGAGTCCGCCGGTTGGACGGAAGGAAAAGACTGGATTAATGAGGTTGAGCTTGAGGGAATGCCTAACAAGTCAGAAAGCGGACGCGCGGATTATGTTCTATATGATGATATGCATAGACCGTTAGCTGTTATTGAGGCTAAGAGAACATGCGTTGATGTTTCCAAAGGACGCCAGCAGGCGAAATTATACGCAGATATATTAGAGCAAAAATATAAGAGAAGACCAGTAATTTTTCTTACTAACGGATTTGAAACGCGTATTATTGACGGACAGTATCCGGAAAGAAAATGCTCAGTTATTTATTCAAAGAGAGACTTGGAAAAATGGTTCAATCTGCTGACTATGAGGACAAGCCTTAAGCATGTAACTATAGATAAAAATATTGCAGGGCGGTATTATCAGGAGTCAGCGATTAAGGCAGTGTGTAGCAGTTTTGATGAAAAGAACCGTAGGAAGGCTCTGCTTGTTATGGCAACTGGTTCGGGCAAAACAAGAACGGTAATTGCACTGTGTGATGTTTTACTAAAAGCAGGATGGGTAAAGAATATCCTTTTTCTGGCAGACAGAAATTCATTAGTAACGCAGGCGAAGAGAAGCTTTGTCAATATGCTTCCTAATCTGTCATGTACCAATCTTGTGGAGGAGAAAGATAATTATTCAGCACATTGTGTGTTCTCTACATATCAGACAATGATTAATCGCATAGACACAATTAATGATGATAAAGGCAGGCTGTTCACATGCGGACATTTTGACCTTGTTATATGTGATGAAGCACACAGGTCAATTTATAACAAATATAAAGATATATTTACATATTTCGACGCACCGCTTGTAGGTCTTACTGCGACACCTAAGGATGAAATCGATAAGAATACTTATGAAGTATTTGAACTGGAAAATGGAGTGCCTACATATGGTTATGATTTGGCACAGGCGGTCAAGGATGTTTATCTGGTGGATTATGTTTCTGTTGAATCCAAGCTGAAATTCATTGAACAGGGAATTGTGTATGATGAATTGTCAGAGGAAGACAGAGAAGCATATGAGGAAACATTTGAGTATGAAAATGGAAGACTGCCGGAAGCAATTAGTTCATCAGCCCTGAATACATGGATATTTAACGAAGATACGATTAGAAAGGTGCTGAATATCCTGATGACCGAGGGCATTAAGATTGATTATGGACAGAAGCTTGGAAAGACGATTATATTTGCTAAGAACCATGATCATGCGGAGAAGATATTAGAGATATTTAATAAAGAGTATCCACATCTGCCAGAATATGCAAAAGTTATAGACAATTATATGACTTATGCGCAGAGTGCTATTGATGAATTCTCTGATGCAAGGAAGCTGCCACAGATAGCAATATCTGTTGATATGCTAGATACTGGAATAGATGTGCCGGAGGTCGTGAATCTGGTATTTTTCAAGAAGGTTATGAGCAAGGCGAAGTTCTGGCAGATGATAGGAAGAGGTACAAGACTCTGCCCCGGACTTTTAGATGGAGAAGATAAGGATAAGTTCTATATATTTGACTTCTGTGGTAATTTCGAGTTTTTCCGGATGAACAAGGGAAAGGCTGCAGCTAATATGATTGCGTTGCAGAGTGCTGTATTTAATCTGAAATTCGAGATATCATATAAGCTTCAGGACATCAAGTATCAGAATGACAGACTGAAAATGTATAGAAATGCATTAGTCAGGCAGATGAGCGAGAAAGTAAAAGAGCTGCCGAGAGATAATTTTGCGGTGAGACAGCATTTGAAGTATGTAGAATTATATTCGTCAGAATCTAACTATCAGGCACTTACATATGAAGATACTTTAATTGTAAGAGAGGAAGTTGCACCTCTTATATTGCCGGAAGATGATGAAATAAGTGCAGTCAGATTTGATGCGCTTATGTATGGCATTGAGCTGGCATATCTGTCAGGGAATAGATATTCAAGAGCACGCAGCGATTTATTAAAAAAGACAGAAGGTGTTGCCAGAGTAGCTAATATTCCGGAGATTCAGGCACAGTCAGATATTATTAACAGGATTCTTAAAACTGATTATGTTGATAATGCAGATGTTAATGACTTTGAAGAAATCAGACACAGGCTTCGTTCATTGATGAAATATCTGCCTCGTGGACCGTTGCAGAAGTATCAGACTAATTTTACAGATGAGTTGCTTTCAACAGAATGGAAAGAATCTGAATTAGAGAATGATGAGTTGAAGAATTACAAGGCTAAAGCTGAGTATTATATAAGACAGCATAAGGATAATATTGTTATAGCAAAGCTGCGGTCTAATAAGCCATTGACTTCAGAAGATGTGAAAGCGCTGGAAAATATTCTGTGGGGAGAGGTTGGAACGAAGACTGATTATGAGAATGAGATTGGAACAAAACCACTTGGAGAATTCGTGCGTGAAATAGTCGGGCTTGATATGAATGCAGCTAAAGAAGCATTTTCAGAGTATCTGACCAATACCAATCTGGACAGCAGACAGATTTATTTTGTTAATCAGATAGTAGAATATATTGTCCATAACGGAATGATGAAGGATTTTTCGGTATTGCAGGAATCACCATTTACTGATTATGGAAGCATAGTCGACATCTTCACAGATATGACAGTATGGATGGGAATTAAGAAGGTTATTGATACGATAAATGATAATGCAGCAGCCTGAATAAAAAGAAAATATGTGCAATATAGTGCACATATGTAAGTTATATTTTATACGCATTATGCATAAGATTCTTGAAAAACCTTGAAAATACTGGACTTGAGCAAATGCATCTAATTTTTTAATTTTAATGTTGACATATTATATTAGACAGAATATCATATAGTTGTACAAAATAATAAACGAATTCAAGAGCAAAGGAGCTTATCGGTAGACGATGAAGCCGCTTTGCTCTTTTTTTGTTTGCTATGGGGTAAGGATTAGTGTGAAAAATCAAAGATTTTTCACACGCTGCTCTGAAAAACGGGCAAGAATGGAGGATTACTATTATGAGATTAAAGGACACAGGATTAACAGCACAGGACATCAAGGACAAAGTAAAGAAGTATATGATTGAGACTTATGAGCGTTTCGATTTTCTTGCAGAGACAGCAGAAGGAATGTACATGTATGATGAGAACGGAACACCTTATCTTGACTTCTATGCAGGTATTGCAGTTAATAATGCAGGAAGCAGAAATCCAAAGGTTGTAGCGGCAGTTAAAGACCAGGTTGATGATATCATGCATACCTTCAACTACCCATACACAATTCCACAGGCATTGCTTGCTGAGAAGGTGTGCAACACAATCGGCATGGATAAGATATTTTTCCAGAATTCAGGTACAGAGGCTAACGAGGCCATGATTAAGATGGCTCGTAAGTATGGTATTGAAAAATATGGTCCTAACAGATATCACATTGTAACAGCTAAGGATGGTTTCCATGGAAGAACATTTGGTGCCATGTCTGCTACAGGTCAGCCGGGCAATGGCTGTCAGGTCGGATTCGGTCCTATGACATATGGTTTCTCATATGCTCCATACAATGACCTTAAGGCTTTCAAGGATGCATGCACAGAGAACACAATAGCAATCATGCTTGAGCCGGTACAGGGCGAAGGTGGTGTACATCCTGCCACTGAAGAATTCATGAAAGGACTCCGCGAATTCTGTGATGAGAAGGGAATGCTTCTTCTTATTGATGAGGTACAGACAGGATGGTGCAGAACAGGTTCTGTAATGTCTTACATGAACTATGGCATCAAGCCTGATATCGTATCAATGGCTAAAGGTCTTGGCGGTGGTATGCCAATTGGTGCAATATGTGCAACAGAAGAGGTTGCAAAGGCATTCTCAGCAGGTTCACATGGTACTACATTTGGCGGACATCCAGTAAGCTGTGCAGCAGCCCTTGCAGAGGTAAATGAGCTGCTTGACAGAAATCTTGCAGGAAATGCTAAGGAGATGGGAGACTACTTCTCTTCATTACTTGAGAAGCTTCCTCATGTAAAAGAGGTAAGACATCAGGGACTCCTTGTAGGTGTTGAATTCGACGATACTATTTCAGGTGTGGATGTAAAGCATGGTGCATTAGACAGAAAGCTGCTTATCACAGCAATCGGAGCTCATATAATCCGTATGGTTCCACCACTTATTGTCAATAAGGAAGAATGTGACAAAGCATTTGAAATATTAAATGAAACTGTAAAAGCATTATCATAAAAGGAAGAGGACAAGGGCGTCACGATATATTTCGTGCGCCCTTTTAGTAATGTATCCCAAAGGAGTAAAGCAAAGAAAGGAAATAAGCATATGGCACATCTTGTTATAACTATAGGATGCGAATACGGTGCTAAGGGGAATCAGATTGGCAAAAAGGTTGCCGATGAACTGGGTATCAAATTCTACGACCGTGAAACGGTTGACGAAATTATTAAAGAAGTAGGAATCCCTAAGGAGATTATGGAAAAGGTTGAAGAGGGAATTACTATTGCCGGTAAAGGCGCAGAGGGTGATGTAAGAGGTTCATTTTCAAAATACGCTGATCTGACTGAGCGTGCTATTCATGTCCAGAAAACAATTATCAGAAAGCTGTCCGACCGCGAATCATGCGTGATAATCGGCCGTTCTGCAGATTATATTTTAAAGGAGCATAAACCAATCTTAAGAGTATTCATCTATGCTCCTGATGAGGTGAGAATTAAAAATGTTATGGAAAGCCACAACATGTCAGAGGACGACGCAAGGCTTTTCATCATGGAGAAAGATAAACGCTATCACAAGCGTCACATGGCATTGACTGGAAGCAACCGTGGTGACCGCCACCGCAGGGACATGCTTATTGACAGCAGTCTCTTAGGTGTTGATGGAACTGCAAGGCTTATAGAGGATGTCGCAAAAATACTTATGGAAGAGGAGGGAACAAGCCATGGAACAGAAGAAATCTGAGTTTGATAAAGTGCTTGGCGCATGGGATATACTTGTAATCGCATTTGGCGCCATGATAGGCTGGGGCTGGGTTGTTTCAACCGGAAGCTGGATTGAAAAAGGTGGAGTTATTGGTGCGGCGCTGGGATTCGTTCTTGGCGGAATCATGATATTCTTCGTAGGTATGACATACGCAGAGCTTACAGCAGCCATGCCACAGTGCGGTGGTGAGCATGTGTTCAGTTACCGCGCAATGGGTGCAGTCGGTTCATTCATATGTACATGGATGATTGTACTTGGATATGTCAGTGTAGCCTGCTTTGAGGCATGCGCATTTCCAACAATCATAACATATCTGTGGCCGGGCTTCCTTAAGGGTTATCTGTATACGGTTGCGGGATTTGATATCTATGCGTCATGGCTTATCGTAGCAATTGTACTTGCATTTATAATTATGATAATTAATATCCTTGGTGCCAAGACAGCGGCTATATTACAGACAATTCTTACATGTATTATCGGTGGTGCCGGAATCCTGTTGATTGTTGCTTCAGTAATCAATGGCTCTGCTGACAATATGAGTGGTCAGATGTTTGCAAGCTCTAGTGCCGGACTTAATGTCAAGGCAATTATCGGTGTTGCATCGTTATCACCATTCTATTTTATCGGATTTGATGTAATACCACAGGCGGCAGAGGAAATCAATGTACCGGCGAAGAAGATTGGTAAGATTCTTATTCTGTCAGTTGTTCTTGCTATAGTTTTCTATGCACTGATTATCATTGCAGTTGGTCTTGTCATGAACCCACAGGCAATCAGTGATTCACAGAACACAACAGGGCTCGTCACAGCAGACGCGATGGCAGCAGCATTTAACACTAAGATAATGGCAAAGGTAATTATAGTCGGCGGTATGTGCGGTATTGTCACATCATGGAATTCATTCCTGCTTGGTGGTTCTCGTGCAATGTACTCTATGGCTGAATCATATATGATTCCTAAGTTCTTTGCCAAGTTACATCCAAAGTATAAGACACCTGTAAATGCGCTTATCCTTATTGGAATTCTCACTATGCTGGCACCTTTTGCCGGCAGGAAAATGCTTGTATGGATTAGTGATGCCGGTAACTTTGGCTGTTGTGTTGCATACTGCATGGTCGCGCTCTCATTCATAATCTTAAGAAAGAAAGAGCCTGATATGCCAAGACCGTACAGGGTTCCGGCATACAGATTCTTCGGTATCATGGCAGTTATCATGTCAGGCTTCATGGTTGCCATGTACTGTATTCCGGGAAGCGGCGGAACACTTATTGCGCAGGAATGGGGAATTGTTCTCGCATGGTGCGCATTGGGAGTAGTATTCTACATTTTCTGTAAAAATAAATATAAGGAATCCTTCGGTATTCTTGTTGAGCTTATATCTGACGAGGACGCAGCATCTCTTATGCCTGAGGCTGACGAGCCAGAGCTTGATAAGGTTATTGATGAAGCAATTGATCGTGTGCTGGCAAGGAAAGCCAGTTAATATGAAAGGAAAAGTGTGAAAAATCAAAGATTTTTCACACGCAGGATTTGTGCTTGCGCACAAACCTGGGATGCCTTGAAAAGCAGGCAAGAAAGGAAGTATTATCTATGCAAATGTTTAATTTTTCAGTACCACAGGATATAACGGTAGGAAAGGGCAGCCTTACTAAGCTGCCTGAGATTGCCAAAAAGCTAGGAGGAACTCATGCGCTTATTATTTCAGGTCCGCATATTGAAAAGATGGGACTCGTGAAGAAGGCAGCAGATTATCTGGAATCAGTAAATGTAACTGTTGACACATTTACTGATATTGAAGCTAATCCATCAGTCACTACAGTTGAAAAGGCTACAGATAAATTCAGGGAATCCGGAGCTGATTTCATTGTGGCTTTCGGTGGCGGTTCACCGATGGATGTGGCTAAGGCAGTAGGAGTTGTCGCTAAGTATGGCGGAAGCATAACTGACTACGAGGGCGCGCATAAGGTTCCGGGACCAATTGTTCCGCTTATTGCTATTCCGACAACAGCAGGTACAGGTTCAGAAGTTACAGCATTTTCAGTAATCACAGACCACAGCAGAAATTATAAGCTGACAGTTTTCAGCTATGAAATACTTCCGAAGTATGCTATCCTTGATGCAGAGCTTCTTACGACAGCACCAGCAAGTGTTGCTGCAGCGTGCGGTATTGACGCGTTTATTCATGCGGAGGAAGCGTATATCTCAACAGCAGCATCTCCATTTTCTGATGCAATGGCTGAAAAGGCGATGGCTTTAATTGGAAAGAATATACGCAGATTCGTAGCAAACAGAACAGATATTGAGGCGGCAGAAGCTATGCTGACAGGCTCTTTATTTGCAGGAATCGCATTCTCATTTGCAAGGCTTGGAAATGTGCATGCTATGAGTCATCCGGTCAGCGCATTTTTTGATGTGCCGCATGGTGTTGCCAATGCAGTGCTGCTTCCGGTAATAGCTGAATATAACGCTCTTGCTGACCATGGAAAATATCTGACTATATATAACGATATAAGCCCGGTTCCGGCGTGCGAAAAGGAATTCAAGCCGGCTATGCTTGCGGAGGCAATCAGGGAATTGTGCGCCGATATCGGAATACCTAAGAATCTGACTATCGCAATCAACAATGCAAGCAAGAATGGCGAAGTATCTAAGGATGAAATCGAAAGCAGGATTGAAGCTATGGCTGTGGATGCCATGAAGAGCGGCAATATTGCGGTTAATCCGAGAGCTTCACGCCAGTGTGATATTGAGATGCTTTACAGAAAGGCATTATAGTTAAGTGAGGAATTATTGATTATGAACGCAGACTATCTTTCACAAAATGTGTCTGAGAACTTAAAAAGGATACGCCAGTCTAAGGGGATGAGCCTTGACCAGGTCGCTGAACAGACTGGCGTCAGCAAGAGCATGCTTGCCCAGATAGAGCGCGGAACAGCTAATCCGTCGCTTGGTGTGCTTGGAAAAATCACAAGCGGCTTAAGGATAGAATTCCAGACGCTTATATCTCCACCAAAGCAGGAATACTGTCTTGTTACGCCGGAAAAGCTAATACCGACGAAGGAGCTTGAGGCACAGTATAAGGTGTGGACCTGTTTTCCATTCGAGGACTCGCAGGCTGTCGAAGTATATCGTATTGATGTTGAACCGGGTGGAGTGTATGTGAGTGGAAGCCATGGTGAGAAAACCCGAGAATATATTTCTGTGATTGACGGCACACTCACGATAGACAGCCATAATCATCTGCAGCATATCAAGAAGGGGCAGGTCTATAAGTTCGAGACAGACCAGCCCCATATATACAGGAATGACGGCATGAAAAAGGCAAGCTGTGTGTGCTTCTTTCTGGATTATGCGAATGTGAGATAAGAACTATTTTTCAAGGCATGCTGGATTATACTTTCTTTTTATCAGTTTATTCAAATAAAAATTTCTTTTAATTTCCATAGTTGAGTCTCTTTACAATAGATTTCAGTATTAGGCTGCATTTTTCTATTCTATGTATATTTGAATAGAAAGTGCAGCCTATAAAGCGTTTATAGAAGAGATTTTTGCAACTATTTACATTTTTCTATTCTAAAACAAGCCGCGATTGGAACAAAAAGAATAAAACCTTGAAGAAATGCGCAAAATGGCAAAATAAAACTTTGAAGAAATGCATATGACAAATTATTGGAATGGAAGAAGATTTATTCAGACAGATATGCTATAATGCGTACTAGAAGAATTTAAGGGGGAAATTTAATATATGGGTCAGTCAATTAATAAGAATATTACGCCGGCAGGGCTTTTGAAATTTGCAGCGCCATCAATTGTCATGATGGTTTTTATGTCGTTATATACGATTGTAGATGGAGTTTTCATATCGAGGTTTTTGGGCAGTAATGCGCTGTCAGCATCCAATATTGTATATCCAGTCATTAATGTGGCTATTGCTTTGTCTACTATGATAGGCACAGGCGGAAGCGCAATTATAAGTAAATATCTTGGGGAAGGAAATAATGGGCGCGCAAAGGAAGCTCTGACGCAGTTCGTTGTGCTTACAGTGATTCTAAGCCTTATCATGCTCGTACTTTCAGAGCTGTTTCTGACACCGATTTCCAGAATTCTTGGTGCCAGTGATGTATTGCTTTCTGACTGCAGGATGTATCTGGGAGCCTCTATGCTTTTTGTGCCGGCATGTATGCTTCAGGCAGTTTTCCAGTCATTTATTGTGACAGCAGGACGACCGGGGCTGGGGCTTGTGCTCATGGTCGGAGCAGGTATTTCAAATATGGTTCTTGATTATGTATTCATTGTTCCATGCCAGATGGGAGTAGCAGGTGCGGCGCTTGCCACAGGTATCGGTCAGTGTATTCCTGCAGTATGTGGCTTGTGTTTTTTTATGTTTAGAAAGCAGGGACTTCGTTTCTGCCGCTTTACATTTTCTGCCAGAGAGATATGGAATGCCTGCTATAATGGCTCTTCCGAGATGGTTTCCCAGTTGTCAAATGCAGTTATCACATTTTTATTCAATATTGTAATGATGTCACTGGCAGGGGAGCAGGGTGTTGCGGCAATTACTATTCTGCTGTATGGGCAGTTCCTGTTTAATGCTGTCTATATGGGCTTTTCTATTGGAATCAGCCCGATTATTGGTTTCCAGTATGGTGCCGGCAATAGGGAGAAATTAAGAAAAATATACAGGATTGCATTCCTGTCAGTTTTAGTATCCTCTGTTGTTATTGTTGCAGCGGCTGTGATATTTTCACCTGCGATTGTGTCTGTATTTACAAAAGAACAGCGAACATGGGAATTAGCTTCAGTCGGTTTCCGGCTGTTTGCGGTCAACTTCTTGTTCAGTGGCATTAACATTACTTCATCGGGATTTTTCACAGCACTGTCTAATGGAAGGGTGTCGGCACTGATTTCCTTCAGCCGTACATTGGTTTTTATAGTTATTTCGCTGATAGTCCTTCCGAAGATATTCGGCATTAACGGAGCGTGGATTGCCATTCCTGTAGCGGAATTTCTGACATTGATTTTTTCTATAAGGATGCATCAGAAATATTTCTGGACTGCGGGGGAGAAGAATTATCTGTAACTACTCATGTCAAATGTCTGTTAATCCACTAAGTTGGTTCGGGATGAAATAGAGGAAGCCATTGGTAAGGACTTATATTTGTCTTACTTTTGTCTACATTGGCATGTTATACTGCTCTTATATTTAAAATATAATTAACAAGTATATATAGAAAGAATGAGGTGTGCGATATGACATATTATGATTATGTGAAAATGTGGATGAAGCTTATGAAATACTGCAACGATTTATTTCAGAGTGCAGACTGGATGATAGGCATATATGATGATATGCAGACTGGGAAGAATACATTTCTAAGACCAGAGAATACTAATTCATTCAAGGACTTTTTTAAGGAGTGCTGTGAACACGACCGTTTTGGACAGCGTAACGGTGACATATTATGGAATAGAATCTGTATTGCACTGGAAGAGCATAGTGATGAGTTTTCGGAGGAAGAACGCGAATTTCTGATGGATTCTGATGGATTTAATGCAGAATTAGAGGAAGTTTACTCTGAATGGCATGTAGTCAGAAATAAAATGAATCCATTCAGCAATAATCCGCAGAAGATGGTCGACGATATCATAAAATTATATGATGATGAAAAATATGATGAATGCGTAGAAAAGTATGTAGATTATCTTGATAAGAATAAGGATGAGAATGAAGAAAAGGATAAAGGACAGGCAAAAGCTGACGAGAGGTTATTTAAGCATATTACATTTTATCTGTCGCTTGAAGATGAAATGTCTCCTGTTCATAAGAAGATTCTGGATAGGATTCTGGAAGATGTTTCAAGTCTGGACGGTGTGAATGATGATAAAAAGCTTGAGAATATCCAGAAATGTTGTTATGCCATGACAGTTATTTCAGAAGGACTGCAGGACAATATCCAGGACGAGGAATACTTTAACGAGAAGATTAATAATAATGTTGCTGGATATTATAGGGGCTTCCGCGAGCTTATAGCTATATGCGATAAGAATCCTGAAAAATATAAGGATATTCAGGAAGATGCATTTGTTAAAAAATTCATCTCAAGAACCCAAATAGTTGCGCCTGTCATTGAAAAAAATATCAAGGTGCTTCCGTTTGAGGAATATTTTACCTCAAAGAAAAAGGAATTTGAGAACGAGGATGACAAGAATGCGGTTGCGGTGGTTGTGGATAATCTGATTGCTATGTATAAAGCTGCAACAGATGATAAATCCATGGAAGATGTCCAGAAAGTCTTTAATGTATTCAAAGAAAAGAAGGAAATGTCAGCAGTACATCAGTACTTAAGTAACAAGCTAAAGTCAGGACTTACAGAATCCTCAGATGCTTTATCAGCAGCTATGAAGTCTGAGCTTTTAATATATGCTCAGGTTCTTGACAAGATTACTGGTGATGAATTAAAGAACAAGCTTACACAGGATAACCCAGAAGAAGAGAAAAAAATATTCCGCATTTTAACAGATAAGTACGATAAGAATAATAATCTGTTCAATTCATTATACGAGATTAATCTATCAGAAGAGAATAGAAACATTTATTATGAAGTTTTTAATAGTCCGTATTTCAAGAAGTATCATGTTATGGCTGAAATGATAATGAAGCCTAAAGAAAAATATGTGGAAGATAAGGAATTCATGGAAGCAAGAGAGGACTTCCTTAAATATAAAATTACTGCCGAACAGTTCAAGCAAGGTGGATATGATGTAAGAATTAATGATGCAAAGCAGGAACTTGATGGCATGGCGAATATCACGACAAGGTTAGAAAATGTTATAGTGCAGAATGATACGAGAGAAGAGCTTAATGCATTGGCTGAGGATATAAAAAGAAAATGCACTGCAATTACTGAAGATATTAATATTTTAAAAGATACGATTACCAGGGTAGATGTGACTAAGAATTCTGAGCAATTTGTGGATATGGTACAGGCACTGGATATGTTTACTAATGAAGGTGAATCTATATATAGCATGATAGTGCATGGTGGCGAAGATGCAGAAAGTGCGCTTGATATCAATAATAAAAGGACTGTATCTGTGGATTATCTTGGCACTATCGTTGATATCTACCGCGAAGTTGGAAGCTATGTGGATGTCAAAGGAGAAAAGTTCAGTCACCTTGTATCAAACGGCAAAACAAGATATCAGGCAGCCAGCAGAATTAAGGGAGCGTTAGCAGAGCTTATTGAGGACATTAATAATTACAATACTAAAAAGAACGATTATTACAATAAACCAGTGTTCTCAATGAAAACAAAGGTGCAGCAGGGAGATGCAGAGGTAGAGAAAGAGGTTAATTTACCATGCAGCGAGGTTGTCAAAGTCTGTGATGAGTTTTACGACAAATTCAAGATAAAAGCTGAAGAATATAAAAATTTAAAGGCAGCTAAGGAACGCTCAAAAAAAGACGAGAAGAATTTCGCTGGAATGCTGAATGGCAAGAAGAAAGAGCTTGATAAAGATAACAATGGAAACCAGAAGAACGCTAATGTAAGAAAGGCGTAAAAGGTGTAGCTGGAATAGTTAGAAATAATGGTGGGAGGGTTAGATTCTTTCCACCATTTTATCTTGTACCTTTCCTTGTATTGCATTGATTATGATTTGGAGGGAACAATATGAAATATAATTTACCAGACCGGATATTGAGAGAAATTTCTTTTTTTGCGAGGGAACACTCTATTGTCAGAATTGTGCTTTTTGGCTCTCGTGCGCGGGGCACGAATACGGAACGGAGTGATATAGATATTGCTGTATATGGAGGAGATTTTGATAGCTTTTATTGGGATGTTAAGGAAAAAACACATACTCTTTTGATGTTTGATATTGTACAGGCAGATGTAGTAATTTCAGATGAATTAAAAGCGGAGATAGAAAAGGATGGTGTAGTGATTTATGAAAAAGCTTGATAACTTTATTAATTGTCTGGCTATATTAGCTAATGCAGATTTTAAGATGGCAGAAAACAATGATATATACAGGACTGGTGTCATTGGACAGTTTAATCTTACTTTTGAACTCGCGTGGAAGGCTTTGCAGGAGATTATGAGAAAACATGGTATAGAGGATTCGTCTACCGGATCTCCGCGAGAAATTCTACAGCTTGGCTACAGATTTGGTTTTATAAATGATGCTGAAATATGGCTGCTTATGTTAAAGAAGCGTAATACCGCGGTTCACATATATAATGAGGATGAGGTGGATGAGTTGATTCTGTTAATACGCGACAGCTTTATTCCTGCATTTATGGCGCTTAAAGATACACTTGTAAAGAAGCTTGATGAAGCAGAGAGTAACTGGTAGTGAAAAGCAGATTGCTTAGAATAATATAAGGGGAAAGAGTTTCAATATATTGCGCAACAACATTTTTAATGGAGGCTGTATGAAATATAATAATGTCAGTGAAATGGCTGCTAAATGGCAGGTTTCGGAGCGGAGTGTAAGAAATTACTGTGCGTCAGGAAAGATACCGGGTGCAGTTTTATCAGGGAAAATGTGGCTGATACCAGAAGACGCTGTCAAGCCTGAAAGAAAGCAGAGAGCAGGTAAAGTTCCCAAGGATCTGCTAACGAGATTAAAGCTTGAAAAGGAATCAGGGATTCCAGGAGGGATATATCATAAAATACAGATAGATTTGACATACAATTCTAATCATATAGAGGGAAGCAGGCTTTCGCATGACCAGACAAGATATATATTTGAGACGAATACTATCGGAGTGCAGGATGGCAGTATTAATGTTGATGATATTGTTGAGACAGCGAATCATTTTAAATGTATTGATTTGGTGATAGAGCAGGCAGAGTATAGTTTGAGCGAATCATTTATAAAACAGCTTCATATGATTCTGAAATCAGGTACATCAGACAGCAGAAAAGCGTGGTTTGCGGTTGGCGATTATAAAAGATTTGAAAATGAGGTCGGCGGCAATATTACAACTAAGCCGGAGAATGTGAAGAAAGAAATCAGAAGCCTGTTAAAAGAATATAATTCAAGTAAGAAAAAGACATTAAGGGAGATAATCGATTTTCACTATAGATTTGAAAGCATTCACCCATTTCAGGATGGTAACGGAAGAGTTGGCAGGCTCATTATGTTTAAAGAATGCCTTAGAAACAGAGTCACTCCATTTATTATAGAGGACGATATTAAACAATTTTATTACCGTGGTTTGCAGGAATGGAAGAATGAGCCGGGATATTTAATGGATACATGTCTGACGGCACAGGATAGATTTAAGGTATATATGGATAACTTCGGATTGGAATATGATGATTGAAAAAGTTGTCTAGTTTCTTAGAAAGTGATATAATCGTAAAAGATTAAGTTGAAATACGGAATTACAACTGAATAATAATATGCAAGGAGGATTCTGAATGAGAATTAAGAACACTGTTTTGAGAAACAATCAGAAAACTAGACGAATCGCAACATTTATACTGACTGCAGGTATGCTGCTTACAGCTCCAATGACCGTTTTTGCACAGTCGGAGGAAAGCCAGTCAGAGAACATCAAGTATGCGACAGGTGTAACAGAGGGTATGTGTAATGCTGGATTCTGGTCAGAAAGGGCAACGAATGCTGACACAATTCTTATGACCAAAGATGAGATTACAGCATTAAACAAAGAGATGTTAAATACTCAAGGAACACATATGACAGATCTTGAGAACCTGTCAACGGAGTATGATGGAACCGCTGTAAAAAAATCACTGGCAGGCATCTCAACTCCGACAAGTACTTTCTATGTGAATGGAGAGAAGTTAGAGAATAAGGAAGCTTATTTTCAAAGCATGAAAGATAATATTGCAAATGCAGAGACTACAACGAATGACACTGTAAAATATGCTGTTGCAGTAGAATATGCAGATATGAAGTCATGGCCTACAGCGGATGTGTTGGGATACAGTAAGTCCGATCCAGATGATGAAATGCAGTCTGCTTCCCTATGTGTGAATGAGCCATTTGTAGTAATGGCAGTTACAGCAGATGGAAAATTCTGCTGGGGATATTCCGATAATTGTTGTGGATGGGTAGAGGCAGATCATCTTGCAATCTGTTCTTCTAAGGATGAATGGCTGGATTCATGGAAGGTAGATATCAATGAGGATAATTATGTAGTTGTGACGACCAACAAGATTACATTGGAAGATTCAATTTCAGACAAATCAACAGCGAAGGTTACGCTGACACTTGGCACTGTATTAAAAGAAGTACCGGAAGATGAAATCCCTGTCAATATCGGAGAGAGAGGAACATGGAATAATTATGTTGTATATCTTCCGACCAGAGATGACAATGGAAATTATGTGAAGAAACCTGCATTGATTTCCATGCATTATAATGTGTCAGAAGGGTATCTGAATCTGACACAGGCAAATGTGATGAATGTTGCATTTGAATGCTTAGGTGACCGTTACGGATGGGGCGGTATGCTGACATCCCCAGACTGTTCTATGTATGCCAGAACAATTTATAAGTGCTTTGGTCTGGAAATTCCAAGAAATACTACATGGCAGCAGAAGATTCCGGGACATTGGACCGATATTTCTAAATTAACAGATGAAGAAAAGATAGAACTTTTAAAGAAAACCCCTGTCGGTTCAATACTATATATGAGTGGACATGAGGTTGTATATACCGGAATTTATAATGACTGTGCATATACAATCAGCGCAACCGGAAGTCTGGCAGACAGTATAGAGGAGACTGTGGTAATCAGCCAGAATAATATAATTCTTAATCCACTTACCGTAAAGAGAAGAAATGGAACAACATGGCTCCACAACATGACAGGACTTGTTACATTTGGAGAAGTGGGACCCGTTGAGCTTGATAACTGTACGATAGAGATGACGGCGGATGTTTCGTATGTTTATTCTGGAGAAGAGTTAAAGCCGGAGATTGTTGTAAAAGATGGAGATACAATTCTTAAAGAAAATGAATCCTATACACTTACTTATAGTAGTAATGTAGATGCAGGAGAAGCAACAGTGGTAATTACTGGAATAGGAGATTATACCGGAACTATCGAGAGGAATTTCACGATTCAAAAGGCAGCACCATATCAAGTGGAAACCAGTGATTATAACGGAAAATATGATGGAAAGCCACATACGATTACTTTAGAAAATGTTCGTGAAAACTCAATAATTACATACAGAACATCACAAGATGGAGAGTGGACATCTGAGGCACCGGTTCGTACAGAGGTCGGCACGACGGAGGTATATTATCAGATAACCAATCCGAATTATGAGACAATATATGGAAAACAGAGCATTACCATTACAGGGGATGATAAAGATTCTTCCAATGAAAGTGATAATGAAAATAAAGATAAAACTGATAATGGAAGCGGTAGCAATAACGAAAATACAAACGATAATAATGGAGGTGGTAGCAATAACGAAAATATAAACGATAATAATGGAGAAGGTAGCAATAACGAAAATATAAACGATAATAACGGAGGTGGTAACAATAACGAAAATATAAACGATAATAATGGAGGTGGTAACAATAACGAAAATATAAAAGATAATAATGGAGGTAGCAGCAACAACGAAATTATAAACAATAATGCTGGCAGCAACACAACTACAATGTTAAACGGAAAAAGCAGTGAAACTAATACACAGGCAAAATCTGCAACTGCAGGTTTTGCAAAATCTACAGATGTAAAAACAGGAGACATGGAACCATCTGCATCAGTTTATGTTGGTATTATGCTCATTTGTCTGACAACAATGGCACTGGTAATACGAAAAAAGCAAGGAGGATTCTGAATGAGAATTAAGAACACTATTCTGAAAAAAACAGTGGCTGCAGTTCTTACAGTGACTATGATATTTCCATATGGAATAACACAGGCATATGCTAATGAGACTGATACAGCGCTGGTAACACAGACACAGATAGCCGAAGATGAAGCAGATGCCCAATCTGCAGCACAGGCTGAAGTGCATGGAAGCGTTGCACCGGTTAATGAAAAGTATCTCGAATATATGGGAAATGAGGACAGCGATGATAGCAGTCTGATGCCATCTACACTTGATCTTTCATATCTGGCACAAAGATATGAAGACAGCATGGAGAGTGCCAACGACAGTCTGCCTGAGAGCTACGACCTGAGAGATTATGGGCTTGTTAATGCTGTACAGGACCAGGGAAGTTATGGTACATGTTGGACATTTGGTGCACTTGGAGCAAGTGAATCAACACTTATGAAAAGACAATTTTCTTCTATAAGTTTTTCAAGAAAGCATCTTGCATGGTCCAGCGAAACAGGTGATGAAGAAACAGAATTTCTTAAGAGTATAGGCTGGTATGTTGATGCAGGTCCTTATATGACAGGTGGTAATAACTTGGTAGCAGTAGCATCACTTTCTGCGTGGAAGGGACCAGTATATGATTCTGTTCTGCCATATGAAGATTTTGATGTGGAACCGGATGAATCGCTGCGTTATCAGAGTGCGTATCACTTGCAGGATGCTCTGATAACCTGTGATGCAGAATCTTCATCAGAAAAGACGGAAGCATATAATAATTTAGTCAAAAAGGCACTTATGGAATATGGAGCCTTTGAAATATCATATGCAGCAGATGTATATGTTGATGAATATTATAATGACGACTATGCATCGTTAAATCATAATGATAAAAAAACATCAAACCATTCCAATGTTCTGGTAGGATGGGATGACAATTTCTCTAAAGATTATTTTGCTGAGGATAACAAGCCTTCTAATGATGGGGCATGGCTTTTGTGTAATTCATGGGGTACTTCGTATGGAGAAGATGGATATATATGGATTTCATATGAAGATGAATCAATAGAATTTTATGGTTGGTTATTCTGCTTTGAGGATAATGATAACTATGAAACTAATTATCAGTATGACACAACAGGATGGTCATTTAATGTGGCAGCAGATGATTTTACCGACAGCAGTGCAGCTTCTAAGACGGCATACATTTCTAATGTCTTTACTGCAAATGAAGATGAGCAGCTTGAGGCGGTTTCTTTTTATACAACCGATGCCGGTACAGAGTATGAGATTTCTGTATATACAGATGTAACAGATGGCAATCCTGTATCGGGTAAGCTTGCTTATTCAGGACAGTCAGGAAAAGAGGAATATGCCGGTTATCATACTATAGAGCTGGATAATGCCGTTCCTCTTAAAGAAGGGATGCAATTTAGTGTAGTCATTAAACTGATGAATCCAGAATATGCATATCCTATTGCAGCAGAGGGAATGCTTATGGATGACGCCAATGCAGAACCACAGTATCTTGGAAATGGCGGTGAGAGTTATTACAGTGCTGATGGAAAGACATGGACTGATATTGTAGAGCTTGGAAAGTATGCCATTGAAGGTGATTCGTCATTACACACTTATACATCAAATATCTGTATTAAGGCATTTACTAATTCGATTCCTGAGAGTGGAGAGGCTATAGGGAATGTTGATTTCTCACTCCTTGAGGGTGAGGTCGCACTTGGCAGTGAGCTTAAGCTCTCTGGTGCACAAGACATACACTATACCATAACACCAATTGGCGGTACGGAGAGTGAAGAATACAGTTATACAGGAGAGCCAATTGTAATCAATGAACCATGCACTATAACAGCATGGGGTGTAAGCAATAATAAAACTGGTAATAAGGTTTCAAAGACATATACAAAGCAGGTTTCACGACTGACAGATCTTGCGTTGAAATCCGATGGCAGCATAACGCATGTTGATCTGGATGATACTGACTCGACTATTTATCTGGAGAGCTCTAGTGGAAGTGTAGTTATAAAGCCTTGCGGAAAAGACACGATTACGGTAAATGGAACAGAGGTTCAATCTAATAAATGGTCTGATGAGATTACATTGACTAAAGGATCTGCCAATTCAATAACTGTCAGTACAGAGGGTGAGGGAAAGGAAACGCTCGAATATAAGCTCAGAGTGTACTATAGTCCGCTTGCATGTGATTATCATAATGAAACAGTTACTTTTGATGAAAATGCATATACAGTAACGGATGAAGATAATAATGAGCTGAAAAGTGGAGCCTCTGTTACACCTTATATTACGATAGAGGGCGAGACGCCAAAGAAACTAACAGTAACCAATAAAACTACGGATGAAGCTGAAACTGTTCCGGTGAAGCAGCGTGTCGATCTTAGTTCTGTTGGCTTGGATTATAAATATGAGACGACAAATGTTAAGATTTCAGGTCGTACATATGTATCAGATAAAGAGGATATGTCAGATGCTAAAGCGGGAAAAGGAGATTATTACACTGTCATTCCGGGGAAACCAATCTATATACAGCGGGCTGCAACGGATTCAACATTTGCATCTAAGGTATATAAGATAGATTCACCAGAGCGTCCAGAGACACCTGAGGCAGTAGTTGAAGATGTCGGAGCTGGTTGCATCACTCTATCAATGATTGACAACGCTGAATACCGGATAGCGCAGGATGGAGAATGGGGAGAATGGCAGAGTGATAACAGGTTTATGGGACTTGACGCTGAAACAGAGTATGAGTTAGAAGTGAGGATTGCGGCTACGGAAAACAGCTTTGCTTCCCTTGCAGGCAGCGCTAAAGCAAAGACGAGAGCCGGCGTTGAAATCAGTGTCAAATATAAGGCATTCGACCATGTAGTTGGTGAATATAAAGCAATGATTGGTGAGGGTGAGACTGTATACTACCCTGATAGTGAAGTAGCTGATTATGGATATATTCTGTCTGATGAAGATGTTGAAAATGGAAGAACTGTATCTGTAAAAAATGTGGATGGTGTCCTGAAATCTGATATTGAAGAGATAGTATTTGAAGTATCTGCTGATGTAACACCATCTGACTATGTATATACAGTAAACTACTGGACAGAGGATGGCAGGCTGCTTAGAAGCTGTGACTTTACATTCAGTCATACAGAAGAGACACCAATATCAGAAATAAAGATTCCAAGCGGATATGAACTGGCAGGCTTTGCGACAGACTATATGACAGATAATGCTGAACTGGCATTTCATGATGGTAAATGGATTGAGACAGTAAAAGAAGTTAATCTTGAAGTGAAAAGATTAGAAACCTCGACGATAAGAATATTACATACCAATGACATACACGGCTATTATACTTACAAGAGTGGAACGAATATCGGATTTGCCAAGATGAAGTCATTTGCAGATTTCATTGCTGCTGACCTTATACTTGATGCCGGTGATACATATCATGGACAGGCTTTTGCAACAGTTGAAAAGGGATACAGCATTGCCATGCTTATGAAGGAAGCAGGTTATGATGCAATGACACTTGGAAAGCTTGACTGGAATTATGGTTCACAGGCTCTTAAAGAATTAGAGGAAGCTCAAGGATTTCCTATTCTTGCAGCAAATGTGACTGACGCAGATGGAAATGCTTATTTTAACAGTCCATATCTTGTAAAGGAAGTTACGACTGATGATGGCACAAGGATTAAGGTTGGCGTAGTCGGTGTTATAGAAAGTTCATTTTATGACGGAATAGCATCTGATAATGTAAAGGATGTTGTATTCAAAGAAGAGGCAGCTACAGCATCAAGGATAGCAGAGCTGTTAAGAGAGAATGAAGGCTGTGATGTTGTAATTGCAATGACACATAATTCTGACTGTGAAAAATTTGTAAACAGCATTTCAGGCATTGATGCCGTTATTGCCGGATATCAGCATAAGCTGATTGATACATCATATAAGGATATGGATGGAAAGACGGTATATGTTGCTGAGGCAGGATATTATTTTAGGAATATAGGCGTGCTTTCACTTACTTATGATTCGACAACACGCAGTATTACTGGTGCTAAGGAAGACAGTTATGATGCTGATGATCTTTGCAGCTTTGTTGAAGACAGTGCAGTGAGTGAAAAGACAGCAGAACTTGAAGCAGGACAAGAAGAAATACTTTCAAAGGTTGTGGGAACAAGCAGCAAAGAATATGCTTATTCATGGGAAGATGTACGCTTGTCAGAGCAGCCAATCGGAAGGATAATTACAGCAGCATATCTTGAATACACAGGCGCAGATGTTGCATTTGAAAATGCAGGAGGCATACGGGATGGTATACCGCAAGGGAATATAACATACAAGGATATTATAAATATTTCACCTTTTGGAAATACTGTTGTGACAAAGGAGCTTACTGGAAGACAGATACTTGCGCTGGTTGAATATTCACTCGAATTATCAAGACAGTGTAACGAAGTCTATAAGCTTCAAAAAGAGGTTATGGAAAAGGGTGAGGATCCTTATGCGTATTCATGGCCGGATTCAAATGGTTCTGTGCTTCAGTTTGGCGGAATAACAGTCAGATATGATATGTCGAAGCCACAGGGAAGCCGCATAATATCAGCACAGATTAAAGGGGAGGATGTCAATCCGGATAAAAAATATATAGCTGCCACTAATAATTATGTTGCAGGAAATACTAATTATCCGGGAATTGCAGAAGCTTCAATACTGAAAGAGTATGGTACCTGCGAGCAGGCATTGCTTAGTTACATAGGTAAGGATACATTTGAACAGGCAGCTAATACTGTCAACCTTTCAGCTTATGTACCTGATGGAAGCGAAGCCAGGAAAGATGATGCTAAGGAAGAAGACATTAAGAAAGACGATTCTGAAGAAGTAATTAAGAAAGATGATGCAGAAGAGGAAATTAAGAAAGATGATACTAAGGAAGAAGACATCAGTAAGGACGAGATTAAGGAAGCTGATGAAAAGAATATAACAAAGCAGGATGTGGCAGAACAAGACAGCAACAATCAGAAGGATACTGTAATCACTGCCGATAAGAAATCACCAGGCACAGGAGATGACAACATGATATATGTATATATAATGTTGGGAATAATGTCCGCAGCCGCATTTGCAATGTTTTCAAAACACGCACATGAGAAGTGAAATATAATCTGAAATTCCAGCTTTGATATTTTTAAAGTCAAAAATCGCCGCAAATGCAGATAATTACTGCGTTTGCGGCTTTTTTGCTTTTTGTGGAAATTATACATAAGGAACAATTAATTTTTGCATTATAAGCAAGATTATGGTAGACTATTACTAGTTAAAAAAATAGTCATAAAAGACGAAATGTTTAAATG
>CAVKBP010000016.1:0-22690 GCA_963654395.1 Ruminococcus sp. CAG:382
GCAGGCACAAAGTGCCGGAGGAATCGCGAGCCAAATGTCAGATTTGGCTCGCGATAAAAGCTATTTGTGATGCCTGCGTCACAAATAGCCGTGTAAAAAATCAGATATCAATCTGATTTTTCACACTAATCTCCATTCTTGCCCGCCTGAATGGGCTTTATTATAATTTATTATAATAAGTAAATATCTAAATCAACAATATTATAATATGTATGTCCGTCAAAATCAAAAAAATTTTTACTTAGGGCTTTTAAATTTTCCTTTTTATGTATATAATGATGATTAGCCATGGGTATATGGCTTTTATTAATTTTAGATTGAATGTTTTATCTGGATACATCAGACATGCAAGGGTTTGCATTGTTTTACAAGAAAGGGGAATTATCATGTTATCAACAGATATTGGTATAGATTTAGGTACTGCAAGTATTCTTGTGTATATTAAAGGTAAGGGGGTTGTTCTTAAAGAGCCTTCAGTAGTCGCATTTGACAGAGATACTAATAAGATTAAGGCAATCGGCGAGGAAGCAAGACTGATGCTTGGTAGGACACCGGGTAATATAGTTGCTGTAAGACCACTCCGTCAGGGCGTTATCTCTGACTACACAGTAACAGAGAAGATGCTTAAGTATTTCATCCAGAAGGCTATTGGCAAGAGGATGCTTAAGAAGCCTAGAATAAGTGTCTGTGTACCTTCAGGAGTTACAGAGGTTGAGAAGAAGGCAGTTGAGGATGCTACACTTCAGGCAGGTGCAAGAGAGGTTGCTATTATCGAAGAGCCTATCGCAGCAGCTATCGGTGCAGGTATCGATATTTCAAGACCATGTGGTAATATGATAGTTGATATCGGTGGTGGTACAACAGATATCGCAGTTATCTCATTAGGAGGAACAGTTGTAAGTACTTCTATTAAGATTGCCGGTGATGATTTTGATGAAGCACTTGTAAGATACATGAGAAAGAAACACAATCTTCTTATCGGTGAAAGAACCGCAGAGGATATTAAGATAAAGGTTGGATCTGCTTATCCTAAGGCAGAGGTTACAACTATGAATGTACGAGGAAGAAATCTTGTGACAGGTCTTCCAAAGACAGTAGAGGTAAGCTCAGAGGAGACAGAGGAAGCTTTAAGAGAGGCAACTTCACAGATTGTTGAAGCTGTTCACAGCGTTCTTGAAAAGACTCCGCCAGAGCTTGCATCTGATATTGCAGACAGAGGAATTGTCCTTACAGGAGGCGGAAGTCTTCTTTCAGGACTTGAGGATTTAATCGAAGCCAAGACAGGAATTAATACGATGACTGCCGAAGATCCTATGACATGTGTTGCCATTGGTACAGGCAAGTTTATCGAATTCCTTGCCGGCTACAGAGATGAAGTTAAATAAATGCATTT
Organism: Ruminococcus sp. CAG:382; assembly: GCA_963654395.1. Classification (GTDB taxonomy): domain Bacteria; phylum Bacillota; class Clostridia; order Lachnospirales; family Lachnospiraceae; genus Lachnospira. The sequence goes on from CAVKBP010000016.1 coordinate 1,394, forward strand.
GAATAAATGAAGCTAAATAATTGCATTTAAATAAATGAATTAAGAGAAGAGGCAGACTAATGGTAAAAGGGCTTTACACAGCGTACTCTGGCTTGACAGTCCAGCAGAAGAGACTGGATGTAGTGTCTAATAATCTGGCTAATGCAACGACAACAGGCTATAAGAAGGAAGGTCTTACAACACAGTCATTTAAGGATGTGTACGGAATTAAGGTCAAGGATGAGACTGTTGGATATGTGAACCAGAATATAGGAACCCTTAATCTCGGTGCTAAGGTTGGAGAATCTTACAGAACATGGGATCAGGGTTCATTTCAGAATACAGGCAATACATTTGATCTGGCACTGAGCGGAAGTGGATTGTTTTCAATTTCATTTACTAACAAGTCAGGAGAGACATCAACACTTTATACCAGGGATGGATCTTTCCAGATGAACCAGGAGGGGTATCTGGTAACCAAGGATGGTGATTATGTATTGGGCGAGAGTGGTCCGATACAACTGCCTACAGACTTTGACAGCCTTACTGTAGAGGAGAGTGGAGAGATATATGCCGACGGTCAGTATGTTGACAAGCTTGCACTTGTAGATTTTGAGGATTACGATTACATTGAAGCGTATGGAGAGAATCTATACAGGGCAGTGGATGGCGCAACACAGACAGAAGCGGCAGCGAAGGTTAATCAGGGGTATCTGGAGGCTTCCAATATAAATGTGGTAACAGAGATGGTAGATATGATATCTATAGCAAGAGATTTTGAAAGTAACCAGAAGATTATGAATACTATCGATGAGATGTTAGGAAAGATGGTATCCATTTCTGAGATTTAATATACTGGTAACGGCTGTCAGAGCTATACATATGGAGGACTGACAATATGATGAGATCATTGTGGACTGCGGCATCAGGAATGACAAGCCAGCAGACAAGCGTGGATACTATTGCCAACAATCTGGCAAATGTTAATACAATAGGCTACAAGCAGGAGCAGACACAGTTTAAATCACTGCTCTATCAGCAGCTTCAGGCAAAGACTACCTCTGCCAATGGAGAGAATAAGCCTGTCGGGGCACAGGTTGGACTTGGTTCAAGAGTTTCAGCAGTAACATCTGTATATACACAGGGCGCTCTTAATGCTACAGAAAGCTCAACAGATTTTGCAATTAACGGAGATGGATTTTTTGCAGTAAGAGATACAACTACTGACGAAACAGTGTACACAAGGAATGGACATTTTACATGGGCAACAGCAGCGGAAGGTGTAATGTTAAGTACATCAGAAGGCTATCCGGTACTCAGCGCAGATGGCACAGAGATAGTTCTTGGACAGGATGCCAGTGGAGAGGCTTATAAGACGAACTTAATCACAATTGATACAGATGGCAACCTGTTATATCCGGATGAATCTAACAATCCGGCTTCTATCGGAATCAAGATTGGACTTTACCAGTTTTCTAACCCGTCAGGACTTGAAAAGCTCGGTAACAGCTATCTTTCAGAGACAGACGCATCAGGTGCTGCACTTAATGAGGATTATGACGAGGTTGGAAGGAAGAGCTCTTTAAGACAGTCATATCTTGAGGCATCAAATGTGGAGGTTGCAACAGAGATGGTTAATCTTATTACGGCACAGAGAGCGTATGAGTTATGTTCTAAGGCTATAACAACCTCTGATACAATGATGGAGCAGGCTAATAATCTTAAGAGATAAGTGTGAGCATTAAGAGATAAGTGTGAACTTTAAGAGATAAGAGTGAATCTTAAGAGACGAGAAATGCCTTGAGAAATAAGGAGGGCGTAAGAAATGAGTGATTCTATTACAGGACTAAGCAATACGAATTATGCGGATGTATATGATTCTACGGCAAGTTCATTGACCAGTAAGCTTACCAGTACAGATTATTCCAATGCATCAGATGATGAGCTTATGTCTGTGTGCAAGGACTTTGAGAGCTATTTCGTAGAGCAGGTGCTTAAGTCAATGCAGAAGATGGCTAAGATAGATTCAGATGATGAGGACAGCAACCTGTTCACATCAATGGCAGGAATAGGCGGAACAGAGGACTCATCACTCAGCACACTGGGAAACTATTTCGGGGACGAGATGATATCATCCTATGCCAGGCTGATGACTGATTCTGATAGCAGCAGCGGACTTGGATTGGCGCAGACGCTTTATGAGCAGATGAAGAGAAATTATTCTACGGATTCTATTCCTAAGGCAGAAGTATAACCTGTATAACATTATAACCATTCAGAGTCAGCCTCACGAATACATTTTGACGATGCTGCCTGACTCTGAACAAACCACACATACACATAAAGGAGAGAACAGATTGGATTACGAGTCTGTGAAATATGTAGAGGGCTTTGTGGATAATATTATCTTCAGAAATGAAGACAACGGATATACGGTTTTTAATATTGTATATGATGAAGAAGAAATCACCTGTGTTGGAGTGTTAAGCTATATCAACACAGGTGAATTTATTACGGCACAAGGCGCATTTGTAAAGCATGCAGTCTACTACATGCAGTTTAAAATCACATCTTATGAGTTCAGGGCGCCGGATGATGCAGCATCCGTAAAGCGTTATCTAAGCTCCGGAGCAATCAAGGGTATCGGCGGAAAAATGGCTGAGCGGATAGTTAAAGCATTTGGCGACGATACATTTAGAATCATGGAAGAGGAACCGGAGCGTCTGGCTGAGATTAAAGGAATAAGCATGACTAAGGCTATGGATATAGCGAACCAGCTTATTGACAAGAAAGACATCAGAAAGGCAATGATGTTTCTTCAGCGTTATGGAATCCAGATGAATCTTGCCAACAAAATATTTAAGCGGTATGGGAACGACATTTATAACATTCTTGAGCAGAATCCATACAGGCTTGCAGACGATATAGAGGGTGTCGGCTTCAAGACGGCTGACGAGATAGCTTCGCGCGTCGGGATTAAGATTGATTCGGATTTCAGGATAAGAAGCGGGATTTTCTATGTTCTTAACCAGGCGACGGCGCAGGGACACACATATCTTCCTTATGATATGCTTGTGCGCCAGGTAAATGCCCTGCTTTTGATTGATGTACAGGATTATGATAAATATCTCATGGACCTTACAATGGACAAGAAGATTGTAGTCAAGGTAAAGGATAATAACAAATGTATCTACGCCCGCATGTACTACAACATGGAAGCAAATGTGGCGGCTATGCTTAACAATCTTGATGTCCAGATGGAGGAAGACCAGAGATTTATTGATGAAAGAATTGCCGGAATAGAGGAAAAAGAGGGCATAACCTTAGATGATATCCAGAAGGAAGCAGTTGCCAAGGCAGTAAGAAACGGGCTTGTTATTGTGACAGGTGGACCGGGAACTGGTAAGACTACAACTATTAATACAATAATCAAATATTTTGAGCTTGAAGGACTCGAAATCAGGCTTGCAGCGCCAACAGGACGCGCGGCGAAGAGAATGACGGAAGCGTGCGGCTACGAGGCGCAGACAATACACAGAATGTTAGAGATAAGCGGCGGCGTGCCGGAGGGCGACAGAAAGTCGGCGGCATCAGGATTGTCCATGTTTTTTGAAAGAAATGAGGATAATCCGTTAGAGGCTGATGTTATCATCGTGGACGAAATGTCGATGGTAGATATAAGCATCATGAATTCGCTTCTTAAGGCAATAACGGTCGGAACAAAGCTGATTCTTGTAGGTGATGTTGACCAGCTTCCAAGTGTCGGTCCGGGAAATGTACTGAAGGATATTATAGAAGCTGATTGTTTTCCGGTTGTCAAGCTGGAAAAAATATTCAGGCAGGCGGCGCAGAGCGAGATTATTATTAACGCCCATAAGATAAACAGGGGCGAGGAGGTCGTGCTTAACAAATACAGCAAGGATTTTCTATTTGTCCACAGGAATGGTGCTGATAATATTATAAATGCGATGAAGACCCTTATTAAGGACAAGCTTCCGGACTATGTTGGCGCTGATGTGTACGACCTTCAGATTCTGACACCGTCAAGGAAATCGAATGTCGGTGTTGAGAGACTTAATAAGATAATGCAGGATTTTCTCAATCCGGCAGATGCGGTTAAACAGGAAAGACAGGCTGGTGATGTAACTTTCCGCGAGGGTGACAAGGTCATGCAGATTAAGAATGACTATCAGCTTGCATGGGAGAAACGCAGTAAATATGGAGTTCCGACAGAACAGGGAACAGGCGCATTTAACGGAGATACAGGAGTTATAGAGAGAATAAGCACATTTGACGAGAATGTGACAGTCAGGTTTGAAGACGGAAGATATGTCAGATACGAATTCTCGCAGCTTGATGAGCTCGAGCTGGCGTATGCAATTACGGTTCACAAATCGCAGGGAAGCGAGTATCCGGCGGTTATCATTCCAATGTCGCAGGGACCGAGAATGCTTATGAACAGAAACATACTGTATACGGCAGTCACCAGAGCCAGAAAATGCGTGTGCCTCGTTGGGGAAGAGGAAATATTCAGGCTGATGGCTGGCAATGTATCAGAGACAAAGCGCTATTCTTCACTTGCAGACAGGATTGAAGAAATCAGATGTATTGAAGAAGCTGGACGAGATTGAAAAAATCGGACATTATCGTGAGGTACTCGTATGAGCAGAAGATAAATCTTGCGGAGGCGGTTTTGAAAAAGAGCTTTGAATAGTCACGAGATTTTTGGAATGGGGGAATTATGGATTATAAGAAGGTATTAAATGAGATGGTGGATGCGCTGCTTCCGCCGGCATGTCCTATGTGTGGAAAGCCGGCACCATTTGTAGGAGGCACCCGGGTGGACATATGTCCGGACTGTATGAACATTGTCAGCTATGTCAGTGAGCCTGTCTGCTTAAAATGCGGCAAGCCCATCCAGAATGAAGAGACGGAATATTGTAGTGACTGTAGCAGGAAGCCGCATGTATATAATCAGGCATGTGCTGTGTATGAATATTCCAAATGCGTCAAGGATTCGATATACAGATTCAAGTATCATAATAAAAGGGAGTATGCCAGAATATATGCTAAGCAGATTAAGGAAAGATGCGGCGGGATAATCCGCGCATGGTCGCCGGATGTCCTGATACCTGTGCCAATTCACAGCTCAAGGCTTAAGCAGAGAGGCTATAATCAGGCAGAGCTTATAGCGGCAGAGTTAGGGGTGCTTACAGGTATTCCGATGGATAGTGATTCATTTGTGAGGGTTGTAAAAACAGTTCCGATGAAGGAGCTTAATAACAGGCAGAGAGTGAAAAATCTGCAAAATGCTTTTCAAGCTGATAAAAAAGTTGTAAAATACAGGAAAGTATTAATCGTGGATGATATATATACAACAGGAGCAACATTTGACGCCTGTGCAACGGTGCTTAAGCAGGCTGGAGTGCAGGAAGTGTACGGCGTAAGTCTGTGCGTCGGGGATGGGTTCTAATAGTAAATAACCTGCTTGTTGTGGAATGGCTAGTACATCGAAAATTAAATAACTGCCATATTGATTTGTCTGATTTTTCATATGCTGCGTTGTCGTCAATCGCCGTAGCCACCGCTACTCCTCTTTTCTCCGCCTTGCATACGAGAAAATCATCCTGCGCCAATATAGCAGATATTTGATTTTCGTTGTACTAGTTATGAAAAGATGTACTGGTGGCGAAGCTACTCCACGATATAACGAAAGGAAGAATTTATGGAAGTTAAGAATTGTAAGGGATGTGGAAGATTATATAATTATATAGGGGGAATGTACAGGCTGTGTCCTGAATGTATGAGAAAGCTTGAGGATAAGTTTCAGGAGGTCAAGCAGTATATTGAAGATAATCCAAAGGCTGGCATGAGAGATATATCTGAACAGTGCGAGGTAAGCACGAAGCAGATTGAGCAGTGGATTAGAGAAGAAAGACTGTCATTTGGTGAGGATTCGCCTATCGGTATTGCCTGTGAGATGTGCGGCACAACCATCAAGACAGGAAGGTACTGTGATAAATGCAAGAATGATATGGCTAACAGACTTGGAAGCATGTATGGAAATAAGGCAGCGGCAGCAGATGCTGCTGACAAGGAAAGAGCAAGAAGAGAAAAAGCAAGAATGAGATTTCTTGATAAGCAGTAACTATTCCAAAAACTTGCCTGTTTTTCTGACTGCACATACCCAAAAGCCTCGCCGTAGCCCGCTACGCCTGCGTTTTTTGATATGCACATTCAAAAAAATTCTGTATTTTGGGGATAGTTATTTGTAAAACGATGTACTGGCTGTCAGTTTTTTGAAAACAGGTATAAAGTATTTTGAAAAACCGTCCGATATCTTACACATGAAGCAGAAAAGAATAGCTTTGATTAATAGAAAGTGAGGCGGTTAATATGCGTATAGATGCTTATAATGCGGTTAATCAGATATATCAGGCAAGCCGGGTTTCTAAGGCTAAGACTACAGCTAAGACATCTACGGTCAGCGATAAGTTCGAGATTTCTGACATGGCAAGAACCTATCAGACAGCCAGAGCAGCAGTGAACAAAGCCTCTGATGTCCGCGAGGATAAGGTTGCTGATATCAAGGCGCGCATGGCAGCAGGAACATATAATATCAGTTCAGAAGCTGTTGCAGATAAGATATTGAATAATACTTCAACATTAACATTTTAGTGAGGGTTTTATTAGATGGCAAGTTTGATTGATTCTTTAATTAATATAATGGATGATGAAAACAGACAGTACATGGCACTGCTGGACTTGTCCAATGATAAGACTGCCGCTATTGTCAAGGGTGATGTTGAGCAGCTTCAGGAGATATTTGGCAGGGAGCAGAGATTGATAGATATTCTTTCAAGACTCGAGACAGAGAGGGAAGCGTGTGTTGCAGATATATGTAAGATTCTGCATTTGTCACCTTCCGAGGTTAAGGTTAAGGAGCTGGTGAGGCTTTTAGAGAAGAAGCCGAAAGAGCATGACGCGCTTGAAAAGTCGTATCTTAACCTTAAGAGCACTGTTAAGCAGCTTACAGATGTCAACGATAATAATAAGCAGCTTCTTGAACAGTCTATGGATATGATAGAATTTGAGATTAATCTTGCAAAGAATGCAAGTATGGCGCCACAGACAGCTAACTATGGAAGGGGAGCTTATGAGGAGCGCACAACCTTAGGAAGAGGAAGCTTTGATGCCAAGCAGTGATGATATTAAGCGATAATATTAAGTAATGGCATTAGTTGATGGTACTAAGTGATGACATTAAGCAAAGACATTAATTAATGGGATTAAGCGAAGAAATTAAGCAAAGGCATTAATTGGTGGTATTAAGCGATGATGTAAAGTGATGGTATTAGTTGATGGTATTAAGCAATGAAATTAAGCAAGGATGCCGTCAGAATGCTGACACATTTTAAGATAATGGTATGAAAAATCAAAGATTTTCCATACACAGGATTTGTGCTTGAGCACAAACTTGAAAAGCTCTGAAAAAGAGCAAGAATGTAGAATATCATGGATGATGTATATATGTGATTCATCCATGTTATGGATGGAGCCACATTTTCATAATGAAAATGTGGTTTTTAAATTTGTGGGGTGTTTTATATTAAAAATCTGCCGATATATTATACAGTGTAATTATAGAAAAGCTGTCCGCAGAATGTGATTCTACACGGCTTTGAAGAGTTTTTTAATTTTAAATATTAGAAAGAGGTGACCTTATGGCTAACGGAATGGCGGGATTGTATATTGGAACAACAGGACTTAAGACAGCGCAGACAGCACTTAATACAACCGCGCATAATCTGTCCAATATCAATACAACAGGATATACAAGACAGCAGGTCACATTTGCAGATACGCAGTATGTAAGCGTGAATACAAAGGATACGGTCAGCTCGGCGAATTACGGACTTGGTGTTGCAGTTTCCGAGGTGAGGAGAATCAGGGATCAGTTTATCGACCAGGCATACAGGAATGAAAATTCAAGGCTTGGATTCTATGAGAGCCAGTACAAGGCGGTTGAGGAGATAGAAGACCAGTTCGGGGAGATGCAGGGAGTGACATATGAATCGTATCTTACCAATCTGTATGATGCGGTCAATGAGCTTGCGAAGAACCCTACAAGCACAGTTGCAAGGTCATCACTTATCCAGAATGCAACAGCATTTATAGAGAAGTCAGAGAATATATATAAGGGACTCAGGGATTACCAGACAACGCTTAACACAGAGGTTAAGAATATGGTCGATTCAATTAATGACCTCGGAGATAAAATCTATACGCTTAACAGGAAAATCGCGAAGATTGAGTCTACAGGAATTGAGCAGGCCAATGATTTAAGAGATGAAAGAGATTCGGCAATTGATGAAATGAGTAAATATATAGATATTACATATTACGAGAATGACAGCAAGGATATAATTATATCTGCCGAAGGAGTTCCATTTGTTACAATGGACGGAGTGGAGAAGATGGATACAAGAGTGGTTGAAGGCACTACTCTCGTTATTCCGACCTGGCCGGGATATCAGAAGGATGTATTTGATTCCAGCAAGCTGGCATCTAACACAGATGATACAGATAAGGGCGAGCTGAAAGGACTACTTGTTGCAAGAGGAAATATGGTCGTGGATTATACCGTTGTTCCCGAAGCGCCGGACAGCACAGCTTATGATATGAATACAGCGGAAGGCAGGGCGGCATATCAGGAAGCGTATAACAGCTACAGCGAGGCACAGAAATATTACAATGCCAATATTGAGCCGTCTGCAATTCTTAGTGCAATGGCAGGCTTTGACAAGCTCGTTAACGGTATTGTGGAAAAGATTAATAACATACTCTGTCCGGAAAAGTCGGAGGTGAGGGATAATCCTTATCTGGCGGCGGATGGAACAGAGCTTCAGGCAGATACATATACATACAATTCTGTCAGCCAGGAGGTGCTCTTCGACAGATATGGACGCGAGGTCACTGGAACTGATAACGGAGACGGAACATACAGCTTTGCTTCGGGCGAGAAGCTATATGAGAGTGCAGGAGGTGCCGCGGTACCGGTTGATTCATACACATATGCAATGCTTGATATGGATAAGACAGGCTATGGAATGGATGATGACAAGACGGTTGGAACAGAGCTTTTCTCAAGGGTTGGCACTGACAGATATATCAAGTCAACTGATGATTCCGGCAATACAATTTATGTAAGAAATAATCTTAATGAAACAGGCTATGAAACACTCTATAAGCTTGGTAATCTGCAGATTAATCCGGAGGCTTCACAGAATGTCGGAAAGATACCGCTTTCTACGATACAGGGAAAGGAAGATTTCGACAGGGCAGAGGAATTGGTGGATGCGTGGGATGAGAAATTTGCTTCACTTAATCCGGACACCTATGCAAAGTCGGATTTCATAACATACTATAATAATTTCATTGGAGAATATGCGACACTTGGAAAGTCACTCGGTAACTATGTCAGCAACCAGACAACCATGGTTGACGGATATGATAACCAGAGAATGCAGTCTGAGGGAGTTTCCTCTGATGAAGAATTAGAAAAAATGATTAAATACCAGCAGGCATACAATGCGGCATCGCGGTATGTCAATGTCGTAAGTGAAATGTTAGAACATATCATAACAGCACTTGGAAATGCATAATAAGGAGGACTAAATGGCATCAACATTTTTTGGCTTAACAATTGCATATTCAGGATTGCAGGCTGCACAGACATCAATTAATGTCACTTCACATAACCTTGCCAATATCAATACTGACGGATATACGAAGGAGTCGGCATCGACTAAGGCGGCTGATTCACTGAGGACATATGCAAGATATGGAACACTCGGCTCGGGAGTAGTTGTAGATGCAATCAACCAGACGAGAGATACATATTATGACGAAAAATATAGAAACAACAATACCAATTACGGACAGTATAATGTCAAGGAAAGCTACATGGCACAGATAGAGAATTATCTCAATGAATTTACACTAAAGGGATATTCTACAGAGTATGAGAATTTCTTCTCAGCACTCAACCAGCTTGACCTTACTCCGGCAGACACCTCTGCCAAGAACCAGTTTATTAATAATGCGAAAAGTCTGGCTGACTACTTTAATACACTATCGACAAACCTAAGAAATGTTCAGGTGGACGCTAATAATGAGATTAAGGATTCAGTGCAGCAGATTAATTCACTGGCACAGAATATTACATCACTCAATAAGCAGATTAACCAGATTCAGGCTAATTATGGCAATGCCAATGATTTAAAGGATCAGAGAAATGCCCTGATTGATGAGCTTTCACAGCTTGTCAATATAACAGTAAGCGAAAGCGACATGGGAAACAATCTCACAAAGCTCCAGATTTCAATTAATGGAAACAGCCTGGTTGACGGATATAATTATCATACACTGCAGACCGTTTCAAGAGATAATCCAAGAAATGCGTCAGATGCCGCAGGGCTTTATGACATACAGTGGGAGAACGGACAGGAATTCAACATATACAGTGATTCCTTAAGCGGTGAGTTAAAGGGGCTTGTCGATATAAGAGACGGCTGCAATGGTGAGATTGAAAAATATTCTGACACAACAGATGCCGACGGCAATATCGTCACAGAAACCGAAAGCCAGAAGGACAAGAATACGCAGTATAAGGGAGTTCCGTATTACCAGTCACAGTTGAACCAGTTTATACAGACATTTGCAACATCAGTTAATGAGATACTTAATAAGGGTGTAACATCAGACGGCTCGGCACAGGGAATTTCGCTGTTTGTAATGAAAGAAAATGCACAGGCGCTTACTGCAAGCACAGTGACAGTCAATCAGGCGCTGCTTGACAAGGCCGACCTTCTTGCAACCAAGTACAATACAAGTGATGGCGAAGCAAATGTGGATTTAATTGTAGACCTTATCAATACCAAGGACGCAAGGATATATGATGGCGGTACAGGTTCATTTTTCCTTGAAAGTATCGTCAGTGATATGTCAATAGATTCAAGCAAGGCAACGAATTTTACCAAGAATTATACTAATCTGCAGACAACAATCCAGAACCAGAGACTGTCAGTTATGGGCGTTGATATAGACGAGGAAGCCATGGACCTTGTGAAGTTCCAGCAGGCTTACAATCTGAATTCGAAGATGATGACAGTTATGACACAGTTGTATGACAGGCTCATCAATAACACAGGAGTATAATGCTTTGCAGAACAAGGAGGACTTATGCGGATAACTAACCAGATTATGATAAATAGTTCCATCTCGAATATCCAGGTCAATAAGAACCAGATGAATACTCTGAGTACGGAGCTTTCAACACAGAAAAAGATAAGCAAGCCGTCAGAGGATCCAATCATTGCAATAAGGGCGTTAAGGCTGCGTTCAAGTCTTGACGAGGTCACACAGTATCTTGATAAGAACATACCGGATGCCTCATCATGGCTGAGCGTAACACATGATGCACTTGACGAAAGCAATAGTATTCTGAATGATTTGTACAAATATTGTGTCCAGGGCTCGACGGATTCTTACTCTGAATCAGAGAGAAATACTCTTGCGGAGAGCCTTGACAAGCTGGCTGAGGCTTATTATGAACAGGCAAATGTAGATTATGCCGGAAGATATGTATTCTCAGGACATGCGACTGACAGACCTGTAACATATCAGTCAGATGAGACAGCCAAGGATGTTGACTATACAATTACACAGAGCTTCACAAGGGATGGACTTTCAACTAAGACAGCATATACCAATGCCTACAGCAATGATGACATATTAAATCTTGCAGTTAAGACGGATGCTGACGGCAATATAATCACACCGAATATCCAGACTGTCAACAGAATCCAGTTAGCCTATAATGAGATTAATGGAAGCACATTTACAATAGGAATGGGCGACGATAACTCTGCCAATATTACTATTAATGACGACGGAACGGTTACAATGGACGGAACACTTACAGCTTCGGTGACACAGGCTGATGGAACTGTGGTGCAGAACCAGATTGATGTTATAACAACCACAGATGATAATTATATTCCGGGTGACAATGAGATTGCGATAAATGCGTCTACAGGTGAGCTGCTTCTTGGACAGAATGCATATAAGTCTGTATATCAGAATAATGAATTTTCAGTTACATATGAAAAGAGCAACTTCATAAAGGGAGATGTTAATCCGGCTATGTATTTCGACTGTGTTGATAATAACACAGGAATTGTCTATGATAAAAAGAGTGAGGACATTGAGTACATAGTTAATTTCTCACAGAAGCTGAAGGTTAATACGGAGGCTGATGAGGCATTTAACATATATCTTGGCAGAAATGTGGATGACCTTGTCAACGCTGTGCAGAATGTGCTTGACCTTGACACGCAGATTTCCAAGGTGGAAGCTATGCAGAAGGATTCACAGTACAGTGATGACGCTTCACAGGAGAAGCTGAATACTATTATGGAAGGGCTTACGAAGCAGAGGGATTTTGCAAAGTCCGAGATGAAGAATGCATTTGAAAATGGAATCAGCCAGATGCAGGGATACATGGATCAGGTGTCTAATGCCAAGGCAGATGTCGGCAACAGACAGACAAGGCTTGACCTTACCAAGTCAAGGCTCACAGAGCAGAAGACTAATTTTACTGACCTTAAGTCACAGAATGAAGACATTGATTTGGAAGAGATTGTTGTTACATATTCGTCAGCGCAGCTTGTATATCAGGCAGCATTATCAGCGGCAAGCAAGGTTGTACAGCAGTCGTTGCTTGACTTTCTGGGCTAGTACATAGTACAGCATTGCAGGTTATCGGATTGAGTATCTGTTCAGAGCCAGCTTCCAAAATGCTTTTCATTTTGGAAGTGTGGCGTATCCGCCAACTAAAATTTCAAAATCAAATCTGATTTCTGAAATTTTGCTTGGTTCTGAACAGATATAGGGTAGATTATAATTGGAGGTTTGATATGAAGGTACAGACTAAGTGGTTTGGAGAAATTGAAGTAAGTGATGATAAAATCATAACATTTGACAAGGGGATAATAGGGTTCGAGGACTGGAAGAAGTATACTCTTGTATATGACGCGGAAAAGGAAGAAAATATTTCAATAATATGGCTGCAGGCAGTTGATGAGCCGACGCTTGCACTCCCTGTCATGAAGCCGGAAATCGTATATGAATCCTATGATCCGGTTGTCGAGGACGAGCTTTTAAAGGCGCTTGGCGATGACATCCAGAATGATAATATACGCGTATACTGCGCGCTCACAGTGCCGCAGGATCTCACTAAGATGACTATTAATCTCAAGGCACCTGTAATTGTTGACTTTGATACAATGAAGGGAGTCCAGCTTATAGCAGAGAATCAGGAGTATCAGGTGAGATATCCGATATACGATATTCTGAAAAAGGAGGAGGACTAGTATGCTCGCATTATCAAGGAGAAAGGACGAAGCAATAGTAATCAATGATGATATCGAGATTACTGTAATCGAAATCAAGGGCGACCAGGTAAAGCTTGGCATATCAGCTCCTAAGTCAGTACCTGTATATCGTAAGGAAATATATGTACAGATTCGTGACTCTAATAAAGAGGCTGCGGGTTCAGTGGATGTTAAGTCCCTCAAGCAGATATTCGGGAAATAAATGTATATAAATGCATATAAGGGTTAAATTTCGCTTAACATTTTCCGATATATGCAGTACAACATGATTGTAACTATTAAGGATAAAGTATTTTCACACGGAGGTGGAATATCATGGGAATGGAAGTTAATAAAGTAGCAGCAGCGGCAGGTTATCAGAGCCAGAGCTCGCAGGCTGCAAGACCTGTATCACAGGCAGGAAGCTTTTCGACAGCGACAGATAAAGGAAATCAGGTCGTTGCAGATACAGCGAAATCAGCAGTAACAAGTTCAGCAGTTGCCGTAGGACAGGCATCTGAAAGCGAAAAGAATAGTAATAATGACGCACAGAAGGAGCAGTTAAAGCAGGCTTCTTCAATGGGTGATGTCAAGGATATAAGCAAGGTTCTTAACCATAATACAGTTGCTGAGTTCGGATACAACGAACCGACTAACAGAATAACCATTAAGATTAAGGACAGGGATACTGACGAGGTTATCAAGGAGATACCGTCAGAGAAGGCTCTTGAAATGCTTGCTAAGGCATGGGAGCTTGCAGGAATTATGGTTGACGAGAGGAGATAAGCTATGGCTATAAGACTTTCCGGAATGGTTTCGGGTATGGATACAGAATCACTTGTATCAGCACTCGTATCATCATACAGTTTGAAGAAGGATAATCTTGTCAAGGCACAGACTAAGCTTTCATGGAAGCAGGAAAAGTGGAAGACTATGAATACAAGCATATACAGCTTCTATTCAGGAAAGCTTTCCAATGCGAGATTCACATCTAATTACAATCTTAAGTCATCTACTGTGTCTAATGACAAATATGCTAAAGTAACAGCAAGTTCATCCGCTGTTAATGGAACACAGGAGCTTAAGGTAAAGCAGCTTGCAGCTACGGGATATCTTACAGGTGGCAAGATAACTGCAGCGGATGGAACCAAGGTAACGGGTTCAACCAAGCTGTCAGATATAACAGGAGCTACAGAAAATGGTTCAATAAGCATAACGACAGGTTCAGAAACCAAGAGCATTGAACTTACAGAGGATATGACTGTTAACCAGTTCGTTGCGAAGCTAAAGGATGCAGGCGTTAATGCAAGCTTTGATGAGAACAATGCAAGATTTTTTATAAGTGCCAAGGAGTCAGGTGCAGATAATGATTTTAAAATGGAAGCTACTGATGATAATGGACTTACAGCATTAAAGAAGCTTGGAATCTATACGGGTGAAGATGATCCATCAGATGGTGCTGTCAGGATAACAGGTCAGGATGCAGAGATTGAGCTTAATGGTGCAACATTTACTAATAACACCAATGATTTCTCGATTAATGGTCTTACAATTCAGGCTCTTGAGGTATCAGGCAATGACAAGGTAACTATCACAACTAACACTGATGTTGATGGTATATATAACAAGATTAAGGATTTCCTTAAGGATTACAATGAGCTTGTAAAGTCGATTGATGTTGCTTACAATGCGTCAAGTGCTAAAGGATACGAGCCGCTTACAAGTGATGAAAAGGACGCAATGTCTGATGATGAGGTTGAAAAGTGGGAGACTAAGATTAAGGACTCACTTCTCCGTAAGGATTCAACACTTGGAAGTGTTCTTGATACAATGAAGAACGATATGGCGCAGTCATTTGAAATCAATGGCACATCATATTCATTATCAAGCTTTGGTATTGCTACGCTTGGATACTTCAATTCACCAGAGAATGAGACAGGCGTATATCATATAGACGGTGATTCGGATGACTCTAAGACATCTGCTAATACAGATAAGCTTAAGTCAATGATAGCAAGTGATCCTGATACTGTCATATCATTTTTCTCACAGCTATCAAGCAAGTTATATACAGACCTTGGCAATAAGATGGCAGCTTCTTCAACAAGCAGCGCCTATACTATATATAATGACAAGCAGATGAATACACAGTATTCAGAGTATACAACTAAGATAACTGAGGCAGAGGAAAAGGTTACTACATGGGAAGACTATTATTATAGTAAGTTCTCAGCTATGGAATCAGCTCTTGCAAAGATGAATTCACAGTCATCATCATTATCGGGATTATTTAGTTAGTAAAATCACATAAATTATTGTTATCTGTTCAGAGCCAGCTTTCAAATGCTCCGCATTTGTAAGGTGTGGCGCATCCGCCAGATAAAATTTCAAAATCAGATTCAGGAATGCAGGTATTCCATAATTTGATTTTGGAAATTTTGCATGGCTCTGAATGGTTACACATCACGGAGGAGTTATGGCATTTAATCAGAATATAGCACAGGAATATAACAGGAATAAGATTCTTACAGCAAGTCCGGCAGAGCTTACGCTTATGCTTTACGAGGGTGCAATTAAGTTCTGTAATATTGCTCTTATGGCTATCGAGAAGGAGGACTACGAGAAAGCCCATAACAATATTAAGAAGGCTGAAAATATAATAACGGAGTTCAAGGTAACGCTTAATCATAAGTATACTGTGGCTGACGATTTTGAGAATGTATATAATTATATATACTCACTGCTTGTGGATGCCAATATTAAGAAAGATACGGAGACACTTAACAAGGCACTTGATGAAATAAGAGGCATGCGTGATACATGGAAAGAGGTTATGGCCAAGACTAAGGGAAATAACCGTTAGGAGATAGTGTGAAAAATCAGATTGATATCTGATTTTTTACACGCAAGATTTGTGCTTGCGCACAAACTTGAGATGCCTTGAAAAGCAGGCAAGAATGGAGATTAATATGACTACTAATTATCTTCAGATGATGATAGACAGCCTTAATAAGAAAAAAGGGATTCTTATAAGGATTGTTGAGCTTAACGATGAGCAGGACAGAATACTTTCAGAGGAAGCATTGGATGATGAAGCATTTGACGCTAATATGAAGGCTAAGGGAAGCTGCATTGACGAGCTTGACATGCTTGATGAGGGTTTCCAGTCACTCTTTAACAGAATCAGGGAAGAGCTGGCTGTCAATAAGTCGATGTATGGCGACGAAATTGCCACAATGAAAAAGCTTATCACAGAGGTGACGGAGCTTGGAGCAAGGATTGAGGTTCAGGAATCAAGGAATAAGGTCAAGGTTGAGGCAATGTTCAGAAGAGAACGGCAGGAGCATAGGGAAGCGAAGAGAAGCGCTTCAATGGCGAAGTCGTATTATCAGAACATGAGCCGCATAAGTGATGAGCCGCAGTTCATGGATGCGAAGCAGTGAGTGAAATTGTTCAGAGCCAGCCGACAAAATGCTTCGCATTCTGTCGGTGTGGCGTATCCGCTAAATAAAATTTTAAAATCATCTGTGAAATGTTAGCATTTCACAGATGATTTAATTTATGGAAGTAAGTTATTTCGTGCCGTTGGCACTCTCTCAACTTCCGCCATCATTCGTAATTCGGGTTATCGCTTTCAAGAATATAATTGTACCGTACGAGTATGGTGTAATATTGAAGAAACAATTTGGAGATTATATGTAAGAAAGCTTACTGAATTCTTGGGAGAGGAAACAAGACCTGAATGGGAAGATAAGATAGAAGCAGAATATATTTACTAATGTGGCGGAAAAGTATTGTGCTTGAGACAGAAAATAACAGAATAAGTGTGTGAACAAGAGGATTAATGATGATAAGGATAGATATTTTGTCACCAGTCGGAGGAAGAGCAGGTGGTATTGAAAATGTTATTAAACAATGGACAGAAAACATGGTACAACCTGATTACATGTTGAGAGTAATACATATGTCTCCAGGGATTAAATATCTTGATGGCTATGAGTATGCGTATGCATTCAGGGAAGAAAATGCTGCTGACTTTAATGAAAAGCTGAAAAGCTTTGTGAATAATTATGCAGGATTTATTAACAAGTATGGTGCACCGGATATATGTATAGCTACTAACTGGCCGGTTATGTGCGTTGTTGCTGACGCTGTAAGAAAACTGTTAAAGACAGATTACAAAATTGTCTCATGGGTACATAGTCGAATTATTGAGTATAAAAAAGCTGGATTAGGTGGAGTTGAGGAAATGCTATGCGCTGATGCGCATTTATGCATAAGTAGAAATAATGAGAGACATTTGCTGGAAAAAGTGGACAAAACTAAAGTGTACCATGTAGGTAATCCGGTTAAAATGCAGCAATTTGTTGAAGAAATACCAACAGGAAAACAGCTCTGTTATGTGGGAAGATTACAGGATATGAAGAGGGTCGATATTATCCTGGAAGCATTATACAGAGCACATTATAAATGGAATCTGAGAATTGTTGGTGATGGTGAAGCATGTCAGGAGCTGATGAAGATAACTGAATATTTAGACTTACAGAAGTGGGTTAAATTTCTGGGCTGGAAAAATAATCCATGGGATTACTGTAAGAATGCATGTGCATTAGTGACAGCATCGGAGTATGAGGGTTATATGCTCACAGGTGCAGAGGCAATGTCTATGGGGATGACAGTGATATCTACACCTGTTGAAGGATTGATAGATTATCTTATACCAGGTGAAAATGGCTATCTGTTTGAAAAAAATAATGCAATGGAGCTTGCGCAGGTTCTTGACTATATATATGAGGGACGGCTGCCATTGTGTGATAGACAGGTATGCAGGGAATCAGTTGATAAATTAAAAGATACATATTATTTTGAAAAGATTAAAGAAATCATAGCAAAGATAAGATTTGGAGAAGCCAGATGAAGGGAGATTGTGGGAATGATGGAGAATGAGATGTGAAGGATTTAGTTGCATGTCAGTCTGATTCGTGCTACGATAACATTAAAGGAAGGTAATTATGAGGGGAAGAAAAATTAATAATAAAGACCAGCAGAAACGCATCAATAAGATTGTTGATGATATGACTCTTTTTGACGATGATTTGATGAGTCATGTATTTGATAAGAATATCGAGGCTACAGAGCTTGTGCTTCGCATTATCCTTGGAGAAGATATCAAAGTGATAGTGTAGACGGACAGGATGAGTTAAAGAATCCGTTGGTGGATGGCCGCTGTATTACTCTTGATGTACATGCAGTAGATTCCCAAGGAAAAGAGATTGATATAGAGGTACAGGGTGACGAAAAAGGTGCAGTTGTAGAGCGGGCAAGATACCACAGCAGCATGGTTGATGCAAGAATGCTGAAAGCTGGACAAGATTTTGTAGAGATTAAGGATTCCTATGTGATATTTATCTATAGGAAAGATAAATTCAACGAGGGGCTGCCAGTATATCACATTGACAGGTATGTAAGGGAAACAGCAAAACCGTTTGAGGATGGCTCACATATTATATATGTGAATGGGAGCTATAAGGGCAATGACGAAATTGCACAGCTTATGGAGGATTTCAACCAGAAGCAATCAGAGAACATGCACTATAAGGCATTGGCTGATGGTGTAAAACATTTTAAAGAAAATGGGAAAGGGTTCTGGATGTCCGGTGGACATCCGCTTAGAACGGACCGGAGCGGAGCGGAGAACGTGAGACTATGTGTGATGCTGTAAAGGAATATGCAAAAGAGTATGCAGAGGAGTATGCAAAAGAAAGCACTCTTGAGAATGTAAAGAACTTAATGAGAAGCGCACATGTTTCTCTGGATCAGGCAATTCAGATGCTTGGGTTTAAAGATTCTACTCGGGATTATGTGGTTTCACGGCTTCAGAAGTAGCGTGAGTGTAATATAAAGTGTGTAAATTATGGTTTAAGGCTTCCGCAATATTGCTGGAAGCCTTAAAATGAATACTGATAAAATGGATGTTTATCAAGAGTGCGAATGGAGTCGCTGATATTGGAGGAGAACCGCCTGCACTTTGTGCAGGCGGTATTTTATTGAAAAGAGGGTACTTCGTATAATGGACGAGAGAAAGATAGCTTTTATTGTTTGTGTTAATAATGAACAATATTTTGAAGAGTGCGTGTGGTATATTAACAGGCTGATAATTCCGAAAGATTATAACATTGATATAATTGAAATCAGGGATGCAGATTCAATGTGTGCAGCATATCAGGCTGCCATGCTAAGCAGCAATGCCAGATACAAGATTTATCTACATCAGGATGTTATGATTCGGAATATTCACTTTTTAGAGGAGATAGTCAGACTTTTTAAAGATAATGTTCAGGTTGGCATGATTGGAATGGTAGGTGGCACACATATGCCTAAAACGGGAATTGCGTATAGGGCGTGGAATGTAGGCAGGGTTGATTGTCGAGAACCTGATATGGCTTATTATATGGTGGGAGCAGAGGGATTAAAGCTGGAAAATACTATCGTAGAGGCTGTTGATGGACTTTTAATTGCAACACAGTATGATGTTTCATGGAGACAGGATTTGTTTACACATTTTGATTTTTATGATGTATCGCAATCATTTGAAATGCGAAAAGCTGGATACAAGGTAATGGTTCCTTTTCAGAATACTCCATGGGTAATTCATGATAGTGGTTTTGTTAAATTGGATTTCTATGATAAAGAATGTCAGAAATGTTTAAACGAATATCCAGAGTTTTTCTATGCAGATAATGGATTTGAGTTTATATATGATAAACAATGGAATGAACTTAGTCGTATGCTTGCAGAACAGTTGAAAAAGTTAATTGCTGATGGCAATTGGAAAGAAATAGCAGCTATAATTGATTCATACAGAACCGCTGGAAGAAAAAGCAGCGATTTGGAAGTGATAGGAATACTGAAGGACATTTATGAACATGAGCATAAGGCAAATGGCAGAGCAGCTTTCTTTGAAAAATGCACTGATTTTCAGGCTATATATGAAAAGTATACTGCAGTACGATTTTTATTGCGGCGTTTAGAACTTAGGATGGAAGAGGAATGTTATTCAGAACTTAAAGACGCAATGATACAACGGGATATTTCGTGCGAAGCTTTAATCGACATTACATCACATGCCGTTATAGATAAAGAATTTGTAATGAAAAAGCTGCTACAGATTTACTGTGAGGCCGGATTGGAAAAGGAAGCTGAAAAATGTAGGAAGGTATATGATATAGTTAAGTTTAAAACATTACCAAGAACACATTTGGCAGAGTAGCTTAAAATACATAACATGGAGAAATATTGTATATGTTGTCAATCTGTATAATATGCAAAAATGAAGAACGGAATATAGAGAATTGTCTTAAGTCTTTTAATGATTTGGAATGTGAGATTGTTGTAGTGGACACTGGTTCTACAGACAACACAAAAGAGATTGCAACAAAATACACATCTAAGATATACGATTTTGAATGGTGTGAGGATTTTTCTGCTGCTAAAAATTTTGCAATTTCTAAAGCTTCTAATGATATTGTCATGGTGATAGATAGTGATGAATATTTATATTGGATAGATATGAAGGCTTTAGAGCGGTTGGTAAAAGATAATCCTGACAGAGTGGGAAGAATTCAGCGGAGAAATATTTTTCATCGAAATGAAACAAAGCAGGAAAATAGAGAATGGATTAACCGGATTTTTTCAAAAAAGAAATTTCACTATGAAGGTCGGATCCATGAACAGTTAACAACTATAGATGGCAGTGGATATGAGACTTATCAGGTACCGGTAGTAATACTGCATAGTGGATATGATTTACCTGAGGATGAGCGTAGAAAAAAGGCTGAACGAAATATTAATTTATTAAAAAAGGAATTGCAGCAGTTAATTC
>CAVKBP010000017.1:0-21925 GCA_963654395.1 Ruminococcus sp. CAG:382
TTCCCCATATTGAGTAGGCTGTAGCTGATATGAATGCCAGGTATAACAGCATGAGTATCGCCGGTATTGAGGCGTGTGTTATTCTGCCGCCCATTACAAGCCCTAATATGACCATTACTATTCCGCCGAATACGAACTGATATCCGCTTAGCATTACGGGATTGTCTTTTCTGGAATAGTTCTTCATCAGGCATGATGAAAA
This sequence comes from Ruminococcus sp. CAG:382, assembly GCA_963654395.1. Taxonomy (GTDB): domain Bacteria; phylum Bacillota; class Clostridia; order Lachnospirales; family Lachnospiraceae; genus Lachnospira. The sequence continues at coordinate 203 of CAVKBP010000017.1, forward strand.
TGCGTATGAGAGCGCACATAAGAAAAGGCTTCCATCACCCATAAGGCTTAGGTTCATGTCGATTTTCTGTCCATTCATGCTGACTATGATAACTCCGGCAAAGCCGATTATGCAGCCTGTTATCTTTTTTATGTCCAGCTTTTCCTGCCTGAATATAAGTGTTGATACAAGTATTACGAAAAATGTGTTTGAACCATTTATTATTGATGCCTTTACTCCACTGTTATGTGCAAGTCCGATATAGAAAAATATGTACTGCAGAATTGTCTGGAACATTGCAAGCTTTACAATAGCCGGTGCGCTGGATTTCGTTGGAAGCAGCATTTTTCTGTTAAGTATGCTTCCGATTAAGATGGTAAGAATTCCCGCCAGCACGAATCTTGTTCCTGCGAATAATATCTGTGTCCAGGTTTCGCTTGCCGGTATCTCAAACAATGAATATCCTAGTTTAATACATGGTGATGCGCTTCCCCAAAGAAATGTGCACACGAGCGCAAGGGCACACACCACCCATGTTTTCTGTAAAAAGTCTTTTTTCCCGATTGTTTTTTCCATGGCTGACCTCCTGTTTTTACGTATTCTATTATATTTTCACATAATTAGCAATATATGGCGCATTAAGCTCTTATTTTGCAGTTAATACGCCATATATTGCTTATTTATTTTTAATCCTGTGTGGAAGCCTTACCCGGAGAATTTTCCTTTTGAACATCTGTCTGTCAAATGGAATCACTGGATAAATGTAGCTCTTTCCCGATATTGTCCTGTTAAAGCATACAAGCACTATTGCAAATATAACTCCTGCCACAAGTCCAATCCTGCCGAAAAGCTGCACGAGTATCAGATTAACTATTCTTATGAATTTCAATGCATAACCCATCTCAAAGCTTGCCTGCGAATAAGTTCCGACTGTCACAACTGCCATATAAAGAAGTGATTCTGAATTAAACCACCCGGACTCAACGGCATATTCTCCCACAACAATACCAGCAAGAATACTAAGTGGCGTTGAAAGCATTCCGGGAGTATTGACCGCTGCAAGCTTAAGTCCGTCAACCGCAAGCTCAAGAATGAATAGCTGTAATATAACCGGCACTGTAATATCCTCGCTTATTGTTATGAACTGCAGCCACTCCGGCACCCACTGCGGATTGCTCTCAAGCAGAAGCCATACTGGTGTAAGAAAAACCGTCAGCAGTGTAAAGAAGAATCTCGACAGCCTTATATAAGTTCCTGTCAGCGGTGAAAAATTAAAATCATCTGCCTCCTCTATTATGTCAAATATACTCGTCGGAATTATCATCACAGCAGGTGAGGTGTCTACCATAATAACAATATTCCCATCAAAAACCGCAGCCGCAGCAGTGTCCGGTCTTTCTGAATATTTATACTTCGGAAACGGATTAAACCACCTTCCCTTAAACATGCATTCCGCAAGGCTCTCTATATTCATGGTCAGCGCCTCAGTCTCTATGCTGCTTATCAGCTTTTCAATTCTTTCCAGCAGCTTCTTGTCGACCTTATCCTCAATATAGCACACTGCAACATCTGTTTTGGAGCGTTCCCCCACAGTAAACATTTCCATAGAAAAACGCTCATCCCTTATTCTTCTCCTTAGAAGCGCCGCATTACTCACAAGCGTCTCAACAAAGCCATCCCTTGAGCCACGCAGAACCTTGTCCTTGTAAGGCTCTGTAACTGAACGCATCGGATAAGTACGGCAGTCGATAAGTATGCATTCATCAAAGCCATCAATCATCATGACTGTCTGTCCCGAAAGAAACGCTTTCTTCACCTCATCAAAATGTCCGGTTTTTTCAATCTCTGTATACGGCATTCCCACTTCTAAAAATGTATCTATATCCTTCATGTCCGATTCTTTCAATGAATAAAAGAACTGAACCAGCTTCTCAATAATATCCTCCTGCACGAATCCATCTATAAAGTAAAAATGTGTTCTCTTCCCACCAATCAGCACATCTCTTTGCAGAATATCAAAATTCTTATCAACTCTTAATTTCTCATTCATCATGCGGACATTCGTATCTATGTTAGTAGTAAAATCACTCATGCTTACTCCTTTCGCCAACACATTTATACTCACGCTTTAAAGCATTTTGGGATATCGCATTAACTCCTTAAAGCGCGAAAATGGCAGGACTTACGCCCTGCCATTATAGAATGTCCACATTTGACACATTTATTCTTCAATTAATTATCAAAAAGTGATGTCGAGTAATATCTGTCCCCACTGTCAGGAAGCAATGCAACGATTGTCTTGCCTTCATTCTCCGGCTTTTTAGCCCACTCGGTTGCCGCATAAAGTGCTGCACCAGCCGATATTCCGACCTGGATTCCCTCTGTATGTGAGATTAATTTCGCATACTTGAAGGCATCATCATTGTCAACAGGAACCACGCTGTCATATATCTTAGTATTAAGAATTTCCGGAACAAATCCTGCGCCGATTCCCTGAATCTTGTGTGGTCCCGGCTTACCCTTTGAAAGCACCGGTGAAGTTGCCGGCTCGACTGCAATTATCTCAATCCTGTCATTCTTAGACTTAAGATACTCTCCAACACCTGTGATAGTTCCGCCTGTTCCGACACCTGCAACAAATGCGTCAATCTCCCCATCTGTATCATTCCATATCTCAGGACCTGTCGTTCTTCTGTGTGCCTCCGGATTGGCAGGATTAACAAACTGTCCAGCAATCATGCTGCCTTCAATCTCATTCTTTAATTCTTCTGCCTTGGCAATCGCGCCAGTCATTCCCTTGTATCCGGGAGTAAGCACAATCTCTGCACCATAAGCCTTAATAATATTTCTTCTTTCAACACTCATAGTCTCCGGAAGAACAATAATTGTTCTGTAGCCCTTTGCTGTGGCAATAGCGGCAAGTCCGATTCCAGTATTACCAGATGTAGGTTCAATAATTGTTGCACCCGGCTTAAGGATACCCTTCTCCTCCGCATCCTCAATCATCGCCTTGGCAACCCTGTCCTTAACGCTTCCAGTCGCATTGAAATACTCAAGCTTAACAAGCACCCTTGCTTTAAGCCCAAGCTTTTCTTCAATATGTCCCACTTCAACAATCGGTGTATTACCGATTAAGTCTGCTGCTGATTTATATATCTTTCCCATATAATCCTCCATCTTGTGGCATATATCCACATCTTCTGATATCAATCCATAAAAACAGATGTTTTAATGTATAAACATACTATGTTTGTATGTTATTATAAATCAACAGCTTTGATTTGTACAGTACATTTTTTATTTTTCCTAGAAATCCTCATTTCCGCTATTACTGTTCACTCGTACCTCTTTTCCCAGTGCAAAGGAATATATTACTTTTTCTTTAACCTTCTTACCGGTAAGCTGCATCAGCGCCTTAGCATAGTAATCAAGCTGGACTGCGTACCGTCTCACAAGCTCTTTCTCACCTGCTTCGCTCTTTGCAACCCTGTCCGTCTTATAATCAACAAGCACAAGTCCGCCATCCTCTTCAAAATACATATCGATAATACCCTGTATAAGCTGTCCTTCGTATTCAAACACAAATGGCTGCTCTCTTCTGACACTGCCATTTTCCATAGCAGCGGCGGCTCTCCTTCCTGTATCAGATTGTACAAATGTATTGATATCCCATGGATTTACGCTTTCAGCCTGCAGCTTATCCACCCGTCCTGTCTCTAACATTCTGTTAATATCTGCTTTGACACCTTCAAGGTTCACACTTACAGAATAATCAAGGCACTCCATAACTCTGTGATATGCACTTCCGCGCTCACTTGCAACAAGCCTTACTTCTTCACCGCTTATAAACTTAGGAATTACACTGTCTGGCAGAAGCTCTTCCTCTCCCTCTGCCATCTGCTCATCCTGTGCCTCCAGCTTAAGCGCATTCTTAACCGAATCATCCATATAGGCAGCTTCCTCTGAATCATCCTCTGCCTGCATTGCCTTGAGCTGTGAAACTGTCAGCTTCATCCTGTTAGCTGCATTATCGGCTGGAACATACTCCGGAAGCTCATCTAGCGAAGGATACCCTGCGTCCGTCTCCTTATTCCGACCTGCTCCATTATCTCTTTCAGCCGCTCCCCCGGCTTGTGCCTCATCACGCACCATCTCCGGTTTTTTCACATCTTTACTCTCTGTTTCACCGCCATAATCAACAATCACCTTAAAGTCACCCTTCAGCTTATCAGAATCCATAAGGCACACTGGCATTATCATATCAAGATAATTCTTTATATTCTCACTGTCCGCATAAGATAATATTCCATCAGCGGCAAGGTCTTCTGCCTTAGCATGGTATTTATCAAGAGCTTTGTCTGCATCCTTTACAACTCCGGTAATTATCAGCTTTTCCCTTGCCCTTGTCATGGCAACATAGAGAAGCCGTTCCTCTTCCGCTATCGACTCCCTTATGATTCTTCTTGCCATTGCCCCCTTGATAATAGTAGGTGTTTTGGTTCTTCTTTCAAGGTCAACATAATCGACGGCAACTCCTAAGTTCTGGTCGACAAGTACAGGTGCAGACGCATCCATAAAGTTAATACTCTTATGCGCCCCTGCAAGTATTACAATCGGAAATTCCAAGCCCTTGCTTTTATGAATACTCATAATTCTCACAAGATTTTCATTGTCAAGACTGGCTGCGCCCTCTGCAAAATCCTCGTCGAATTTCTTAAGTCTTTCGATATATCTTAAGAAATTAAACAGACCTGAATAGCTCGTCTTTCCATATCCTGCCGCTCTTTCCAGAAGTACATTTAAGTTAGCCTGTCTCTGCGCTCCGGCAGGCATTGTTCCCACATAATCGTAGTAGCCTGAATCATATATCATCTCCCAGCACAGGTCATAAAGCGACTCCACGCTGCTCTTATCCCTGTATTCAGTGAGCTTTGCAAGAAATAATGCACATTTGCCAGACAAATGCTTAATATCCACATCATCATCATCATCAACTTTGTATGAACTACTGCTATGCCCTGACTTATCAGAACTGTCTGTCTCTCGTGATGACTCTGCTTTTCCAAGTCCCGCAACCACCTTCAGATGCTCATACAGGTTGTTATGTGTATTCTTATCCACATTTTCCCTGCCAAGCTTCCTTATCATCCCCAGCTCCTCTGCTGTAAAGCCGCCGAAGTAGGACAGCATTGCCGCCGCAAGACTTATCTCCTGAACCGGATTGTCTACTATAGTAAGCATACTTAAAATCACCTGAATCTCTCGCACGCTGAAATATCCAGTTGACGAGTCAGTATATGCCGGTATCCCCCTGTCCATCAGGGCATCAGCAAATGTGTCTGCCCATCCGGTCACTGACCTTGTAAGAATAACAATATCTCTGTATTCAGCCGGTCTGTATATATTTTCATCCGCATCATACACATTTACATGTGAAGCAACTATTTCCTCAATCAGCTTTGCAAGCCTGTCCGCCTCAAGTTCTCTCGTTGTCGCCTCCTCCTCATTCTCCGAAGATATAAGTATTATATCCGTACTTTTATTGTCATCATCTCCATAATTATCACCGCCGCACTCCGGATATGGAAAGCCTGCATTAAGCCTTACAGTCTCGTCATACCCGATTCCGGAAAAATTCTTATTCATGATATGACTGAATATATCATTGGTACATTCAAGCACATTTTCACGGCTCCGGAAATTCTTCTGCAGCTCAATTCTTACATAATCGCCAGTCTCGCTATAGGTATCGTACTTCTCAATGAAAAGCTCCGGGCAGGCAAGGCGGAACTTATATATGCTCTGCTTTACATCACCAACCATATATACATTATTTCTGCCAGACAGACTTACTTCAGACTGTATTGCCTCAGACTGTATTGCCTCAGACTGAACTGTCTTAGACTGCATTGTCTTAGACTGCATTGTCCCAGATTGTATTGTCTTAGACTGCATTGTCTTGGACTGCATTGTCTTAGACTGCATTATCTTAGATAGCCTTGTCTTTGAAACCGCATTAAGAATAACCTCCTGCAGCTGGTTGGAGTCCTGATACTCATCAATCAGTATTTCCTCAAATCTGTCCGCGAGCTTATCAGCAGTTTCAGTATATACAAGCTTTCCGTCTTCTTTCTTTACAAGAATAGAAAGCGCCAGATGTTCCATATCATTAAAATCAATTATGCCCTTATCACGCTTCGTATCAGAAACGCGTGCAGCATACACCTTAGCGACCTTAAGCAGAGTCCGTATCTGGATGCCTGCTCCCTGCATGTCTGCAAATATTCCTTCTGCATCCTTTAGGAATATCTTGTCATTAAGCCGCCCTATGTAGTCCTTGAAAAGCTTTCTCTGCCCCTTGACATATTCCTTAATATCAGGATCCGCGCCGGCATCCTTTTTTCTTGACAATGGAGTAAATGAAAACACTCCCACCTTCCTGCCAAGCTCACCGAAATCTGCCGAATTAATCATTTCATTAATCCCCGTAAGGTCAGACTGCAGCGCCTCTATATATGCCGCAGGTCCTGACGGTCCAGAGCAGATTTCTATTAAACGGTTGTATTTGTCACGATAATCGTGAAGCGCATTTATAATTGAATTATATAATTCCTTAATCGCCGGATTATCAAAGGTTTCATCATCATAGACCTTCATGCATTCGTCAAACCACTCATCAATCCATGGATTACTCCGCGAAAAACGGTATATTTTATCTATGATGCTCACAAGTCCTGAATCGTCTCTCCCCATGCCAAATGCGTCTACAAGATTAAAAAATTCTTCATCTGCCTCTGCATAGAATTCTTCAAGTACATCCTCTAACACATCATTTTCAAGGAGCTTCTTCTCGCCCTCATCCATTATCCTGAATCCCGGGTCGAGATTGACCTCCGGAAAATGATTTCTGATTATCCACAGGCAGAAGCTGTCTATAGTCGTTATCTGTGCATTGTTAAGAAGAGTTATCTGCCTTAAAAGATTAACATCACCCGGATTTTCGTCGAGCATTGCATCAAGTGCTTTCCTTATCTTGTCCTTCATCTGGGCTGCTGCTGCCTTAGTAAATGTAACAACAACAAGCCTGTCTATGTCTATATTCCTGTCAGGATCTGTAATCATGGAAATAATACGCTCAACCAGTACAGCAGTTTTGCCTGAGCCGGCAGCCGCTGAAACAAGCACATTACTATCTCTTACATCAATCGCGCTCTTCTGCGCCGGTGTCCATTTTCTTTCCATTCTCGTCAACCCCTTCCTTAATATTATTCCATAGAACCTCGTCATCGAATTTCTTTAATTTCCTGTAATTACAATCCGGCAAATCTACTGAAAAACCACATACTGCACCATAAGGACATCTGTCACAGCTTGAAAACTGTCCGTCCTTATATGGACTTCTCCTGATATCACCGCCTGCAATTCTGTCAGCGGTATCAACCGCCCTTACATCAACGAACCGTCCAAGCATATTAAACTGCTCCGTATTCATCACCCTGCTTCTTCTCGAATCAAATCCACCATCAGTCTTTCTGCTCACAGGAATATTAAGCGAAGTACCATCGGTATTATCCATTCTCTCGGCAATATCCCTGTCTGAATTAACCATCCCCTTAAGGCGCAGCTCGCCCTTGATTTTATCCTCTATCTCATCCGCACTCTCTGTTGTAGCAGACACAATCGGATCACTTATATTATAATAAAACACTCCGGCAGGAATTACATTTTTACCGGGACGCAGCTTCGCCACAAGCTTCAATGCCGCCTCCATATAGACCATAAGCTGGATATCAATTCCGTAATAAGTCTTTACAAGGTTGAAATCCTTCCTGCCAGTCTTATAATCAATAATTCTTACATACACATCCGTATCGTTCTCGCATATATCCACTCTGTCAATCGTACCGCTCATAAGCTGCTTTCTGTCACCGTTCCCAACCTCCATATTAAACTTATGCTCGAATACAAATGGCACGAAATCACCACATTTTAGCTGCTCGCCCATCGCCCATATAGTGCGGTCTGCAAGGTCTTCCATACGCTTAATCATGAACGAATTGCGGCTCGAATCCTTAAGTATGCTGTTCTGATAAATGTCCGTAATCGCGGTCACACTTTTCTTTACCATCTCGTGACGCTTCTCATCTGATATCAGATAATACGACTCGCCATTTTTCTTAATTTCCTCGCACACCTCGCGGATGACTGCATGCAGCACGACACCGAAGTTTACTGGTGAAAATGTAAATTCCTCCCGCTCTTTTAAATCAACCCCGTATCTTAGATAGTACCTCAACGGACACTCTGCAAAGCTTTCAAATGATGTGACACTTCCGACAAGCCTGCCACCTGTAAGCGAAGCAATAATATCTTCGTCTACATTATTAATAGCTTTAGTCTGTTCAAAGCTGCTATCCGCATGTGGTATAGTCACATAAGAATTCTGCTGTGCTGCCGCCTTGTAAGACAGCCTGCCACACTGTGGAAACATTTTTTTCATGCTCCTTATAATATAAGAGGGCATCAGCGCCGCACCCTCGGTATTTTTCACAGCATAAGACATATACAGCTTCTCAGCGCTCTTCGTCATGATAAGATACAGATAGAATCTCTGTGTAAATGCTTTCTCCCTCACAGAAGCCGACATTTCTATTCCCTTATCCTCAAGATATTCCCTGTCGCTCTCTGACAATACGCTTCTGGAATCTGCCTTCTTAGGAACATTGCCGTCATTTACCCCAACGAAAAACATGACCTTGATATTATCAAGACGGGTTCTTTCTATGTCACCAATCAGGACACAGTCGTTAGTCTGCGGAATAAGTCCAATCTTAATCTCCTGAAATCCCGACGCGAGAATCCTGTTAAATTCCTTAATGCCGACCTTCTCGCTTCCAAGAAGCGCATACATTTTATCTAAAACCTCTACGACCTTTCTATAAACCTGCGCATATTCATCACCAGTGTACTCATTATCATTGAGCGCTCTGACCTTATTCTCCATATTTTCACGCACAAGAAATTCATAGAGCGCCCTCACCATATCAGCCACATCTGCTTCCTTAGATTTAAGCACCTCTTCCAATGGATCTAGCATGTCAGTTATCATTGACCTTAACGAATTGAGCTTTTCAAGGTCAGTATTATTCACAGTCCCCCTGAATTTTCTTATCCATGGCTCATGCCACTTTCCCCTGCCCCTGATTCCGACTGCAATACAGTAATTGTCAAGCAGGTCAATGTCTTCACGCTCCATTCCGCTCATTCCAGTCCTAAGGAATCCCAGAACACTGTCATAGCTGTAATTATTCTCTATAATTCCAAGCGCGCCGTTAATCGCCGCAATGAAAGGATTATCAGTCACATGACGCTTGTAATCAAGGAAATATGTTATATCATTCTGCTTTAATATATTGGCAGCCAGCCTGCCATAGCTGTCCATATCCGCAGTAACAATTGCAATCTCGTTATACCTGTATCCGCACAGCCTTGTAAGCCTTATAATCTCTCCTGCTGCAAATGTTAATTCTTCCTTGGCAGAAGAGGCTTCATATATGACTATATTATTAGTCTTTTTGTTGTATTTCCCCACACTGCTTCTGAACAGATTCTGTTCAAGAAACCTAAGCTCCTCTGAATTTCTAAATCTTGAATCAACATTTATAATAACATTCTTTCCCGGCACTTCACTTCCTGCAATATATACAGGCTCCAGAAGCTTAACATGCTCCTCATCACATATCCTATACAGCTTGGATACGCAGTCCTTGCTCATGTAGAAAAGCTCTTCCCTGCCTCTGACCAGATTTTCACGCTCCGACGCGTCAATTGTCAGCGAAACATATATCTTCGGACACATTGATAAAAGAATCGTCAGCAGATTGTACTGGACCGGAGTAAATCCTGTAAATCCGTCAAATGCAATCTCACAATTCTTAATTCTTTCTGACTGTGTAACCCGGATGCATAATTTATCAAGTATTTCTTCTTTAGTTATATAGTTTTTATCTATGTACTCTGCAAATGCGTTGTAGACCAGCACGATATCATCAAGCTTATACTGAAGCGCCGCGCTTCCCTCTGAATCGCTGTACGCTGCGCCAGCCGCCTCCTGCATAACCTCTGGCTTAATATCATACTGAAGCATTTCTGATATAACCGACTTCATCTCTGACACGAAGCCTGTGTTAGACAGATTGCTTCCAAAATACTTTAATCTGGCTTTGTTCTGCTCCAATACTCTTTTAATAATCAGATTCTTTCCTGTATCATCAAGAACCTCAAGCTTGTCCTCGCCCACTTCCTCGAACACCTTATACGCAAGCCTCTCAAAGCTCACAACATCTATATTCAGTATTCCCTTTCTCGGGTGCATGGACACGAGCCTTTTCTGAATTGCCATAGTATACTGCTCCGGCACAACGACCACATAATTCCTGTCCGGATGCTTCATTGACTCTTCAATTATATGTGTGTACAGATAGTGCGATTTACCCGCACCAGAGCTACCTAGAATTAATTGTAATGACATGAGTGTATCCCCTTTTAAAATTTTGTCTGCTTATTTTATACCATTTCTACATTTTTTCCGACCTTATTCGTGCTTTTACTTACACTTTTTCCAACCTGTTTCATGCTTATATTCACACTTTTTCCGACCTGTTTCATGGTATTCTATACACTTTTTCTGGTCTTCCACTAGTACTGCTGCCAATATAGCTTTTATCAGTATAGCCGATTATCTATCCAATTACAATTCATACTTAAGAAGGCAGCCATATTGTAGTGGAATTCGTCCCATTTATAATGTGCATCTGCTATCTGATATTCTGCGTCGTTCTCTGCCGCCAGTTCGAGCGCCATCAGCAGATTTCAACCGAGAATTATTTAATGCAGATTAAAAATGTACAGTTCCAGAAAGAGATTGAGAGTATAAAGCAGACAGCCGGAAGACTGAACGGAAAATGTCAGTTCAGTGTGACTGATAAATTATTTATTGTAAGAGTGATTATATAAGCATAATCTGGCCTGCCCCACCATATACTTTGTAATAATGAATATGAAGGGCAGGTTTCCTTGTGATGAGTCAGACTAAAATTGTTGTTATACCATTTAAAAAGCTTCTTATCGGGGCTGTTGCTGCTGCTATTGTAACTGCATTTATTATAATTGCCATTATCTGCTCTGGCAGCGCAGGCTCCGGTAGTTCACGAAGCACCACACAGCCTAAAAGCAGCACTGTCAATGCGTCTGCTTCCTCTGATATCTCTGATATCGAAACACCTCTTGATAACGCTGGTGCTGTGCAGTTTAACCCCGGAGTGTATACTGCTTCTATTCTTTTAGACGGCAATCCTGTTGATATACAGGTTACTGTCGATTCCTCTAATATTAACAGCATTGAACTGGTTAATCTTTCTGAAGCAGTCACTACCATGTACCCTAAGCTTACGACTTCATTTGACGAGGTTGCCTCTAAGGTCATGGAAGCCGGAACGACTAACATAAGCTATGATTCAGCCAGCAGATATACATATTCCGTCTTCATAGAAGCAATAAGCGCAGCCCTTAAAAAGGCTGCGCCATAATTCTTCCGGTTATTTCTGAAACACTGTACTAAAACAGGCTTATCTCATCTCCATTGCTGACATTAATGAAGCCCTTATATCCACGCTCCTCAAGCTTTCCGAGGAACTTGCCCATCTTCTTAGGCTTTACATATAATGAGCAGACCTTGCCCTCTGCCCTGTATTTCTCTGCTATGACAAATGCTTCCTTAACCTGTCCTTCATCATACATAACAGCAAGCTTGTCTGCTGCCGCCTTAGTCTCAACTCCATTCTGCATAAGAATTGAAAAGATTCTCTCGAATCCGATTGAAAATCCAACAGCGCTCACCTGCTGTCCTAAGAATTTGCCGATAAGATTATCATATCTTCCACCGCCTGCGATAGCGCCCTTGAAATCTATGCTTTCAACCTCGAATACTGTTCCTGTATAATAGCCCTGTCCTCTTACTAAGGATAAGTCAAATACAACATCAAACTGACCGTCTGACAGCTCATTTACAGTATTGATGATTCCTCTTACACTCTCTGCCGGAGCCTTATCCTCAAGTATAGCCTCAACGCTTTCAAGGCTTATCTCCTGCGCACTTGAAACACTTCCGAAGAATCCAATAAATTTATCGATTGCAGCAGCGTCAAAGCCCTTGTCTGTAAGCTCTGCCTTAACTCCGTCAAGTCCGACCTTGTCCATCTTGTCAAAGGTTATGCACACACTGTCAAGCTGCTCCTCAGCAAATCCACAATTCTGAAGGAATGAACGAAGAAGTCTTCTGTCGTTAATCTTAACCTTGAAATTCTTCATGCCAATAGCCTTGAGAGCCTTGGTTGTTGTAAGAATAAGCTCAACCTCTGAATCAGTAGAATCAGAACCGATAATATCAATATCACACTGTACGAACTCGCGGAGTCTGCCCTTCTGCGGTCTTTCAGCCCTGTACACCCTGTCCATCTGGATACATTTCATAGGAAGTGTGAGCTTGTCCTTGTTATTAGCAAAATAGCGGCTTAACGGAAGTGTAAGGTCATATCTTAATCCCATATCCGCAATTTCATTTTCACACGCTGTTCCTGTCTTAGGATTTTCCTTAAGTGAGCCTACCGCCTTCTCAAGCTTGTCTCCTCTTTTCATAATCTTGAATATAAGATTTAAGTTCTCACCACCATCACTCTTATCAAGATTCTCAATATCCTCAATAATAGGTGTTGTAATGTGTTCAAATCCATTAGCAACATATACCTTTAAAATCTCATTCTGAAGGTAATCCCTGATTTCAACCTCATTAGGAAGATAATCATTAGTACCCTTAACCGGTGTTATTTTCATAATTCCTCCTTGTTTCCAAACCGCAATCCATATATCCATATGACCTATCCTGTCATACCGGACTGCATATAAATGCTTCCTTATTTACACACTAAGGCAGATAACCGGTATCCGCCAGCCATCTGCCCCCATTTTACTTACCACTAACTAATTAAGCTTCATCAATTGCCTTGCCAATATCATGTCTCATATATTTGTTAGCAAAGTCTACCCATTCAGTAGCCTCATAAGCCTTAGCTCTTGCTTCCTTAAGGTCTTTTCCAAGTGCTGTAACACCGAGAACTCTTCCTCCGTTAGTTACAACCTTGCCTTCTTCATTGAACTTAGAACCTGCATGGAATAAGAAATAATCATCCTTTCCCTTGAAATTCTCCATTCCCTTAATCTCAAAGCCCTTCTCATATGCGAGTGGGTATCCGTCAGAAGCAAGAATTACGCATACACATGCATTATCCTCAAACTGGAGGTCAATCTTATCAAGAGTTCCGTCAATACATGCCTCAAATACATCAACGATATCATTCTTCATTCTTGGAAGAACAACCTGTGCCTCAGGATCGCCAAATCTTGCGTTGTACTCAAGAACCTTAGGTCCCTTAGGGGTAAGCATAAGTCCAAAGAAGATAACTCCCTTGAAGGGTCTGCCCTCGCTCTTCATTGCATCAACAGTTGCCTGATAAATGTATTTCTTACAGAACTCATCAACTTTCTTAGTATAGAAAGGAGATGGTGAGAAGTTGCCCATTCCGCCTGTATTAAGCCCCTGATCACCATCCTTGGCTCTCTTATGGTCCTGGGCTGATGACATAATCTTAATTGTATTGCCATCAACGAATGAAAGTACTGAAACCTCACGGCCTGTCATGAATTCCTCAATGACAATTGTATCACCTGCTGTTCCGAATTTCTTATCAAGCATAAGCTCATCAACACCTGCAAGTGCGTCAGCCTTGTTCTCACATATAAGAACGCCCTTACCAAGTGCCAGTCCGTCAGCCTTAAGAACAATAGGATATTCAGCAGTCTCAAGATACTCCTTGGCGTCCTTGGCTGATGTAAATGTTTCATAAGCTGCTGTTGGAATATTATATTTCTTCATAAGGTCTTTAGAAAATGCCTTAGACCCCTCAAGAATAGCTGCATTCTTTCTTGGTCCGAATACTCTTAAGCCCTCTGCCTCAAATACATCAACAACACCGCCAACAAGTGGATCATCCATACCAATAACAGTAAGGTCAATGCTGTTTTCCTTAGCAAAGGCTACAAGCTTGTCAAACTCCATAGCCTTGATATCAACACATTCAGCAAGCTCTGCAATTCCGGCATTACCCGGTGCACAGTATATCTTATCAACCTTAGGACTTTTGCTTAACTTCCAGCATATTGCATGCTCTCTTCCGCCGCTGCCTACAACTAATACTTTCATCTTAATTCCTCCGCATATTGTGTCTATATACCTAGTACATCGATTTCTAAATAACTGCCCCAAAAATCTGCCTGTTTTTGGGTTCAGTTATTTATGAAACGATGTACTACAATAACATTTAATTAACATGTTCATTGGCAATCTTATTAATTGCCTCAGGAAGAAGCTTCCACTCAGCCTGCTCCATAATCCTTCTCTGCAGGGTTTCAGGAGTATCCCCGTCAAGCACATCTACTGCCTTCTGGAAAATGATCTTTCCTGTATCCATTCCTTCGTCCACATAATGCACAGTTGCACCTGATACCTTTACACCCTTTGCCAAGGCTGCCTCGTGAACCTTAAGTCCATAGAAGCCTACTCCACAGAAGGACGGTATAAGTGATGGGTGGATATTAATAATCCTGTGGCTGTACTGATGAACCATCTTCTCTGGGATTCTTACCAGAAAGCCTGCGAGTACAATAAGGTCAACCTTAAGCTCATTCACTTTCTCAAGCAGTGCATCGTTAAATGCATCCCTGCTCTCATAATCCTTAGGTGATATGCAGTATGCTGGAATATTGTTATCCTTAGCTCTTGTGAGTGCATATGCTCCGGCATTATTGCTTATAACTGCTACAAGCTCTGTGTTCGTAATAGTTCCAGCTTTAACAGCATCTATAATAGCCTGAAGATTAGTTCCGCCTCCGGAAACCATGACTGCAACTCTTAGCATAAAGTAACTCCCTTCTCGCCAGCCTCAATGCTTCCGATAACATATGGAGTTTCTCCGGCAGCCTTAACTGCTGTCATAACTGTATCCACATCAGCAGGATCAACAGCAAGCACAAGACCGATACCCATGTTAAATGTGTTGTACATCATATGCTCTTCGATATTGCCATCAACTGCAAGCATCTTAAAGATAGGTGGTACATCATAGCTGTCCTTCTTAATAACAGCCTTAACACCCTCTGGAAGCATTCTAGGCACATTTTCATAAAAACCGCCGCCTGTGATATGGCTGCAGCCCTTAACCTTAACGCCTGCCTTCTTGATTTCCTTCATAGTCTTAACATATATTTTAGTTGGAGCAAGAAGTGCCTCCCCTAAAGTCTTTCCAAGTGAATCATAGTATGTGTTAAGAGATTCCTCTGTCATAGTGAATACGCTTCTTACAAGTGAGAAGCCGTTGCTGTGTACACCACTTGAAGCGATACCGATAAGAGTATCACCCGGCTTGATATTCTCGCCTGTGATAAGATCCTTCTTATCAACAACGCCTACAGCAAAGCCTGCAAGGTCATATTCATCCTTAGGCATAAGTCCCGGATGCTCTGCTGTCTCTCCCCCGATAAGCGCACATTCAGACTGTCTGCAGCCCTCTGCAACACCACCAACGATAGTAGCAATCTTCTCCGGATAATTCTTGCCACATGCAATGTAGTCAAGGAAGAAGAGTGGCTCTCCACCTGCACATACAACATCATTAACACACATAGCAACTGCATCGATACCGATAGTATCATGCTTATCCATAATAAAAGCTAACTTAACCTTAGTTCCACAGCCGTCAGTTCCTGAAAGTAATACAGGCTCTTCCATCTCCTTAATCTTAGCAAGTGAAAATGCACCTGAGAATCCGCCAAGTCCACCTAAAACCTCTTCTCTCATAGTAGACTTGACAGCCTCTTTCATTAACTCAACTGACTTGTAACCAGCTTCAATATCAACTCCAGATTTTTTGTAATCCATGTTATCCTCCATTCTATTCCTGCCTGATTTTCGCTGTACTTATTTAGTAATTCTTATATCCTACTTCCTGAAGTCTTGCGTCCTTCTTCTGAACACTTTCCTTAAGGTTCTTAGTATAATCCTTAAGTCTGTCAAGAAGTGCTGCATCAGATGTTGCAAGAATCTTGGCTGCAAGAATTCCTGCATTGGCACCGCCATTAATAGCAACAGTAGCAACAGGAATACCTGTAGGCATCTGTACTATTGAATATAATGAATCTCTACCGCCTAGTGATGTTGTGTGCATTGGAATACCAATAACAGGCATTGGGAAAATAGCTGCGCACATACCCGGAAGATGTGCTGCCATACCTGCACCTGCAATAATAACCTTAAAGCCCTTCTCCTCTGCGCTCTTAGCATATTCAAAGAATACATCCGGCTCTCTGTGTGCTGAGATAATTGTCATCTCATATGAAATTCCTAACTGCTCAAGAATATCTGCTGCCTTAGCCATAACAGGCATATCAGAGTCACTTCCCATAACAATTCCTACTAAAGCCATATTAACCTCCTATGTCCGATAGATATAATTTTAATCAGTGAAAAACACTTATGCATTATTGTACTTGGTTTTAAACTATGCGTCAAGAAAAAGCCCATGTACAAATATTACTGTTCCTGTAAAAATGCATCATTAAGCGCCAGCGTGCCATCTAAGACAAATCTGCCATTCTTAATTAAGTCCGTTCTTGTTCCGTCCTCTGCCACAACAGTGATATTGCCAATCTCATCATATGGAATTGTAATATCAGTATGGCAGTTA
This sequence comes from Ruminococcus sp. CAG:382, assembly GCA_963654395.1. Classification (GTDB taxonomy): domain Bacteria; phylum Bacillota; class Clostridia; order Lachnospirales; family Lachnospiraceae; genus Lachnospira. The sequence continues at coordinate 17,038 of CAVKBP010000017.1, forward strand.
TAATAAGCCTTGTCCGGCTCTGTCTTTCTAAGAAGCGAAACCTCATTATCCCTTGAGATAATTTCCTTGCCGTCCGGATTAGTCACATAGACATCCTCTGCCCTTGAATAGCAGGTATCTCCGACTGCAAAATGTGGTCCCATCTTCTCAACAATAAGAATCGGAAGCTTATATACAATATCATGCTTATTGGCAAATACATACGCTGTCGTGTTAGTTCCTATTGCGAACTCGCCGAGTGGCAGGGTGTCGTGGTCATATAACACATTTGCCTTAAAAAGCTCCTTATTCTTAGTCTCATCATCGAAGTTCGTGCATGTGTAATCCTTAACAAATCCGTCCTCGAATGTAACTGTCAGATTATTAAACTTGATATCATTAAGGTACACACTGCTCACATTAAGCACACCTGTTGTTCCCTTAAGCACAGGTGATGTAAATACTTCTCCAAGCGGAATATTCACATCTGCAAGGCAGTTTTCAAATACAGTCTGTGTCCTGTGGTCAGTAACCTTCATAATAGAAACCTTCATATCAGTGCAGTTTCCGTTAGTTCCCTTAACCTCTACATACTGTGCTGTATCAAGCACATCAATAAGCGCCTGCTGGATTTTTTTATATTTGTCATAATCAAGAGTATTAATCTTAACAGTACCCTCGAAAATCTCCCTGAAATCATCACCAATCTCCGGAACCGGATAAGCAATTATCGTAAAGCTTCTCTCCTCGCCCCTGATATACTCATTGACAATACTTCCCGCGTCATTGCTGTATTTTACAGAAAGCTTCTGCTGCTTTGCATCCAGGCTTAACGCCTCGCTCTTAATCTGTGGCTCAAATGGAGCCTCGCCGAACACCTCCATAACAGCCGGACCGCCATGCACCGCCGCAAGCTCCTTATTCTTCTCATATGCAAGCTTTAATGCACCGGTCTTTCTTTCAACAAATTCGCCATCCATATAAAGCGCATTGTCAAAACGGTGGTCGAAATCCATCTGTTTGTTAGGATTTGCACCATAATAACCAACCTTGATATTAAGCCTTTTATTAATTGTATTGACCGCAGCCCTGTATATCGTAGGCTTAAGCCCAAGCCCTTCAAAATTCTTAATCTCTGCCCTTACAAGCCTCTCAAATCCCAGACAGTATCGTATATTGACAGTTTTCTTCTTCGACAGATCCTTGCCTGTAAGCTCGAATCCGATTCTGTAGCCTTCTGTAAATGTGTCCGCCATCCTCTGGATTTCTTCTTCATCCAGTGAATTAAGATACTCTGCCATCTTAATTTCATTGTCAGTAATATACTCACCAAACCTGTATAAATATCTTAAATCTGTAAGGTCAGACTCCATAATAATCCTCGTTGCAAAATCAAGCTTTGGATCTAACAGCTCTCTTACCCTGTACTCCATAAGATCATCACTGTAATCACTTACATACCAGTATACAGCTTCCTTCATCTGCTTGTAATCAGGCTTTCCAAAGTCTGCTTCTGTTGACACACACATGCAGTACACCTCAACGAAAAGCTCCATAAGCGCTGTCATCTCTGCTATCCTGCCCTCGTATGCGTACACAATCATTCCTCTGATTTCAACATAAAGGAATGACAAAAGCCTTCCCTCTGAAAGTCCTAGCCTTGAAGCTGCATATGCCGGATTGGCATAGCTTGTCTCATATGCCTCTCCGATTACATCCTCATATAATCCTGTATTTAATTCCTTACATTTTTCAAGCGGATAATCTTTATAAGCCTCTGCCCTTAAGTCAGCCGCCAGCTTATCCATCTTAAGAATAAATGCAGCAACACATTTGAAATAATCTGCATAGCCGTCAGTCTTAAGCCCCGGCTCGTCAGCTATCTGTCTGATTCTATCTATTGCAAGCCCGTAACGCTCTTCTACATTATCATTAAACAATTCTACTCTCCTTTATATTCCCATCAGAAATACTGCTATCATAAATACTGCTATTATTCCGCACATCATCGAGCCAAGCCTTGACATACCATAGAACTTGTTATCTTCCTTAAAGCTTATCAGCCCGATTATCGTTCCGATTACTGCAAGAATAAGACTTAGTATTCCAAGACTTCCTACTCTTAAACCGCCCTCTCCCTGTGCCTTAAAAGACAGATACACTCCGTAACCGAAAGAAAGCAGTGACAGTATTCCCATTGAAGTTGATATCAGGCCACCGAGCGCCTGACTCTTATCTGAGAATTTATATTTGTTAAAAAGCTTCATATCTTCACCTGTCCTTTTTTAATACTCTGACAATTCCGTGCACTACCGCATATATCACATATCCGCACAATGCGCCTGTTACATTAAGCACAAGGTCATCAACATCAAAGCAGCCAACCTTGAATATAAGCTGTATCGTTTCTATTGAAAGCGACAGTGCGAATCCATATGCAAATGTAGCGACTACATTTATCCTGCCATTAGTAAGCCACGGCGCGAATATGCCAAACGGCACGAATGCCAGCACATTTCCAATGATATTTAAAAATGCTATCCAGCCGAGTGAATCGAATCGTCCAAGATACTTCCAATAGCGCCTGATTTCCCTTAACAATGTCAGATTATACTTGTAACCGCTGGCTGTCTCTGCCCTTCCCATTCCCTCTGCAAAGAAGACTACATAAAAGAGCAGCAGCATATATATAACAAAAAGCGCCCATTTTATAAGTGTCACATAATGTTTCTTTTTCATAACAAATCTGCCCGGCAGGCATATTTCCCCACCAGGCAGTTCCCCTTCACTAGAATAAGCTATCTGATCTGTGTGCAAGAAGTCTTGCACCATTAATAATCATCATTACACCTGCACCGATACCAAAAAGTATTGTCAGAATGCCAAATACAAGATTAGAAGCTCCTACTGACTTTAATTTCTTATAAAGATTCTCTTCCATAATTAGCCCTCCATTAACATCAGCTACTCAACATCTGTTTTATGCGTTCTTAACACCATATTCTGCATAATATTTGTCGATTGCAGCCTTAAGTGCATCATCAATAACTACCTTGCCCTCGCACTCTTTATTATAAAGGTGCTCTACAACATCTGCCATGGAAACAATCGCGCTTGTCGGGAAGCCATATCTTTCCTTAATCTCCTCAAGTGCGCTCACCTTTCCGCCAAGTCCTACCTCCATACGGTTTAGTGAAACCATAAGTCCGACGATAGTAACATCTGCTGCCCCTCTTACCTTAGGAACTGTCTCCTCCATTGACTTACCTGATGTTGTCACATCCTCTATCATAATGACTCTGTCGCCATCCTTTAACTTGCTTCCAAGAAATCCTCCCTTGTCGGCACCATGGTCTTTCTCTTCCTTACGGTCTGAGCAGTATCTTACTTCCTTGCCATAAAGCTTTGCGTATGCAACTGCTGTAACCACACTGATAGGGATTCCCTTATATGCCGGTCCGAAAAGTACATCAAAATCATCACCATAGGTTTCATGAATAGCCTTAGCATAGTACTCGCCAAGCCTTGCAAGCTGTGTTCCTGTAACATATGCACCTGCATTCATGAAGAAAGGTGACTTTCTTCCACTCTTCAAGGTAAAATCCCCAAACTTTAATACATCACTCTCTACCATAAAATCTATAAATTCCTGCTTGTATGCTTCCATTGTATTGAAACCTCCTTATTTTACCCCGCCTGACCTTTTAATATTTCTGCAAATCTGAAAGTCAGGCTTGAATATGCCTGTTTAGTATATCATCCTATAGCCGCTTTTTCAACTGACAAATCCGTACAAAGTCAACAATTTCAACCTCTTGTTCCTTAAATACAAAAGGCAGAAGTCATTACGACCTCTGCCATTAATTTTCAATCTTAATCAGCTATTGTTTATTCAATACATCATACGATAAGCCTTTATTGTCATTATGAATCTCTTTCACAATAGCTTCTGCCACATCTTTTCTATCCAACTGCTGTATAGCAGGAATAACATTAATCTATTTATCTAATGTCTCCTTTCTATTATTCCAGTTCATCTACTGTGATACACTTAATTTCCTTGAATTGCCTTAACTGCTTATCATTTGTCAAGAATAAATCACATCCCATGATACACGCTGTTACCAACTGCAAAGAATCCATTGTCTTAAAAAATTTATATTCTGCCCTGATTTGCGCAGCCTTCTCCGCAATTCTTACATCCACTTCCCTTAGCTGTATATCCATATCGTTAATAAATGCGTAAAAAAATTCCACCATTTTCATATCGTCCTGTCTATATGGATATGTCAGATATTCAGTAACTGTAATTGCTGATGTGACATAATCACATTCATTATATTCTTTCCAAAATGCCTTCATCTTTTCATAGTACAATTCGCTATTTTACAAGTAGTATATAATAGGGGCAGTATCAATAAATATTTTTCTAAAATCTGTCATTATCTCTAAGCCCCCTTATATAATCATCAATTTCTTCCACACTTCTCCCACTAGGCATAACATATTTTCCCAAATCAACAATTCTGCGCCTTTTCTCTGCCCTAGTTTCTTTTCTTGTCACATTTATCCTGTCAAGTATTGTAATTATTACCTCGTCACCAGTATTGAATGTTATGTTGGAATCCCATTTTTGTTGCGGATAAAATCCATATCTTCTCTTTACATCATTCATTCTCATTTCAATATCAAGAACACCATTTGTTCCTGCTAAACAATCACATAATTGAATCAACTTGTCATATTCATCAAATATTACTTTATCTAATTCGTCTTTTATAAGAGTCAACTCTTCTTTTGAAACATCAAATTTTCCAATATATTCATCAACTTTATGATTGTTAAATAAATGAGTTAAGCAGACTCTTGCTACCTCATCTAAAATTCCCAAACACAAAGTCTTTTACTA
>CAVKBP010000018.1:0-2523 GCA_963654395.1 Ruminococcus sp. CAG:382
TTATTAACATCCACACCTTGTAATGCTCCATAGTATAAAATTGAAGCGCTACTGTCTGTATATTCTTTATCTGTAATCATAACAGAAATCTGATTTACCTTTGCATCTGTACTGTCATCATCTGCGTAGGTATATGGAACTGTAACTGTTCCATCTGCTGTCATTATAACAGTCTCATCTTTTGTAACATTAATCTTCTTGCTATCATCTGCCAGAGTCAGCTTCCATTCTTTTGCCTGAGTCGTGCTTATCTGTTTTGTATCTGCTGTGATAGCGGATGTTTTTTTCATTCCGTTATCATTAGCCACTGATGTAAAAAGGATGGATGAATGGGTGATGTTTAATGCGGGACTGACTCCACCTGTATAACGAAGTTTACTATGCAAAAAAACTCCCCTACCATTAAATATTGTTTCAACATACTGTATTGTGTTATCTTCATTTACATTTGAAACTGAAGACCTCAACAACCAATTATAATAACCAGCACAATTTTTCTCTCTACTTAAATAATAACCATAATAATTGTAGGATGTAGACTCACTGTATCCATAACTTGAATTTGTAACTTCACTTGCATCTAGTAGAAAAATTCTATCACTTTCAAGAGCTGCATAATTACATTTTAGTTTCCTGAGAGGGGGTGAAAAATTAGAATCATAATCATAATACGATATATCTTCACCTCTTGCTTTTGTACTTGATGCTATAGCCTTTCTCTCTAATGACGAAAAAGCTGTTGTTAAAAAGCCTTTTTCACTATAATCATAACCATCAGCTTTTTCGCTATTTAAAAACCTCCTTATATAACTGGTTGACCATACATTACTGCTGTCATCAAACTTACTTTCAAAAAGTATGCTGTCGCAGTCAAGAAGCATGGTCTTGGTTTTTCCATCTGCACTAAAGTCTATCGATTCTTTATCAAGTACTCTGTATTTTACAGGGCTTCCATTATATTTACCAAAGTAAACATAGCTTCCTGTCCATGTACTGTCAGTGTTTGCAGGTACTGCCGGATCTATGATTCCCGGTGTGCCGATATTTATAGTATTAACTGTCGGTGCTTCCCATGGCTTTGCTGGAACACTAACTGAAACTGGTTTACTTGCATAATCTGTTTCATAAATTCCATTGATATTCTCTGCAATGATATAGGCATAATAATCTTCGCCACATACCTGATCAGAAAGCTCCTCTGGAAGTTCAAATGTACCTGTTCCTGATGAGCTTTCATCCACATCTAATGCGCCGTAGGCAAGTACTTTTACATCGTCGCTGTTACCTTGTTCGTCATATATTCCATTTAATATGAGCATAGAAACCTGCGTTTTATCACTAGTGTAATCGTCACCGCTCATATTATATTTAATTGTTAACTTATCGCCTTTTCTAGTTATTTCGGTACAAGTCACATTCAAATCATTGTCTAAGAGTGTCAGCTTATACTCTGTTCCTGTCTCTCCTGCATTGCCTTTGATGGCAGATGTGAAGAGGATGGATGACAGGTCTATGTTTAGAGCTGGACTTACGCCGACATGATTATTACTACTACCATTGACAGGACGATTACCCATGCTACCATCTCTTCCACAGCATCCAGCTTCAGTATCATTTCCTGTATAACTAGATCTCATCCACCAGAATGTACTACTTCCTGACTTCCTTCTGATATATCCTTTGTTATTAGTATCGCTATAACCATATGCTATGTTGGTAGCTTCCTTTGCATCTAATAAGAAGATTTTTTCATCTTCAAGGCTTGCATATTCTAAATTTTCCCATCCATTTCCATCTGCTTCACTTGCACTACTCTTAGTGCTTTCTGCTATAGCATTTTTTTCTAATATGGTAAAAGATTTTGTCAAAAAACCACTTTCACTATAATCGCCAACACTGTTAAGATATTTCTTTATATAACTTTCAGACCACTTATTGCTTGTATTATCGAATTTATCAACCCGCAATACACTATCACAGTCAATAAGCATGGTCTCATTTTCAGACGCTTCCCCTGCAGTACTTTTACTAAAAACCGTTGTATTTTTGTCAAGGACTCTATACTTTACTGGACTTCCATTATATGCACCAAAGTAAACATAGCTTCCTGTCCAATTCGTTTCCTTATTAATTGGTGCTGTAGGATTTGCTATTACGCTTGTTCCAAGTTCAACTGTCTTGACTACAGCCTCTACTGCATAGATCATGTCATCTTCTGTAGTCTCAAGCCATATCTTGCAGTTATTCAGATTAATATCAGATGGATCAGAAATTCCCGTTATATCACCCATCTCTGACTTAATATCATTTGTCGATATTGATTCATTTCCACCAATCTGTTTACTATAATACCAGTCGGTACCACCATTATTGCCTTGAACAATTACAGCTACGGTTGCTGCTGTTGTTCCTTTTGTTATGTTAATAGTTTCCTTATTGGCATCATATGTAACTGCACCTATATTTTTTGAGCTTCCATCCAGTCGCAGAGTCATGGCTGTATCATTTTCAATTACCTCTGCC
>CAVKBP010000018.1:2533-21052 GCA_963654395.1 Ruminococcus sp. CAG:382
CCTCTGCCCCATAACCAGTCATCGCCTCTGCAGATGATGCAAAAAGCACTGATGACAGATTCAGATTGGATGCCGGACGAACGCCGTATTTGTGAGTAACTTCCTCCTTTGTAACTGAAGAACCGCCAATTGCATAATTCGCATATGTATCGATGTCTATATATGGCGAACGAAGCCAAAAACACTCATTATTATTAGACCAATATTGGCTCATTTGCAGTTTTTTGCTGTTGCTGACAGTTATAATTTTTGAATCATCTGAATTATACCCACTGTATTTACCATCCGGTGCATACAACTTATCAGATGTAGTATAAGATTCACCACTCTTGGTATCTAATGTTGTGACTGTTGTTGCATTCAACAATTCCAACTCTTTAGTTGCGAAATATTTACTATTATCACTCGTCATACTCTGCAAGCATTTTCTTAATGCACTTTCGCCATAATGATTAGAATATACTTTTTCTAGAATAGAACCATCTTCCTTACTAATCGTTATAGCGCTTGTGTTATTTTGAAAACACTGAGCCTCTTCAACCGCACTCGTTGCAAAGATAGCAGTATTATCTCCTTCCACACTGCTATCCTTTCCCAACACATACCATTCCTGTGCCTCTTCAGCACTATTCTTACCCAACTTAATCTTTCCGGTATTCGCGGCTATCCCATCGCTATTAGGCTTGAATATTGTTCCATCTTCATCCATAAGCTGTGCCTTAGTTGCATAAGCTGTAACACTCGGTGCCTGGCTGCCACTGTCATCCGCCTTAACCACTGTAGTTTTCACCAGACCGCCCGACATTGCCGGCATCATCCCTAGCGTCATTGCCAGAGACAGGATTATCGCTGTTCCTTTCTTCAACCTCTTCTTCACATTCATATCCCTACCTCACTTTCGTATATGTTCTTTAGTTAATGCAAGAAAATCTTTAAATATATGCACTCTGTAATTCTTAATATGTACAACAAAAAAGCACCATTTAATATAATCAGAGAATATCTGATTATATTAAATGGTGCTTTTTATTATCTACATTATTACCAAGTTCGAAAAGGGCACAGTTAGACTGTGATGTGATGTGATGTGATGTGATGTGATGTGATGTGATGTGATGTGATGTGAAAATTATCACTCGTCCAGCCATACCTGTCAACCTCCCTCATTTGATTTTCCGTACATCTGATGGACTAATTATATCATAATATGACAGGCTTGTCACCTCATTTTTACAGAAGTATCACACCAATATATTCAATTGTAACTGTCTATCTGATTACATTTCTCTGCCTTACAGCCTCATATGTAAGAATCGTACATGCCACCGCTGCGTTAAGGGATTCAACTTCTCCCTGCATAGGAATTCTTATAAGTGTATCTGCCTGTCTGGTAATCCTGTCAGTAAGACCGTTGCCCTCATTGCCTATAAGAAATGCAGTTCCCTTGCTGTAATCTTCACCAAGATATGTATTGCTTCCCTCAAGATGCGCCGCATATACCTTAACACCTGCATTCTGACACTGTGTAACTGCCTCACTGAAATCCTGTACATAGACGAATGGCACTCTGAATATAGAACCCATTGTAGACCTTATAGTCTTAGGATTATATATATCAACAGTGTCCGGACTCATAATAACACCGGTAACGCCTGCTCCCTCACCCATCCTGAGAATAGTTCCCAGATTGCCGGGATCCTGCAGGTTCTCAACCATAATGAGCAACGGAGTACCCGAAAGCATGTCTGAAAGGCTGTTATCTTTCATTCTTACAACAGCCATAATTCCCTGCGGAGTCTGTGTCTGTGACATCCTGTCAAATACATTATCAGCGACAAGCTCGATATCTGTGGCAGTTATTCCATACTTTCCTGTCAGCTTCTGTACATATTCAGAATTGTTGTCCTGAAATCTTTCCGACATATATATCTTTACAAGCATATCTGCCGGAATCTCAGATACCATGCGGATTCCCTCAACAACATATTCCTTATTCTTCTTTCTTTCCTTAGACTTGGAAAGCAATGATATCACATGCTTTACCTGTGAACTGCTGGTACTGGTTATCATTGTCAGGTTACCTTTCCGTATGTGCAATTACTTAGAAAGCAATGCACTTATATTGAATTCATAATCGTTAATATCCTTAGTCATGGCAAGTGCCTCATCAATATCGAAGTCAACGAACTTACCATCCTTGTAAGCTACCAGTCTGTTGCTCTTTCCCTCTGTAAGAAGGTCAACAGCATATGCGCCCATAATAGATGCATACATTCTGTCCTTACATGTAGGAGAACCACCACGCTGCATATATCCTAATATAGTAGCTCTTGTCTCGATACCTGTTGCAGCCTCAATTCTTCTTGCCATTCCTGTAGAATGTCCGATACCCTCTGCATTGATGATAAGGTGGTGCTTCTTGCCCTTCTTTCTGCCCTCGATAATATGGTTAATAAGAGCCTGCTCATCATTATCATATCTTTCTGGAAGAAGAATATCCTCTGCACCATTGGCAATACCACACCATAATGCGATATATCCAGCATTTCTTCCCATAACCTCTATAATACTGCATCTTTCATGAGATGTAGAAGTATCTCTTATCTTGTCAATGGCTTCCATTGCAGTATTAACGGCTGTATCGAATCCGATAGTATAGTCAGTACATGCAATATCAAGGTCGATAGTTCCCGGAAGTCCTATTGTGTTAATTCCCTGTGCAGCAAGCTTCTGTGCGCCTCTGAAGGAACCGTCACCACCGATTACTACAATACCGTCAATTCCATGCTTCCTGCATACCTCTGCGCCCTTCTTCTGACCTTCCTCTGTCATGAATTCCATGCATCGTGCTGTATATAGGACTGTTCCACCGCGCTGGATAATATCAGCAACGCTTCGCTTGTCCATATCAATTATCTCATCATTAAGAAGTCCGTTATAGCCCTTCTGAATACCCTTGACCTTAAGTCCCTTATTCAAAGCAGTTCTTACAACTGCACGGATGGCAGCATTCATTCCTGGAGCATCTCCACCACTTGTCAATACGCCGATTGTTTTAATTTCCTTTGCCATAACTTTCCCTTTCCTATCTCTATAATATTTTTTCTGTCTTATGTTACCACATTATAAAAGAAAAATCTTCATTTTCTGACAAATTTTTGCCAATCTTAATAAATTTTTATGTTGTTGCTACATTTTTTTCGCCATACCTGCTCTTAAGATTATAAATCAGGTCGGAGGTTATCTTCACATTCTGGCTTGGCGGAAGTGCAATCCTCTGTTTCTCCTTCACACAGTATATCGTTACTGTATCCCTGCCGTCCGATTCCTTAAGGATATCAGAAAGCGCTTCTCTTTCTGCCTCGTACTCTGCAAGGCTGCCAAACCTCAGCCACAGCCTTCTTGGAACGCTCTCGAAGCTTAACAGGCTGTCTCCTATCAGCTTTGCCTCCGCATTTACATTAGCCTGAACGCGTCCGGTAACAAATACTTTATTAGTATCCTCAAGAATTCTCCGGTTCTTCTCATATGACCTCGGAAACAGGATAACCTCAATCGTTCCGACGAAATCCTCAATAGTAAGATATGCCATCTGCTGCCCGGTCTTAGTCATATTAACCTTGACATTCCTTATCAGTCCGCCTATCGTCTGCTTGGTTCCGTCTGCCGCCTTAGTCTCGCCAGTCTCCTCATCAATAAGAAAATCTGTACTTCTCGCGGATATATGCTTCTCCCACATACCAGTATATTCATCCAGTGGATGTCCTGTTACATATACGCCAAGAACCTCTTTCTCACGCTCCAGCAGCTCCTCCTTGTCAAATTCCTTGACATCAGGCACCTTCATTTCAAGTCTCTGCTTATCCTCGTCGCTCACGAAATCAAAAAGAGACATTTGTCCAGAGATGGCATCCTTATTCTGCTTGACCGCGTTGTCAATCATTTTTCCATAGGCACTAAGCATCCCCCGCCTTGTTTTACCAAATGTGTCAAATGCGCCTGCAAGTATAAGATGTTCTACTGTCCTCTTATTAACCGTTCCCACCATTCTTGTTATAAAATCCTGCATGGAATGGAATTCGCCATTGTTATTTCTTTCCTCAATAATCGCCGTTATAGTAGGTCTTCCCATGCTCTTTACTGCATTAAAGCCATATCTTATATTCTTGTCTTCCACACTGAAATCAGCCTCAGAATTGTTGACATCCACAGGCAGGATATTAATTCCCATCTCCCTTGCCGCAAGAATATATTCTGCAACCTTGCTGGTTTTATCAGTGATACTCGATATAAGCCATGCCATATATATCACCGGAAAATGTACTTTAAGATATGCTGTCTGGTATGCCACAACCGCATAACACGCCGCATGTGACTTGTTAAATGCGTATTTGGCAAAATCCATCATCTCGTCATATATCTTATTGGCTGTCTGCTCGCTTATGCCATTCTTAATACAGCCCGGCACTCCGTTAGCCTCATTGCCATATACGAAATTCTGGCGCTCCTGCTCCATTACATCCAGCTTTTTCTTAGCCATGGCTCTACGCACATTGTCACTTCCGCCCCATGAATAGCCGGCAAGGTCACGCACAATCTGCATAACCTGCTCCTGATATACCATACAGCCATAGGTCGGCTCCAGGATTGGCTCTAGCTGTGGGCAGTCATAGGTTATGTTGCCCGCATTCTCTTTTCCCTTGATATACTGTGGGATGAAATCCATAGGTCCCGGTCTGTAAAGCGATATTCCGGCAATCAGATCTTCTAGGCAGTCTGGCTTCAGCTCCTTCATGAAATTCTTCATTCCACCACTCTCTAACTGGAATATTCCGGCACATTTGCCCTGACTGATGCACTCATATACTGCTTTATCATCATACGGAATATTGTCCACTGAAAATGTTGGATCAATCTGCTGCTCGCATTTTTCCGTCTGCTGGATTACAGTTAAATTCCGCAATCCCAAGAAGTCGAACTTTAACAGTCCAAGATGCTCTAATGTAGGTCCTTCAAACTGTGTTACCTTTACATTATCCGCCCCCACAGCAACCGGAACATACTCTCCAACATCTCTCTGGCTTATAAGAACTCCCGACGCATGGACAGAAGCGTGTCTTGGCAGTCCCTCAAGCCTCTTAGCCTTATCTATAAGATCCCGCACAGTCTCATCCGATTCATACAGTGCCTTGAATTCCGCATTGGGCTTTATATCCCTGTCCGCGTCACCATTCATGGCGCTGTCTATCGTAACTCCGACCTTCTGCGGTATCATTTTCGCAATATTATCAACCATCGCATACGGAAGATCCATAACCCTTCCGACATCCTTAATAACCGCCCTTGCCGCCATTGTTCCAAATGTGATTATCTGGCAGACACATTCTTTGCCATATTTTTCTATGACATAATCTATAACCTTCTGTCTTCCATCCGGTGCGAAGTCCACATCAATATCGGGCATGGATACTCTCTCCGGATTTAAGAAACGCTCAAAGACGAGATTGTATTTGATAGGATCAAGCGTTGTTATTCCAAGGCAGTAGGCAACAAGGCTTCCCGCCGCAGAGCCTCGCCCCGGTCCTACCGGAACATCATGTGTCTTTGCATAATTAATGTAATCCCACACGATAAGGAAATAGTCTACATAACCCATTGAATAGATGACTGACAATTCATAGGAAAGGCGCTGGAATATATTATTAGTATCCTCAGCCCGCTTTATGACAACATCCTTTCTGTCCTTAACTATTGTTGCCTCTGCCTGCTTTATAACATCATCAATGCTCACATCTGCGGTCTTATCCGGATATCTTTTCTTTAAACCCTCATAGCATAAGGCATTAAGATACACCCACGAATTCTTTCCATACTCCTCTGGCACATCGAAAGCCGGAAGCTTTGTCACTCCGAATTCTATCTCAACATTACATCTCTCTGCTATTCTGTGAGTATTTTCGACAGCCTCTGGAGCATATTTAAAAAGTTCTGCCATCTCCTCTTCGGACTTAAGATAGAACTGTCCACCCTCATAACGCATCCTGTTCTCGTCAGATAATTTCTTTCCGGTCTGTATACATAACAATATGTCATGTGCATCCACATCATCTGCATATGTGTAGTGGACATCATTCGTACATACCAGTTCAATACCTGTCTCATTATGCATACGCATAAGCTGTGGATTGACATAGTGCTGTTCTGCTATTCCATGATCCTGCAGCTCAAGGAAGAAATTCCCCTTACCAAATATGTCCTGCAGCTCAAGCGCTGTATCTCTTGCAGTCTCATACATGCCTCTTGAAAGATACCTCTGTACCTCTCCTGCAAGACATGCACTCGTGGCAATAATTCCCTCGTGGTATTCCCTAAGTACTTCCTTATCCACTCTCGGCTTGTAGTAAAAGCCTTCCGTAAATCCTTTGGATACTATCTTCATCAGGTTCTGATAACCTGTATTATTCTCCGCAAGCAGCACAAGATGGTTATATTTGTCCTCACTCTGTCCGGCATCCTTATCGAATCTTGAACCCGGCGCGACATACACCTCACAGCCAAGAATAGGCTTGATTCCTACCTTCTTAGCCGCCTCGTAGAAATCAATAACGCCATACATAACACCATGGTCAGTTATCGCAAGGCTGTCCATTCCAAGCTCCTTAGCCCTCTTCGTTATCTCCTTTATCTTGCTGGAACCATCCAGTAAGGAATATTCTGTATGCACATGCAAATGTGTAAAGCTCATTATCATCCTCCGTTCCTGCGTGTGAAAAATCTTTGATTTTTCCTGTCAAAAAATATAACATATTTTCATTCATTAATCAGCAGTTTTGTGATATTCTATAGTTAATATTATACATTGGAGGTGATTATATGTTAATATCTGATATTCCTGTAGGTGGCCCGATTTCAATTGAAATCTCCATAGATAATGCAAGCTATGAAATGCCGTCCTCCGTTGTTGCATCTAAGAATGGCTACATTCTCATAGCTCCATTTACATCAAAGGGTGCCGTAATTAACTTTTCTTCTTATAAGAACATATTATTCAATCTCTATACTGTAGATCCGGCAACTAATAACCGTGTAGTCTGGAAAAATGTAAACATTGAAACTATCGGATACAAGACCACAGATTTCGTATCTGCTTATTACAAAATATCAACCAGTGTCTATGCAAGCATTGCTTCCCAGTGTGACAGGCGGTTTAACCAGCGCATTTCTACTGAGGCTTCCGGACATATTTCTTCCGGTAACAAGGATGAGGATAATATTCCGGTTAACTTAATTGATGTATCTGATAAAGGCTTATCCTTCACAGTCAGCAGCGAGCTGCCATATGACACTAATACTGCATATATAACATTTTCGGATGAAGCGAATGGAAAACAGTTTAACTTTCATTTTAAATGTATCATGATCCGCACCCAGCCGGCAGGCGACCGCTATATATACGGATGTATTATTCCAACTCCTTCACGCGAATATCTTACATATGTTTTCCTTAGAAAGATTGAATACAAGCTTAATCTTTCAAAGGAACAGGAGGAGCAGAATGCTCTTAAGGATGCCGCTGATGTTGCTTCCCAGTCTATCGAGAATACCAATACATCATCAGGCTTTCATTCACATATATCTTCAAAGGACAAGTAATAATAGAAGTAACAAAAGTAATAAAAACAAAAAAGATACGGAGCATACCACTTGCGATATGCCCCGTATCTTTTTATTTTATTATTATTATCTATCAGACTAATCATTATCTCCCGATTTGTCAGCATATGATTCTGTACTGCCTGAAGCAGGACTACTTAAATCAGCAACATCTAAATCAGTACCCTCTGATTTATTACAGTACAAAACAGCACTACTTAAATCGTCACTATCTGAATCAGCAACATATGATTTATTACTGTACGAAACAGTACTACTTAATCGTCACTATCTGAATCAGCACTGTCTGAAGCAACATTACTTAAATCAGCACTATCTGATTCCTTACTGTACGAATTAGTACTACTTAAATCGTCACTATCTGAATTAACACTGTCCGAATCAGCACTGTCTGATTTATTACCGCCTGAAGCCTCATGCTTTATGACGCTCTTCCATATATCGCTTTCCGGCTCGCCACTCACTGTTGATGAATAGCTTCCATCCTCGTTAAAGGTCACACTCTCCGCAACCTTCTCGGATGTTGAAAATGATGAAGTATCAACCGGTTCCGGAATTCCCTTAGCTTCCCTGAATATCTTCATGAATTCCTTGCCTGTTATAGTCTCGTGGTCATACAGATATCTTGCAAGCTTATCCATTACTTCCTTGTTCTCTCTTATAATCTGCTTAGCCTCTTCATAGCATGCAGCGATAAGCTTCTTGACCTCATCATCAACCTCTGCCTCTGTTGCCTGTGCACAGTTCATAGATGCTCTTCCACTTAAGTACTCATCCTCTACTGTAGATAAAGCAACAAGACCGAAGCGGTCTGACATACCATATCTTGTAATCATAGTCTTGGCAAGGTTAGTTGCCTTCTTGATATCATCATAAGCACCGTTAGTAACTGAACCGAATACAACCTCTTCTGCAGCACGGCCACCAACTAAGGATATAAGGTCTGTCATAAGCTCATCCTTAGTCTCAAGGTGCTTCTCTTCCTCTGGGAAATTAAGCACATAACCAAGTGAACCGTTAGTATGCGGTATAATAGTAATCTTCTGTACCGGATCAGAATTATTCTTGATAGCTCTTATAAGGGCATGTCCAATCTCGTGGTAAGCAACAACCTGCTTCTCTTTCTTGCTAAGAACTCTTTCCTTCTTCTCCTTACCTGCTACTACTGTATCAAATGCGCCAAGAAGATCCTTCTGTGTCACAACATTTCTTCCATCCTTAACTGCTGCAATAGCGGCTTCGTTAATGATATTGGCAAGGTCTGAACCAACAAGTCCGCTAGTTGCCATTGCAATCTCTTCAAAATCAACTGTATCATCCATAAGCACATCCTTGGAATGTACCTTAAGAGTCTCAATTCTTCCCTTCTTATCAGGTCTGTCTACAGTAATTCTTCTGTCCAGACGGCCAGGTCTTAAAAGCGCCTTATCAAGTACCTCCGGTCTGTTAGTTGCGGCAAGAATGAATATTCCCTTAGATGAATCAAAACCATCCATCTCTGCAAGCAACTGGTTCAAGGTCTGCTCACGCTCGTCATTGCCACCGCCGTATCTTGATTCCCTGCTCTTACCAATTGCATCAATCTCGTCGATGAATATAATACAAGGAGCCTGCTTGGTTGCTTCCTTGAATAAGTCTCTTACTCTCGATGCACCGACACCAACGAACATCTCTACGAAATCAGAACCCGCAAGTGAGAAAAACGGCACATCTGCTTCTCCGGCTACAGCCTTGGCAAGAAGCGTCTTACCTGTTCCCGGAGGGCCTACTAAAAGCGCGCCCTTAGGAAGCTTGGCACCAATCTTTGAATATTTGTCCGGATAATGCAGGAAATCAACAATCTCTGTAAGTGATTCCTTCGCCTCATCCTGTCCTGCCACATCTTTAAATGTAACACCTGTCTTCTTCTGTACATATACCTTGGCATTGCTCTTTCCAACGCCCATTCCGCCCATCATGCCGCCGTTCTTGGCTATTCTTCTATATACAAATGCAAATATTATATATATGAATAACAGTGGAAGCACATATGCCAGCAGAAATTCCACTATAGAAGAGCTTGAATCCGGAATATAACCCTCGAATTCAATTCCTTTTCTCTTAAGAAGCGGTACAAGAGTGTCATCATCAACATAACCTGTATAATATGTGTACGAAACTCCTGCTATGCCTGACTGCTTCTCCTCCTCAACTGGTGTAATAAGAATTCTGTCCTGCTCTAACGCTACCTTCTCGACCTTATCCTCATTAATCATCTCCATGAACTGGTCGTAGGTTATCTCCTTGTATGTCGCATTCCTGAACATATTGCTAAGAAGCGTAAGACCGATAAATGTAACAACTGCCGCTATTACGATGAATATTATAAGATTGATATTCTTCGGCTTCTTGTTGTTATTGTTGTTACTATTATTGTTATTATTATCCATTTTCTTCTCCTGATATGATACTGTACTTATCTTAAGCATTTCCAAATAAGTCTGTTTCCATTATAAAGAAGCGGAAAATATAAATCAACCCAAATCTATGTGTTTAATAAGATGTTTATATTTACTTTATATTCTTATTTTTTTCTTCAAACTATGGAAATTTATTATGTGTAGCGGTATAATAATTCAGTATTTTTTAAAATTTACATTCAGATTGGAGGAAAAAATGGCTGTTAAATATGTATTTGTAACAGGTGGTGTTGTTTCCGGCTTAGGAAAAGGTATCACTGCTGCATCTTTAGGCAGACTGCTTAAGGCCCGCGGTTTTTCTGTAACCATGCAGAAATTTGATCCTTATATCAACATTGATCCGGGTACTATGAACCCTATCCAGCATGGAGAAGTTTTCGTTACCGATGACGGTGCAGAAACTGACCTTGACCTTGGACACTATGAAAGATTTATTGATGAGAGCCTTAATAAGAATTCTAATGTAACGACTGGTAAGGTATACTGGTCAGTATTGCAGAAAGAGCGCCGTGGAGATTTCGGTGGAGGTACTGTTCAGGTAATCCCTCATATCACCAACGAAATAAAGAGCCGTTTTTTCAGAGACTATTCAACTGACGAAACTAAAATTGCAATTATTGAGGTCGGCGGTACTGTCGGAGATATCGAAAGCCAGCCTTTCCTTGAGGCAATCAGACAGTTCCAGCATGAAGTAGGACATGAGAATGCAATTCTTATCCATGTAACACTTATCCCTTACCTTAAGGCTTCCGGCGAGATGAAGACTAAGCCTACACAGGCAAGCGTTAAGGAGCTTCAGGGAATGGGTATCCGTCCTGACATTCTTGTATGCCGTACAGAGCATCCACTTGAAGCAGGTCTTAAGGATAAGATAGCACTTTTCTGTAATGTTCCTAAGTCTCATGTACTTCAGAACTTAGATGTTGAGATTCTCTATGATGCGCCTCTTGCCATGGAAGAAGAGCATCTTGCACAGGTAGCATGTGAATGCTTACAGCTTGACTGTCCTGAACCGGATCTTGAAGAGTGGAGAGCTATGTGCAAGGCATGGAAGAATCCTACTAAGAAAGTAACAGTTGCATTAGTTGGTAAATATATCCAGCTCCACGATGCTTATATCAGCGTGGTTGAAGCATTAAAGCATGGTGGTGTATATAATTCCTGTGATGTAACTATCAAGTGGATTGATTCAGAGACTGTTACACCTGAAACTGCTGATGAGCTTCTTTCAGATGTATCCGGTGTATTAGTTCCGGGTGGATTTGGTGACAGAGGTACAGAAGGAAAGATTGAAGCTATCCGTTATGCAAGAGAGCATAATATTCCATTCTTAGGATTATGCTTAGGCATGCAGCTTTCAATCGTTGAATTTGCAAGACATGTTGTCGGCTTCGAGGATGCCCACAGTGTTGAGCTTGATCCTAACACAACACATCCTGTTATACATCTTATGCCAGACCAGGAGGGCATTGATGATATCGGCGGTACCTTAAGACTTGGCTCATATCCTTGTGTACTTGATAAGTCTAGCAAGGCTTACGAGCTTTATGGAGAAGAGCTTATACATGAGCGTCACAGACACAGATACGAAGTTAATAACGACTTCAGAAAGGTTCTTACAGATAACGGCATGATGCTTTCAGGAATATCTCCTGACGGAAGAATCGTTGAGATGATAGAATTAAAGAATCATCCTTGGTTCATTGCCACACAGGCTCATCCAGAATTAAAGTCAAGACCTAACCGTCCACATCCATTATTCAGAGGCTTCATTACAGCAGCACTTGAATATCAGGATAAGAATCATTAATCAATCATAGACATAAAAAAATCACCGGCTGCGGATTCCGCTGCCGATGATTTTTTTATGCTCTTACTTATGAATTATTACTTGTTAAGACCGTTAAGAGCCTTCTTAATTCTCTTAATATCATCTTCATCCATATTCTGTGATTCGATTATAGAAGCAACCATATCAGCAGCCTTGCCGCCAAACCAGAAATCAGCTTCTTCCTTTAAAAGCTGTCTTCTGTACTCTTCTTCAGAACGAAGCGGATGAATAAATGCTGCCTTTCCCTTACGGTATGTATCAACAAATCTCTTGTCCTTTAACTTGCCAACAAAAGTAACAACTGTTGTTCTTGCATATTCTTTACCGTAATCATCTCTTAGCTTATCAATAAGCTCCTGCACTGGAATATCCTGTGGTGCTTCCCATATAATCTTCATAATTAATGCTTCACATGGACTTAATTCGTTAAAATGATTTCTGCTCATAAACCCTCCTTAGGCTTTTCATAGATATACTCACTCTATAATATACCGCCATTATTATTTTTTCAAGCCTATATCATTAGTTTGCGGTATAATTTCACAATTGTATCACCGATAATCTGAATTCATCAACTTCCTTTTCTACAATCGTGAAATTCTGGGGAATCCCGTGCTTATATGCCGACATTTTTCCCTTATCTAATCTATAAACTATTTCTCCCAAAATGTCAAGCACACCTTGCCCCACAGCCTTGCCGTAAGCCTCTTTCAAAGTCCATATTCTTGTAAATCTTTCGTCACAATCGCGTTCTTCTATCCACTCCGTCTCCGAGGGGTCAAAGAAGCGTTTTGCCAGATTTTGTCTGCATTTGCGGCATTTTTCAATATCAATTCCAACCGGTCTGTTTCCAATCGCACACACTACATAATTAGACGAATGTGAGATATTGAAAAAAATTTCACAATTTGACAAAAAATAAGGCTTTCCATGTGAATTATATGCTATTTCGTAATCAAAACACTGATTTCTTGCTTGCATTACAGAAATAATATCTACCGTTTCATAATAGATTTCTTCCTGCTCATAATCCTTTTTCCGCATTTTTTCAGACCATCTTCCCACAGCATAGTTAAGAAGTAGTCCTGCGGTCACAGTTTGCAGCTTATTGTCACGCATTTTCATCCTGTCGGCCTTCGCTCTTCTGTATTCAGGAACCAGCGAATACGCTTTTTCATATAGGCTCTCCTCAGCCAATGCGTCAGTTTTCGTTACAAAAATCATCATAATCATAGTTCTCCATGCTTGCGTGTTTTCCAAGACATCTCAGGTTTGTGCATAGGCACAAATCTTGTGTGTGAAAATCTTTGATTATTCACACCATACCACTCCATGCGTGCTTTTCAAAACATCTCTGGTTTGTGCTCAAGCACAAAGTTCCGGAGGAATCGCGAGCCAAATTTCAGATTTGGCTCACGATAAAAGCTATTTGTGATACCTGCGTCACAAATAGCCGTGTAAAAAATCAGATATCAATCTGATTTTTCATACTATACGCTTATCGTCATTGCATCTGCCATGTACCGCTTGGAGAATACGAATACAATATCACCCGATTTAATAAGCGTATCACCATTAGGGACTATTGCTTCG
The DNA here is from genome assembly GCA_963654395.1 of Ruminococcus sp. CAG:382. Classification (GTDB taxonomy): domain Bacteria; phylum Bacillota; class Clostridia; order Lachnospirales; family Lachnospiraceae; genus Lachnospira. The sequence goes on from CAVKBP010000018.1 coordinate 16,091, forward strand.
TCACCACGCCTTATCATTACAATAAGTGTATGCCTTGATATATCCAGCTCCTTTATCTTGTGTCCAACCCATGGATGATGCTCCCTGAGCTCTACCTGCTTTAAATTCACATCAACATTTACATCACAATCCCTTGCGCCGATTACAACACAGTCGCCTTCCAAAAGCTCCATATCACCCTTTGGCATAAGTGTCTCACCATTTCTTAATACCGCCGCTAGAATAAGTCCCTTAGGAAGGTTAAGCTCACACACCTTCTTTCTATCCCAGTTGTGCCCTTTCGTTATAATCAGCTTGATGAACTTAAGCTCCTTTTCCATAAGATAATCTGTAGACTTCTTAATCAGGCTGTATTGCTCAACGAAGCCGGCAGATAAGATACCTGTTGGAATAGCCACCATTCCTACTCCAAGAAATGTAATGATTATACTGAATGCTTTTCCCAACTCCGTCACCGGATAGATATCACCATAGCCTACTGTAAGAAGTGTCGATACTGACCACCATATTCCTGAAAATGCATTCTTAAACACCTCCGGCTGTGCCTCATGCTCTAAGCTGTACATGCACAGCGACGACGCTATGATAAGCATAACAATAATGAATACAGAGGACAATATCTGATCCCTCTTACGCTTAATTACCTCGGTTATTACATTTAACGCATCATAATAAGAGTTGACGCGGAATATCCTCAATATCCTTATAACCCTGAACATACGGAATGCCACCGCTCCTGCCGGAAAAAATACCGGCAGATAATTCGGCAGGAAGGATAAGAGGTCAACAATTCCGCTTCCTGAACATATATATTTCAGCTTTGCCACAGCGGCGCGTTTATTAGGATACAGATATTCTGCCGTCCACACCCTTAAGATATATTCAATCGTAAAGCCCACAACCGTTATCCACTCAATAACATCTAATATCTGCTTGTACGGAATAGATTGCTCAAATGTATCAAATATTGCAATAAACAGGTTAATTATTATCGCTGCTGTTATTACAATATCAAATACACGGCTTACAACATCACCTGCATAACCAATCTGAATAATGTCAAACACGCGTTTTTTCCTGCTATTCATCATAGTGCATTCTCCACCTCTAAAACTATAGTAACTGCATTTACTCCATACTAATTCTGGGCTGCTGTATCAAACTGGCTGTAATACAGCTTATGATAGAAGCCGTTCTTTGCAAGTAATTCCTCATGATTACCCTGCTCAATAATATGTCCGTCCTTCATAACAAGAATAACATCCGCTGACTGTATAGTTGAAAGCCTGTGGGCTACGATAAAGCTTGTCCTTCCCTCCATCAGCTTCGCAAATGCGTTCTGAATCTTTATCTCTGTTCTTGTATCAATAGAAGATGTAGCCTCATCAAGAATAAGCATAGGCGGCTTTGCAAGCATAATTCTTGTTATGCATAAAAGCTGCTTCTGTCCCTGTGAAAGGCTTCCACCATCCTCGCCAATAAATGTGTCGAATCCGTTAGACATTCTCTTGATAAAGCCATAAGAATGTGCTGCCTTGGCTGCTGCTATAATCTCTTCCTCTGTAGCGTCCGGCTTGCCCATTACAATATTTTCTCTTATAGTTCCTGACTTAAGCCAGGTCTCCTGAAGCACCATTCCAAAGCCATGTCTTAAGGACTTTCTTGTCATCTCCCTTATATCAGTTCCTGACACATCGATACTTCCGCTGTTCACATCATAGAATCTCATAAGAAGATTGATAACTGTAGTCTTTCCACAGCCTGTAGGACCGACAATCGCAATTCTCTGTCCCTTCTTTACATGAAGATTGAAATTCTCAATCAGCTTCCTGTCAGGCACATAAGAAAAGCATACATCATTAAGGTCAACTGTTCCATCAACATTTTCTATAACTTTGGCATCTGCGGCATCCGGAATCTCAGGCTCTTCCTCAATAAGCTCAAATATTCTCGCTGCGCAGGCAAGGGCATTCTGAAGCTCGGTAACAACGCCTGATATCTCGTTAAATGGCTTGGTATACTGGTTAGCATAGCTTAAGAAGCTTGATAACTGGCCTACTGTAATGCCGCCATTGATAGCTGAAAATGCGCCGACTATCGCAACACTCGCATATACAAGACTGTTTACGAATCTTGTGGAAGGGTTAGTGATAGATGAAAAGAAGATAGCCTTAAGCGAATATTTCTGAAGCTTTTCATTAATCTCATCAAATTTTCTTACTGCCTCTTCCTCATAGCCGTAAGCCTTAACAACCTTCTGACCGCCAATCATTTCATCAATAAGCGCTGTCTGCTCGCCTCTTGTCTCCGACTGGAGCTTAAACATAGTAAATGTCTTCTTAGCAATAAAGCTTGCAACGAAAAGTGAAAGTGGTGTAATAATAACAACCGCAAGCGTAATCTTAACGCTTATAGTAAGCATGAATATAAGTGTTCCGACTATAGTCATGACACCTGTGAAAAACTGTGTAAATCCCATAAGAAGACCGTCCGCGAACTGGTCAACATCAGCAATTACGCGGCTCACAATCTCACCATAGGAATGTCCGTCTATATATTTAAGCGGAAGCACCTGAATCTTTTCTATAGCCTCATTTCTTATGTCTCTGGTTACTTCATATGTAATTCTGTTGTTGCATATGTTCATAAGCCACTGTGAAAGTGCTGTAATTCCGATAAATATTCCGATTGTCACAAGAATCTTTGCTATCTTTGCAAAATCCACATTGTCCACACCGATAATACAGTCAATTCCGCGTCCGACAAGAATTGGCACATACAGCGTAGTTGCAACTGTTACTGCTGCCATAATAAGCGATAATATTATAAAAAAGCTGTGCTTCTTAATTCTTTTAAGGAGCTTTACAAATGTTGATTTATTCTTCTTCATTATGCCACACCCCCTTCTGAATCTGCTTTCTTAAACTGTGACTCATATATTTCCTTATAGACCTCGCAGCTTGCTAAAAGCTCGTCATGTGTTCCCATTCCTGCAACCTGTCCATCATCTAATACTATAATGAGGTCAGCATACATAAGTGACGCTGCTCTCTGTGATACAATGAATACCGTAGGCGAATTTTTCATCCCCCTTATAGCCTTTCTAAGGGCCGCATCTGTAGCAAAATCAAGGGCTGATGCACTGTCATCAAGGATAAGCACATCCGGCTTTCTAACAATTGCCCTTGCAATAGTAAGTCTCTGTCTCTGTCCACCTGAAAGGTTCTTGCCCCCCTGCTCTATAGCATAGTCAAGGCGTCCTTCCTTAGAATCCACGAATTCCTTAGACTGGGAAATCTCAAGCGCTTCATCTATCTGTTCATCAGTAGCACACTTCTTTCCCATCCACATATTTTCTCTGATAGTACCCTTAAAAAGTACTGCCTTCTGCATAACGATACCGACCCTATTCCTTAAAGCCTCAATATCGTAATCCTTAACATTTATACCATCGATAAGTACCTCGCCCTGAGTGGCATCGTACAGTCTTGGAATAAGATTGACAAGGCTTGATTTACCTGAGCCTGTACCACCGATAACACCGATTGTCTGTCCCTTCATAGCCTTGAAATTAATTCCCTCAACTGAAGGTGCGCCCGAACCGCTGTAGGTAAGTGAAACATTTTTAAATTCAACCTTTGGCTGGTCTTCCCTAGCTTCCGTCTCCTTGACACTGCCGTCTGCCATTCCGGATTTCACCTCGAATACAGACTCAATTCTTCCGGCACATGCAAGCGCCTTAGTTATTGTAATGATAAGGTTAGCAAGCTTGATAAGCTCCACTAATATCTGTGACATGTAGTTATAAAGAGCAACCACCTGTCCCTGTGTGAGAGCACCGGAATTAACCCGTACCGCGCCAATCCAGATAAGTGCAATAATTGACACATTTACAACTACATAAGTAAGCGGATTCATAAGTCCTGATATCCTGCCAACGAATTTCTGTAATCTGTTAAGGCTTTCGTTATCCCTCTTAAAACGCGCAACCTCGTCCTGTTCCTTGTTAAAGGCTCTGATAACTCTTACACCTGTGAGGTTCTCTCTTGTTATTCCAAGAATTTTATCAAGCCCTGCCTGTACATTTTTGTACATAGGTCTTGTAGTAAGCATGATTCCGAATACGATAATTGCAAGCACCGGAATTGCTGCAACGAATACAAGTGCTGCTTTGAAATCAATCGTGAATGCCATAATCATCGCACCAAATACGATAAATGGTGAACGAAGGAACAGCCTCAGCACAAGATTGATTCCATTCTGTATCTGGTTAATATCACTTGTCATTCTTGTTACAAGTGTTGATGTGCCAAGCGTATCCATCTCTGTGAATGAGAATGTCTGGATATGTGCAAATAAGCTGTGTCTCAAGCCTGTTGCCGCCCCGACAGCAGCCTTTGCGCTGAAATACTGTGCTGTTATGGCACATACAAGTCCGATAATGGCAAGAAGTACAAGCATAAGGCACATCTGCATGATGTATCCCTTGTCCCTGTTGGCAATACCATTATCAATAACCGCCGACACTACAAGCGGCACGAACAGCTCGAATATCGCCTCGAGCATTTTAAAAAGCGGCGCTAAAACGCATTCCTTTTTATAATCCTTAAGGAATTTCATAATCATTTTCATAAAAAAACTTCCTCCATTCCTGTGCGAAAAATCTTTGATTTTTCACACTAGTCCAGTGACACCAATGCGTCCATAAGAAACTCATATGAGTAACAACGCTTCGTGCCAAAGTATTCTCTATAAACTTCATAATTGTAATATGAGTGTTCAAACTGTCTTGAATACAAATGCGCTATATCCACGCGCATTGTAAAATCCGGCGTACATCCAGCCGCCCGGTTCGCTGCTGCCATGACATCCACTGCAAGTATGCCAATAACCGCATTCTTAGCCTTAAGAAGGACATCATAATCATTAACTGCATCAAGCATATATCTATATACATAGTAC
>CAVKBP010000019.1:0-20704 GCA_963654395.1 Ruminococcus sp. CAG:382
GATTCTGCCTGACCTGGTGCTGCTTGATGTTATGCTTCCTGATGAAAACGGATATGATATTATTAAGAAATTAAGGGCAAATTCCGCAACGAAAAGACTGCCGGTTATTATGGTGACAGCCAAGACTACAGAGCTTGATATGATTAAAGGACTTGATGACGGAGCAGATGATTATATTAAGAAGCCATTTTCTGTAATGGAGCTTATTACAAGAGTAAAGGCGCTTCTTAGAAGAACGGAGACAGACGAGGAAAGTGTGCTTGATGTCGGAGAAATTGAGCTTAACCATGAAAGACATACGGTTACAGTTTCAGGAAAAGCTGTCGAGCTTACCTTCAAGGAATATGAGCTGTTAAGATACCTCATGGCTAATAAGAATATAGTGCTTTCAAGAGATGCAATTGTTCTTAAGGTGTGGGGAACAGAATTTGAAGGTGAGTCAAGAACTGTAGATATGCATATCAAAACTTTAAGACAGAAGCTGGGAGATGCGGGCTCACGAATAAGGACTGTCCGTAATGTGGGATATGTTATTGAATAGCTGGGTATAATTAACAGACAGCAGGGTGGATGTATGAAACAGAAAATTAATCTAAGGCTTATTGTGATAGCCGTAATTGCTGTTCTTGCTACAGCCATTGGCATAACTCTTATATATTATGGACTGTTTAAGAAACAGGTACAGGCGGGGCTGCGCACTAATGCGGAGGTGCTTATGGAAACATGTGTATTCGACAAATCCGCAGAGAGCACAGATATAAAGCTGCCGATTAATAATCTGAGAGTTACATGGATTGATTCTGATGGAACAGTGCTTTTTGATAATGATAATGATATAAATGAAATGCCTAATCACAACGACAGACCTGAGGTTCAGGAGGCTTTCCTGACCGGGCATGGCAAATGTGTAAGAGAGTCGGATACCATGAATATGAATACCTTCTATTATGCTTTAAGGCAGAAGGATGGTACTGTCATAAGGGTATCCTGTGATGCAAGCAGCATGTTGAATGTATTCGGCAATGTTTTTCCGGCTGTGGCAGGCATTCTTGCGGCAATTATAGCGGCATGTATTGTCATATCGCATATGCTGACCAGAACGCTGGTAGAACCAATTGAGAGAATGGCAAAGAACATCGAGGCAGTTCAGGACAAGCCAGTATATAAGGAGATAGCCCCATTTGCAGAGAAGATAAGGGCACAGCATGAGAATATTCTTGCTGCGGCAAGGAGCAGGCAGGATTTTACTGCAAATGTATCACATGAATTAAAAACTCCTCTTACCGCAATCTCAGGCTATGCTGAGCTTATTGAAAATGAGATGGTAAACCATGAGCAGGAGATACATTTTGCACATGAGATAAAGCGCAATTCTGAAAGACTTCTGTCGCTGATTAACGATATTATAAGGCTTTCAGAGTTAGATCATTCCGAGATGCCAAGACAGTATGATAATTTTGACCTGTATGAATTCGTCAAGGATTGTGCAGAGTCATTGCAGGTTAATGCGCAGAAACAGGGGATACATTTTTCATACAGGGGCTCTTCGTGTATGATCCGCGGCAATAAGGATATGATAAGAGAGCTTATTGATAATCTTGTGCAGAATGCAATAAGATACAATAAAGAGGGTGGACATGTTGAGGTATTTGCCGGAAATGTTGATGGAAAGCCGCAGCTAAAGGTCACTGATGACGGAATAGGAATTCCTAAGGATCAGCAGGACAGGGTTTTCGAGAGGTTTTACAGAGTTGACAAGAGCCGCTCTAAGGAAACTGGCGGAACAGGACTTGGACTTGCTATTGTAAAGCATATTGTTGAGCTTCATGAAGCTAAGATATATCTGGAGAGTGAAGTGGACAAGGGAACTGAAATTCGGGTTGAATTCTGATGTAATATGGACGATGTGCAGCTATTAAAATGCATATCGTCCATTTTTTCTTTTACAAGTTGATAAAATTGTTATATTATTAATGCAGACTGAATATAATATTTTTATGGGGAAATTATGAGGAATATAAAGTTGAAGCGTACACCTGTTATTGTCCTTTCAGGCGTTATTCTGGCTGCGGCAGTGTCAGCAGCCTTGATTGTATCATCAGGCAGGTCTGATGGTAAGGATGGGCAGTCAGCAGATGTTAATGTTAGTAAAATTAATCTTAAGCCCTCACAGGAACAGGAGGAATATACAGTAAAGGAAGATACACAGGTTGACATCCTGCTTGAAAATACTGCTGTTCCGGTTGGGACAAGCCTTAAGGTTACGGCTATAGTAACACCGGATGACAATGAAAAATCCCTTATATGGACAAGCAGCAATGAGCAGGTGTTCTCTGTTGACAAGGATGGAGTCATAACTGTCAATGGCACAGGAACAGCAACGCTTACTGCTACAGTGGGGAGTGTATCAGATGCTGTGGTTATTGAAGGAATAAGCAGGGTATCAGAGGGCTCGTCTAATGGCTTTGTTGTGTATACGGGAAGCAGTTATAATGCAGCAGCTAATACATATGGCAATTCTGGAAATCTGGAGAATATGGGAAACCAGAATGATAATCAGGGAAACCGTCAGGTGTCAGATTATAATTCCGGAAATCAGGAAAAGCAGGAAAGCGGTCAGGAAGCGGCTGAGTCCGGTAAAGGTGGAAGCTGGCAGGGTGGAAACCAGACAGGCACAGATTCGTCTGAAAACAGTTATTCAGGAAATGAATCGTCAGGAAACAGCTCATCAGAAAATGATTCATCTGGAAATAATTCATCAGGGAACAGTTCGTCAGGAAACAGCTCTGGTGATATAGGTGGTTTACTTTCGGAGGAAGGCTTTGAACAGACAGTGTCTAATGTATATGTATGCAGACAGGATGGAGTATACTATGGTGAGATTATTACGCAGAGTAATGTGACTATCATATATATAAAACAGCGGAGTGCTGCATTTGATAACAGGATACAGAGTGTGATTGAGAATCTGCTGCCGGGCAATTCTGCTTATGTGTGGAACAGCTATATATCTGCTTCTACAGACAGGACATTTACTGTTGATAACAGGATAGTGCGTATAGTTGTTGCAACAGGAGGAGGACACTCTCAAATAGTAATATACAATTGAGAAAAAATATGTTATATTTAGACATGTATATTAAACATCAGACTGGTGAGGTGAAACAGTTGCTTAATGAGAATAAAATCAAGATGATGACTAAAATGGCAATATATGAGAAGAATGAAGGAAAAAGCATGTTGAAGACAGCAAGATATTATAAGGGTGACTATATTGCTTTTGGAATTCTTAAGACAGTTATTGCAACAACATTTGCAGCTATAATGCTTCTGACAATGTATATCCTATGCAATGCCGAGGGTATGGTTAAGGATATTAATAATCTGGATTATGTAGGGCTTGCAAAGAAATTTTCTATATATTATGCGCTTATGCTTGTGATATTCAGTGCTATTGCAGGAGTTGTGTATCATTACAGATATGAGCGTACAAGAAAAGGCTTGAAAAAATATTTTTCAAGATTGAATAAGCTGGAAAGATTCTATACCGGACAGAAAAAGAAATAATTAATTGGAGGCATTAATGGCATTTTTATTAGAACTTAAAGAGAGATTTAAAATAATTTATAACAGATATAATACATTTATTGTGCCGGGAGCCAAATTTGTGATTGCACTTATATCATTTTTACTGATTAATGCAGGCATTGGCTATATGGACAAATTAAAAAATCCGGTTTTTGCAATTATGCTTTCAGTTGTGTGTGCATTTTTACCGGGAGGCTTTACATTATTTGCACTTTCGGTTTTCATATTGATTCACCTGTATGCGATATCAGCAGAATTTGCACTGCTGACACTCTGTGTGGTTATTCTTATGTATCTGCTGTACTTCAGGTTTTCACCAAAGACAGCATATATACTTATAATAACAGCAATATTCTGCTGGATGAAGATACCATTTGCAGTACCTGTTGTTATCGGATTATGCACAACGGCTCTTTCAGTTATTCCAGTGGGCTTTGGAATAATCATTTATTATATTATAAGAACTGCCAGTGATTATGAAGCTGCGATATCTAATCAGTCAGTTACAGAGAGCATGAAGCAGATTACATATCTTATAGAAAGTCTTCTGAAGAACAGACAGATGCTTGTAATGGTGATTGCAGCCGTTATTACCATTGTGCTTGTCTATATAATCAGGAGACAGAAAATTAATTATGCATGTGAGATAGCGATTGCAGCAGGAAGCATTACAGAATTTTTATTTTTAGTTATATTACAGGTCGCATTTAAGTCAGATTTTAATATGATTCTTATGATTCTTGGCGTTGTATTAGGAGCTGCAGCAGCATATGTATGTAATGTTGTATTCTTTGCACTTGATTATAAGCGTACAGAGTATGTACAATATGAGGATGATGAGTATTATTATTATGTGAAGGCAGTGCCTAAGCTTAATGTTGCCAATCAGGATGTTAAAATCAAGCACATTAATGCCAAGAAAACCAGAAAGACATCTGATATAAGGAATATGAAGAAAAATACTGCGGCTGATTCACAGGCAGCTACAGCAGAGGAAGATGATGATATACTTATTTTTGATGGTGATGACAAGTAAGATGACTGCAGAATACAAGATGGAGGCGTGATAATATTGAATAATTTCATACAGGATTATCTGGTTAAATTATATATTCCGCATATTACATGGACTGATATTATAGAGATAATTATAATTGCCTTTGTTTTGTACAATGTAATGGTATGGATTAAGAATACTAAAGCATGGGTATTGCTGCGGGGAATTGTAGTAGTAGCAGCATTTGCCATATTTGCATATATCCTGAATCTTAAGACTATTCTGTGGATTGCGGGAAAAACAATCAGTGTGGGAATTATAGCACTTGTTATTATTTTCCAGCCCGAATTAAGAAGGGCATTAGAGCAGCTTGGACGCAAGAAAATTATTTTTGGTCTGTTCAGGTTTGGCGATGGTAAAGATAAGGGAGAAAGATTCAGCAGCAAGACTGCAGAGGAGATAGTGAGAGCCTGTTATGAAATGGGAGCTGCTTATACCGGAGCGCTTATTGTTATTGAACAGGATATGATTCTTGAAGAATATGAAAAGACTGGAATTGCTGTTGATGGTATTGTTACAAGCCAGCTTCTCATTAATATATTTGAGCATAACACTCCGCTGCACGATGGAGCGGTTATTGTAAGAGGCGACCGGGTTGTTGCAGCAACCTGTTATCTTCCACTTTCTGATAATGGTAATCTTAATAAATCTCTGGGAACAAGACATCGTGCAGGAGTCGGAATAAGTGAGGTTACTGACAGCATGACGATAATTGTATCAGAGGAAACCGGTAAGGTTTCGGTTGCTGTCGGAGGGGAGCTTATTCATGATATTGATGCAGATTCCCTTAGGAATAAATTAGAATATCTTCGCAGAAGAACCATAGATGTAAAGTCGTTCAGAATATGGAGAGGAAGGCTGAAACATGAAGGAAAAGATATTTAAAAATCTTAGTCTGAAAATATTATCGGCAGTGTTCGCAGTTGTACTATGGACTATTATTGTGAATATATATGATCCGACTACGAGCTACACATTCAGTAATGTTACGGTTCAGTTAATTAATACGGAAAGTCTTACTGACAAGAATTACAGCTATGAGGTGGTTGATGGTGGGAAAATTTCTGTATATGTAAGCGGACCGAAGAGCGTAGTAACCAATATTAAGGCAAGTGATATTGTTGCGACTGCTGACCTTAGTAAAATAAGTGCTTTTGCAGACTATGTTGATATTCATGTATCGGTTGTGCAGAATGGACAGGTTCTAAGCAATGTAGAGGCAACACCTAAGACATCTGCTGTAAAGCTGAGCATAGAGAACAGAGATACCAAAACTGTTAATGTTACTGCTAATGTTACTGGAAGTCCGGCAGATGGATATGTAGTGGTGAAGGAATCACTGAACCCGACATCCATAAAGGTGACAGGACCATCCTCAGTTATTGATACAGTGGCATACGCAGGAGTTTCATTTGATGTGACAGGTGCAACAGGTGATCTCAATGGAGATGCGGCAGTTCATCTGTATAATGATGATGGCAGCGAGATTATTGATGAATCGCTTGATGTGTCACAGACAACGGTAGGCTATACGGCACAGGTTGTCAGATATAAAACTGTAAATGTGGAAGCACAGACATCAGGTACGCCGAAGGATGGATACAGGGTTGATTCAGTAACCTGCAGCCAGAGCCAGGTGCAGGTATATGGTGATGAGACAGTACTGAATAATCTGGAAAAGATTGTTATTCCATCAGGAAGCATCAATGTTGATAATCTTTCAGAGGACAAGGTATATAAGCTCTCGCTTAGCAATTACATTGATAAGTCACTTCATATATTGAATGATTCCAGGGTTGATGTGACGGTAAAGATTGTCCAGGCTGTCTCTGATACGGTAATTTTTAACACATCTGACATAAAAGTAGTTGGCTTGAATACGGGTATGAGTTATAATTTTACTGATAAGACATTTAACATTGAAGTTGAAAGAAATGCTGGTAATACAACTGCACTGGATGCATCAGCAGTAACGGTTAAGGTAAGCCTGACCGGTTATACAACCTCAGGAAGTGCAGAGGTTAAGCCGGATATAACATTGCCGGACGGCTATACATTAAAGAGCAGTGATATAAAGGTCAGGGTTGAGTTAAAGAATAATAATTCTGAGACGAAGGCTGAAGAGACCTCAGCTAATACAGATACAGATACAAAAACTAATACAACGGAGAGGTGATTCATATGGTAAGTGAGAAGATACTAGTTGGAAGTGCATTGGGAATACATCTTCGCCCGGCAGGAGCAATGTGTGATACCGCAGTAAAGTTCGATTCACACATCACATTTACATTTAATAATAAAGTTGTTAATGCGAAGAGTGTTATATCCATTCTTGCATCAGGTGTAGGATGTGGTGATGAGATAACTCTTATGGCAGAAGGACCAGACGAGGAAGAGGCATTGAAAGCAGTTTCTGAGAGCTTTAGAAAAGCTTTACAGGACTAATATAAAAGAAAAGAGGTAAAGGGTATGGGTTATATGGATACTTACAAAGCGTGGTGCGAGAATGACTATTTTGATGAGGCAACACGCGCAGAACTCAAGTCTATCGCAGGAGATGAGAAGGAGATTGAAGACAGATTCTACAAGGATCTTGAGTTCGGAACAGGAGGACTTAGAGGTGTTATTGGCAATGGTACTAACAGAATGAATGTATACATTGTAAGAAAAGCAACTCAGGGACTTGCTAACTTTATTATCAAAGAGGGAACACAGGATAAGGGTGTAGCAATCTCTCATGATAACAGAAGAATGTCAAGGGAATTTGCGCAGGAGGCAGCTCTCTGCCTTGCAGCTAACGGTATTAAGGTGTATATTTTCCCATCATTAAGACCAACACCGGAGCTTTCATTTGCAGTAAGACAGCTTCACTGCACAGCGGGTATTATGGTTACAGCAAGCCACAATCCACCAGAATACAATGGATATAAGGTATACTGGGATGACGGCTGCCAGATAACAGCACCTAAGGATACACAGATTATCAATGAGGTTAAGGCTGTTACAGATTTTAATGATGTTAAGACAATTGATGAGGAAGAGGCAAGAGTAAGAGGTCTTTATAATATCATCGGATATGATATGGATGATGCATTTATCGCTGCCTTAAAGAAGCAGAGCCTTAACGGAGATGTTATTAAGCAGGTTGCTGATGATATCAAGATTGTATATTCACCATTCAATGGTACAGGTAATGTTCCTGTAAGAAGAATCTTAAAGGAATTAGGCTTCAAGAATGTATATGTTGTTCCAGAACAGGAGAAACCAGATCCGGACTTCACAACACTTGAGTATCCTAATCCTGAGGATCCTAAGGCATTCACATATGCATTAAAGCTTGCAAAGGAAGTTGACGCTGATATTATTCTTGCAACTGATCCTGATGCAGACAGACTTGGTGTATATTCTAAGGATACTAAGTCAGGCGACTACAAGTCATTCACAGGTAATATGTCTGCTATGCTTATTGCAGAATATCTTCTTTCACAGAGAAAGGAAAAGGGACTTCTTCATGAGAACGGCGCATTTGTAAAGACTATTGTGTCTACTAACTTAGCTGACCTTATTGCTAAGGAATATAACTTAAAGCTTGTTGAGGTTCTTACTGGATTTAAGTATATCGGTGAGCAGATTAAATTCTTTGAACAGAACAATACATACGAATATGAATTTGGTTTCGAGGAAAGCTATGGCTGCTTAGTTGGAACACATGCAAGAGACAAGGATGCTATCGTAGCTGTTATGGCATTATGTGAAGCAGCAGCTTACTATAAGTCTAAGGGAATCACATTATGGGATCAGATGCTTAACATATTTGATAAGTACGGATATTTCAAGGAAGGACAGAAGGCTGTTACTATGAAGGGCGCAGAGGGTGCTGTCCAGATTGCCAGGATGATGGATGATTTGAGAAATAATCCTCCTAAGAAATTCGGTGCGTGGGATGTTGTAGAGTTCAGGGATTACAAGAAAGACGAGTGTACAGTTATTGCTACAGGAGAAAAGAAGCCGACAGGACTTCCAGAATCTAATGTACTTTACTTTGAACTTAACGACCATGCATGGTGCTGTGCAAGACCTTCAGGAACAGAGCCTAAGATTAAGTTCTATATGGGTGTTAAGGGAACAGGTCTTGAGGACGCTGACAAGAAGCTTGAAGAGCTTACTAAGGCTGTATCAGAGGCTGTAGGACTTTAATCAGTTCAAATTTAATTAACAGCAAAAACACAATATGAACACATTTCGTTGTTATATTACATGTATTGACAGTGAGATGTGTTCATTTGTTATATACAGAATCTTCATTGTCATAATACTATGGTAAAAGGAGATAATGAATATGTATAACGAGAATAATAATGAGAATAATTCACAGTACCGTTATAGTGGCAGTGATATACCATACAACAATACTGACAACAGCAGCAGTACAATTAATGACAGCAGCACCTTTAATAACAATACAGCAGATAGCAGCTTTAACAACAGCGGCGCATTTTATGGTACACAGTATCAGGAGCATAAACCTAAAAAGCATAAGAATAAGAAGGTGCTTGCGAAGAAAGCAGCATGCTTTGTACTTGCAGCAGTTCTTTTTGGAGCAATAGCGGGTTCTGTGATGTTTGGTGTTAATTATGCAGGCGGAAAGCTTACTGGAAGCAGTAAATCAGACGCAACAGGGGTTAACATATCAACCGTAAGCAGCAATATTTCCAATGTATCCAAGACTGATTCTTCAATTACAGAGGATACAGACCTTTCATCATCATCAAAGATGGATGTTGAAGCTGTTGCCACAGCAGCACTTCCGGCAATGGTAGAGCTGAATGGAACAACTAAGGTTACTAATTCAAGCTATTTCGGATATGGACAGAGCTATGAAGCAACATCAAGCGGAACAGGTATTATCGTAGGAAAGAGCGATACAGAGCTTCTTATTGTAACTAATGCACATGTTGTGGATAATATTGATAACCTGACATGCGTATTCTCAGATGGAACAAGTGCAAGCTGTTCTGTCAAGGGTTCTAAGTCAGACCAGGATATTGCGGTTGCAGCAGTATCATTAAGTGATATTTCATCTGATACAGCTTCTAATATTGCAATTGCAGAGCTTGAGGATTCATCAGATATTAATGTAGGCCAGCAGGTTGTTGCTATAGGTAATGCATTAGGTGAAGGACAGTCAGTTACTACTGGTATAATCAGTGCAAAGGATCGTTCAATCACAGTTAATAATGTAACATTTACAGGACTTCTTATGACAGATGCAGCAATTAACTCTGGTAACAGTGGCGGTGCGCTTCTTAATTCAGATGGAAAGGTTATAGCTATTAACTTTGCAAAGACGAGCAGCGATGGTGTAGAAGGCATGGCTTATTCAATTCCTGTTTCTAATGTCAAGGATATTATTGATTCTTTAATGACTAAGCAGACAAGGACTAAGGTATCATCAGATAAGGCAGCTTATATCGGAATCGCAGCAGTAGATATTACAAGCAACTATGCTTCATATTATGGATATCCTGTAGGTATTCTTATAAGAACTGTAGCTGAGAATTCAGCAGCAGCTAATGCAGGCTTAGAGGCATACGATATAATTGTCGGCTTTGATGACCAGACAGTAACTACAATGTCAGGACTTACTAATATGCTCCAGTATTACGAGGCTGGTGAGAAGGTAACTATAGACTATTATCATATGGAAGGAAGCGAATATGTTCTTAAGAGTACAGTTGTAACACTTGGCTCTAAGTCAGCATCTTAAGAATGTGTTCCAAGTAGATTTTTATGGACAATACCAATGAGAATATGACAGAGGATAAAGATATTAACAAGAATAATAATGAGAACACTGATGAATATGAGAAAATATGCTTTGTGTGCCACAGGCCGGAATCGAGAGCAGGCAGGATGATTGTTATGCCGAATAACATCTATATATGCCAGGACTGTATGCAGAGAACATTTGACTCAATTAACAGCAGTGGTATCAATTATGAAGATCTGATGAAAATGTCAAACATGCCTGGAATGGGCATGTTTGGCAATTTTGGCGCTGTGGATTCAGTTCCTGAAAAACAGAAAATCAAGAAAAAGAAAGAGAAGAATAAGAAGGAACAGCCTGCACTTGAATTTTCAAAGCTGCCGGCACCACATGAGATTAAGAGAAAATTAGATGAATATGTTATCGGGCAGGAATATGCCAAGAAGGTAATGTCGGTAGCAGTATATAACCATTATAAGAGGGTATCGGCAGATGCCAGTATGCTTGGTGATGTTGAGATTGAGAAATCCAATATGCTCATGATTGGACCTACAGGCAGTGGAAAGACATATCTTGTCAAGACGCTGGCAAGAATATTACAGGTTCCGCTTGCGATTACAGATGCGACATCACTTACGGAAGCCGGATATATTGGCGATGATATTGAATCAGTAGTTTCCAAGCTTCTGCTTGCAGCAGATAATGATGTTGAGAAAGCAGAGCATGGAATTATATTTATTGATGAGATAGATAAGATAGCTAAGAAGAAGGAGACTCGAAGCAGGGATGTAAGCGGTGAGTCTGTGCAGCAGGGAATGTTAAAGCTGTTAGAAGGCAGCGAGATAGAGGTTCCTGTCGGTGCAACAAGCAAGAATGCAATGGTTCCGCAGGTGACAGTTAATACCAAGGATATTCTGTTCATATGTGGTGGCGCATTTCCTGACCTTGAAGGCATTATTAAGACAAGGCTTAATAAATCATCTTCCATGGGATTTACGGCTGACCTTAAGGATAAATATGATGACGAGAAGAATATCATGTCTTATGTAACTGTAGATGACTTAAGGGAATATGGAATGATTCCGGAATTCTTAGGAAGACTTCCGATTATATATTCACTTGACAGATTAGACGAGGATATGCTTGTCGATATTCTTAAAGAGCCTAAGAATGCGATACTTAAGCAGTATCAGAAGCTTTTAGAGCTTGATGAGGTTAAGCTTGAATTCACTGATGGAGCGTTAAGAAGCATTGCAAAAAAGGCAATGGAAAAGGATACAGGTGCAAGAGCACTCCGCTCAATTATTGAGGATTTCATGCTTGACATAATGTATGAAATACCGAAGGACAGCAACATTGGTTCAGTAACAGTTACTGAAGAGGTTGTTGAAAAGAAAGGTTCTCCGGTTATAACTATGAGAGCGTAGATTAAAGCAGAATAATGCGCAGCATTTCAGAATAGATATAGCATGGACTATTCATTTAAGGAGATGCTATGGCGTGTGATTTTGATATAACTAAAGAAGATGTATATGATTATATAATAGAGGATACCCCAGGGGCTGTAGAAGCGATAGAGGCACTTTCAGGGATATGCTCGCAGCGGGCTGATTCACAGTGGATTATAGCCCATGGCGGGCTTCCCCAGAACCGCCAGCTTAATATAAGCTCTCTGGGGTATTTTACTATTCCGAAATTATATGGACTTATGGAAGCTGATAAAGATATAAGCGCGCTTGATGAGATAGGTGCTATAAAAATACAGGGACAGGAGAAGCTGCAGGCTGATGGAAGCAATGTGCTTATAGGGTATGTTGATACAGGAATAGATTATCTGAATGATGCATTTAAGGATGAGTCAGGTAAAAGCCGGATACAGGCAATATGGGATCAGACAGATAATAACAGTGAAACCGGTGACGGCATGTATGCACATTTTGGAAGAGTGTATGAGAAAAATGAGATAGACAGGGCAATAGAGGCTGAAAGGGATGGAGAGAATCCGTATTCGTATGTTGCACATAAAGATACTAAGGGACATGGAACATTATTGGCATCCATATCGGCGGGTTCATATATCAACGGCTATACAGGCGTTGCGCCAAAGGCAGAGCTGCTTGTGGTTAAATTAAAAGAAAGCAAGCAGTATCTTAAGGATTTCTTTCTTGTAAAAGATGATGCCTTGTCTTTTGAGGAAAGTGATATTATGCTTGGTTTAAGATTTCTTGCTGATTATGCTTCGCGCCTTGGAAAGCCACTGATAATAATATTCGGATTAGGAAGTGCAAGTGGTTCAAGAACAGGTGCTGCACCGCTTGCAGAGATGCTGGAGGGTCTTACGAAAAGACCGGATATATCAGTTGTGGCATGTATGGGAAATGAGGCTGATAACCAGTGCCATTACAAGGGGACTGTCACATCATCGCTCGCTCCGGATATTATGGAAGTAAATGTAAGTGGAAAGGGAAAAGGCTTTACGATGGAGATATGGGCGGAGAGCCTTGATATACTGTCGGTATCCATAGAATCGCCCTCGGGAGAGCGTGTCCCAAGAATTCCGGCAAGGATGGGCGCAAGCATGGAATACAGATTCCTTTATGAGGGAAGCACAGTCACAGTGGACTATCAGATAACTGAAAATGTGGCTGGGATGGAGGTTATATTTATAAGGCTCGGTGCACCGGTAGAGGGTACATGGAAATTCTATGTATATAGTCTTACCGATATAAAAGGCGCATATAATGCATGGCTTCCATTGAAACAGTTTTCAGACCAGAATATATATTTTTTAAAGCCTGATCCTGATACGACACTCACAGTTCCGGCTGCTGCTGACAGGATTATTAGTGTAGGTGCATATAATCACTACACCGGAGCCAGTTATTATGAAAGTGGTCGCGGATATAGTGCAGATGGAAGAATCAAGCCGGATTTCATAGCGCCAGGGGTTGGTGTATATGGCATTGCACCTGAAGGTGCAGTCAGAGTGACGGGAACAAGCTATGCGGCAGCCTATGCTGGTGGCTGTGTGGCTCTTCTTTATTCTTATCAGATAAATGTAAGAAAAGCATCAACTGTAAATCATAATGACATTAAAGCCAAGCTTATAAGGGGAGCTGTCCGTTCAGAATACATGGTGTATCCTAACCCTGTGTCGGGCTATGGAAAACTGAATATATATACAACATTTAATATGCTGAGAATATCGTAGGTTGAAATAACTGGCATGATATGCTAAATTGTTGGTAATGTTGAAGGATAAAAGAAGAGGAGCACAGAAAGCATGAAATATAAAGCGTTAGCACTGGATTTAGATGGTACACTGACTGACAGTAACAAGAAAGTACCACAGGGTAATAAGGAGGCAGTTGCAAGGGCAATAGAGGCAGGTGTGAAGATAATACTTGCTTCAGGAAGACCGCTTTTTGGAATAATGCCGATAGCAAGGGAGCTGGAGCTTGACAAGAAAGGCGGATATATTCTGGCATATAATGGCGGCTGCATAGTGGACTGCAGAACCGGAGAGCAGATGGCGGCTACAGTAATGCCACAGAGCTGTGTAGCTGATATATGCAGCCTTGCAAGACAGAATGGTGTGTATGCTTTAACATATGCTGATACACAGATAGTGGCAGAGAGTGATACAGATATGTATGTGAAAAAAGAGGCGGTGTGTAATGGAACAACGATTAAAAAAGTAGATGATTTGCAGAAATATGTGGATTATCCGGTAGAAAAATTTCTGGTTGTAGGAGAACACGAGAAGCTGCTTCCTGTACAGAAGGCGCTGCTGGATAAGCATGAGGGAGTAATCAATGCATTTTTCTCAGAGAGCTATTTTTTAGAGGTTGTACCTGCAGGAGTTGCCAAGGATGCGTCATTAGATAAGCTGCTTACAATGCTTGGCATAACATGTGAGGAGCTTGTGGCATGTGGTGATGGAATGAACGATATTCCTATGTTAAAGTATGCAGGGCTTGCAGCAGTTATGGATAATGCATATCCAGAGGTGAAAAAATATGCTGATGTGAATGCACCCTCTAATGACGACTGTGGAGTGGCATATGTTATAGACAGGTACATGCAGGTGGGGAATCTTGCATACGAGAAAATCATCCTGCGTCAATAGAGCAGATATTTAATTTTTGCTGTACTAATATTATTAAACGAATCAGAATTAAAAAAACAAGTGGTCTGTAATTAAGCCAGACCACTTGTTTTTTGATTTTAGTTAGAATTGTTATTAAGGCTTTCAACATATTCGTCTACATTGACGATTTCATCATTTTCTATCATGCTCATAAGCTGGATAGCTGTGTTAATGCTGTCAGCATAAGGATAAACAACTGATGCACCGCGAAGACCGGTAATCTCAAGGTATGCAGCAGCTTGTCCTGCAGGTGGCTGTGTTGTTCCCTCAATACTGTATGTCTGTATATTCCATGGTGTACTGTCACTTAACTGAAGCTTAACAAGATCAGATATAGTGCTTGTAGGAATGTTAGTAAGGAACATATCACCTACAGCATCAAGTACTGCTGAATATTTCGTAAGTATTGCAGGTGATGTAGCCTTCTGTAAAATACCCTTGATAGCGGCTGTCTGGTTTCTGCCTCGCTGGAAATCCCCAGAAGCAAATGCATGTCGCTCTCTAGAGAATGCAACAGCCATCTCTCCATTACATTCATTCTCGCCCTTGACGAAATGATATGGGATTGGAGAAGCATCTTCACCAACAGTGAAATCAACCTCTGAATCAATAGTAATTCCACCAAGCGCATCTACTACTGAAACGCATCCTGTGAAATTAATCTTTACATAGTAATCAATATTAATGCCGTATAGATCTTCAAGTGTCTGCATAGAGGCTTCTACGCCATAATTACCGGCGTGGGTAAGCTTATCATAACCCTTCTTGCCATTAGGTCCTGTAATCTTAATATATGAATCCCTTGGTGTAGTAACAAGAAGAATCTGTCTGGTTTCAGGATTAACAACAGCAAGGATATTAACATCACTGAGTGCATTGCTGGTAAGCTCTGAATCTGCGCCATCCTCACTTGAAATACCGGATACATAGATGATAAATGGATCCTTCTTTACATTAACAGTGGACTTCTGGACATTAACAAGCTCCTTATACTCATACTGCTTGATAATCTTAATTTTATTTTCAAAATCCTCATACTGTGCAGAAACAACCTTAATCATGGAGTCATTCATTACGACTGCCTGTAGATTGGTATTATCATAAAAGTCAGTTATAAGATCATCCCAGGATTTATACTCTGTCATAGTAAGGGTGTCATTACCCAGTGCTGACTTTACTGAATCAAATGCTGTTGTTACCTTATCGTTGCTGGATGTGGAATTATAAGCAAACTTATAGCTTGATAAATCACTTAAGGATGAAGCTTTATCATCTGCTAATACACATATGTCAACAACATCAGTATTAATCTCAGGCAGGTTCAGTCTGGTAAGAACAGAATCCACCTTGGAGGATACCAGGTAAAGGAATAAAATTACACCTGATAAGATAACCGACAGAATCTTACCCAGTATATGTGCCCTCGTAAACTGCGAGGTAAAGTCATACAGGAATATCAGTATTAAAAATGCATTGACTGCAATAAGATATTTCATGGGAAGAATATCAAGCTTTAATATACTGAAAATAAAAAGCACAGTAACAACAAGCTGTACCAGAACAATAATAAGCCCGATTAGTGTAGCCCATCCCCTTTTTTTCCTCCGCCGTTCTTTTTTAGAGAGCGTATCTTTTTTCTTAAAAAGATACTTCATATCATCTTTACTTCTTGTGAAAAAATTGGACATAACCTTCTCCTTAAAAATAATTAGGATATAAAAAATAACATACATATTCTATCATGATTTTACAGAAAAGTAAAACTTAATTATCTTAAGTCTGGGAAATTACATGTATTAAATGCGGACTGATTTTAATTAATAATATTACGAATGACTTTAAATTAATAGGCTGCGGCTATAAAAAACTTGCGGAAATTAATCAGGATAGGTATAATAACGCTAGAAATGATGTGCAGAAATGTACATTCTTAAATAATTTATCAAAGGAGTGCTTTAAGGTTATGGGGTATGTTGATGAAGTATTAGACATTGTGTCTAAGAAAAATGCAGATCAGCCTGAATTTTTACAGGCTGTAACAGAGGTTCTTGAGTCATTAAGACCAGTTGTTGAGGCTAACGAGGAAGTGTACAGAAAGAATGCAATTCTTGAAAGAATTACAGAGCCTGATCGTCAGATTATGTTCAGAGTCCCATGGGTAGATGATAAGGGACAGGTACAGGTAAACAGGGGCTTCCGTGTACAGTTCAACAATGCTATCGGACCATACAAGGGTGGTTTAAGATTACATCCATCAGTTAATCTGGGTATTATTAAGTTCTTAGGATTTGAACAGGTATTTAAGAACTCACTTACAACTCTTCCAATCGGTGGTGGCAAGGGTGGTTCTGATTTTGATCCTAAGGGTAAGTCAGACAGAGAAATCATGGCATTCTGCCAGAGCTTTATGACAGAGCTTTATAAGTACATCGGTGCTGATGTAGATGTTCCAGCCGGAGATATCGGAACAGGAGCAAGAGAAATCGGATTCATGTTCGGACAGTACAAGAGAATCCGCGGTACATTTGAAGGTGTACTTACAGGTAAGGGACTTACATATGGTGGTTCACTTGCAAGAACAGAAGCTACAGGATATGGTTTATTATATCTTACTAACGCTTTATGGAAGGACAACGGAATGTCACTTGAGGGCAAGACAGCAGCCGTATCTGGTTCAGGTAATGTTGCTATCTACGCTATCCAGAAGGCTAATGAGTTAGGCATTAAGGTTGTTACATGCTCAGATTCAACAGGATGGATATATGATCCAGAGGGAATCGATGTTGCACTTCTTAAGGAAGTTAAGGAAGTTAAGAGAGCCCGTCTTACAGAATATGCTGCTGCTAAGCCATCAGCACAGTACTTTGCTAAGCAGAATGGTGAGCACGGAGTATGGCAGTACAAGGTAGACCTTGCTCTTCCATGCGCTACACAGAATGAGTTAGATATCGAGGATGCCAAGATGCTCGTTGCTAACGGTGTTGTATCTGTAACAGAGGGTGCTAACATGCCTACAACATTAGAAGCTACTAAGTATCTTCAGGAGAATGGTGTTCTCTTCGTAGGTGGTAAGGCTGCTAACGCTGGTGGTGTTGCTACATCTGCACTTGAGATGAGCCAGAACTCAGAGAGACTTTCATGGACATTCGAAGAGGTTGATGGAAAGCTTAAGGGAATCATGGAAACAATCTATGCTAACATCTCAGATGCAGCTAAGAGATATGACATGACAGTTGGTGGAAAGACAGACTATGTAGCAGGTGCTAACATTGCCGGATTTGAAAAGGTTGTTGATGCCATGCTTGCACAGGGTGTCTGCTAATTACAGGCTTTGCCGTAACTATTTTTAGAAATTTAATCTGATTTATAAGGTTTCACAGACAATAATATGTCTGTGGAACCTTTTTTACTTGGCAGATTGCAAAAAATGATTTATATTATATATTTAAAGAAGCACCAATACGGAGGTCAGTATGAAAAAGAATGTGGCAGGAATATTACTGTATGTGGCATGTTCGGTACTTGTTGTTTTTTATATCTTAGTGTTGTGGTGGGGGAAGAACCCTGATGTTGGAATAGAATACAGGATGTATTACCTGACGCATGAGCTTACAGACTGGCCTGGATATGGGAAGCTGTCATACAGGTATGGTACGACAGAATATTGCACAGAATATAAAGACCGCAATGGTAATGAGCTTGACAATGTCTGCAGCCGCAAGGGACAGGGCTGGCAGAAGAGTAAAAGATACGAAGGAACGAAAAATACAGCGGAGGATTCATATATATATTATATTCCTGAAAAATCATCTGATAATGTGTGGCTGGTATGTGATATAACAGAATATAATGAGACTGGCGGCGCTGCAGAGGGAATCACAGTATATGTGAATGATGAGCTGATAGGAAGTATAGATAAGGCAGGAAAGACGGAATTAAAGATAGGACATGTTGAGGGTGATGAGCTCTTAACGGTAAAATTCAAGTCAGACAACATGACATACACACTTTACAGCATAAGTCTGGATGAAGAGTAATCTGGAAAAGTTTTTATTAAATAGTATGGAAAGGCAGATTTTGTATGAAGGAATCAAAATTTAAAACAATTTCAGGGAAGATTAAGCCATATGCCCTGCCAGGGGTTATTACAGGTCTTGTAATAGTGGTTATACTTATATTTAAAGGAATCTGGCCATTTGGAAGCAGCCGGATAGACTACTTTGATAATATGCAGCAGGTAGCACCTTTGTATGCACATTTATGGGACTGGATGCACGGAAAGGCATCACTATGGTTCGACTGGTATACGGGACTTGGAACAAATGTGTCAATGAGTATATCAGCTTTTTCAATGATTTCACCATTCAATCTGCTGTTATATCTTGTGCCAAGAGATTACATATTAGAGAGCATATCAATACTTACACTTATCAAGATGGTGTTCATGTCAGTAGCGATGTATGCACTTATTAATAAGAGATATAACAATCTGGTATATGGCTTAAAGGTTGCATTTGCATGTATGTATGCATTCTGTGGCTATGTAATTCTTTACGGCTCATGCTTTACACCATGGATGGATATAGTTGCATTTTTCCCGATTCTTATAATGGCGTATGACAGAGTGGTTGGAACAGGAAAGAAAATGTTCTATATATGCATGATTGCCCTGTGCTTTATTATTAATTATTACTTAAGCGCAATGTCACTTATATATATATTCCTTATCTGCGGAATAAGGATGGCAGTTATGCAGGAGAAGAAGCAGTGGAAGGAAACAGCATGGAATGTCGGCATAGGAACAATTGCCGGTATAGGACTTGCAGCATTCGTGCTGGTTCCTGTATTTGCACAGTTGTCGTCCTCACAGAGAACCAATGCCTCAAAGGGCTTATTGTCACAGTATGCCGGATGGATAACAAGCTCAATTGTGACAGATGGTGCAATGGCGGCACTCCAGCGCTGGATGATGCTCTTCGGACTTGCGTTCGTGGCTGCTGTTATTGTAACAGGAATAAGAAGATATAAGTCAGACAAAAGACAGCTTATATATACAATAGCAATGCTTGTGGCTGCATTAGGACCGGTACTTATGGAAGCTACCAACCTTATGTGGCATTTTGGCTCATATAACGGATATACATTAAGAAACGGATATCTGGTATCGTTCACACTTATATGCATTGCGGCTAAGATGGCTGGACAGGTGTTTACAGATGTGCCGTTAAAGGGAACATTTTATTTCAAACAGACAGTGGCAGTGGTTGTGCTTGGCGCGGTGTATGTGATGGTTTACAATATACTGCCAATCAATAACGAGATGCTGGCAATGGCATTCTTTGTGGCAGTATTTGCTGTGATGTTTATTGTATATATGCTGATGCTTAATGGAAAGAAAAAGGAATTTAATTGTAAAGCTGTTATTCTTCCTGTTGCACTGGAGCTTTTTATCGGTGCTTATGCGCTTATCGGACCACCTAAATTCTATACATATGAGCCTTATCAGGTGGGAGATTATGTACAGTATGCCAACACTGTATCAGACAGCCTTGAAATAGCTGAATCTGCGACTGACAGGATTGTAAATCCGGACATAAGCCTTAATGCCAATTATCCGCTTATATTAAGAAGAGGTGCGTTGTCAAGCTTTACAGCGGCATTGCAGGACGATACACAGAGCTTTGCCAAGAAGTGGGGATATTCAAAGTATTTCTGGTGGCTGTTAGATTCAGGTGGTACAGTATTTACTAATTCGATTCTTCATGTAACAGAGGCTGTTAATATCAATGAGCTTGACAGCAGGCTGTTTACACTGGAAAAGCAGGAAGGAGATTATAATCTGTACAGCACTAATTATAATCTGCCATTTGGATTCTGCATTGATGACAGCTTTGAGAAGCTGGATATGAATAATGCTGACTGGATAACCTTCCACAACAGATTTTATAAGGCAATGACAGGTGACAGCGAAGCATTTGTTACAAGAATATATCCTGAAAGCGCTAATACAGGAAATGTTAAGACAATGACAATAGCTGTTGATGACAGAAGCGCAGTGTATATGAGCATTGCTGATATTACTAAGCCAAATGCAGATGCCAATGCTTCAAAATTAGAGAGCAGCATGCATGTATATGTCAAC
>CAVKBP010000020.1:0-20690 GCA_963654395.1 Ruminococcus sp. CAG:382
TTGTAGGTATCTGCCCTGCACTCTTCACAATCCGGCTATCCAGTGGTGTCCTTAATCTGCTGTCGCATATGATACGCACCGGATTATGCGGATTAATAACTGCTATACTTCTACAGTCAAGCATCGGATTATCAGTAAGGATAGTACCGACACCAACCATAATTGCTGCATATCTGTGCCGGTCTTTATGCACATTTTCTCTTGCCTGCTCCCCTGTAATCCATTTGGAAAGCCCCTTATATGTGGCAATCTTCCCATCAAGTGTCTGTGCTGTTTTCATAACAACATACGGGTCTTTGTTTCTTATGTAATGGAAAAATACATAATTCATAGCCAGACATTCTTCATTGCACACACACCCTTCAACCTTGATTCCATGTTCTTTAAGATATTCCACACCTTTCCCACTGACCAGCGGATTCGGATCCATTGAGCCAATCACAACTCTGCTTATCCCTGCCTGCACAAGTGCTTCCGTACAGGGCGGCTGTTTCCCATGATGGCAGCATGGCTCAAGTGTCACATATATCGTTGCCCCGCTTGTATCCTCTGTGCACCTTGAAAGTGCATCTCTTTCCGCATGAAGCTCACCATATTTTCTGTGCCAGCCCTCCCCGATAATCTTATTATCCTTTACAATAACAGCTCCAACCAGCGGATTAGGATTAACCCAGCCTGTTCCATTCTTCGCAAGCTCAATAGCACGCTTCATGTAACGCTCATCTTCTTTTGAAAAATTCTGCGGCGTATCCTGCCCTGATTGTTGAATTGTTTCTTTTTTCAAATGTTGTCTGATTCCTTGCTGCATATATACACCTTCTTTCCTCTTCTCATAAATGTTGTCTTGATTTAACCGCAAAAGGCTTCCAAAGCAGTTTCATTTCACCACTTCAGAAGCCTTTCGCCAAAATCCGAATTTCTAAGTTCAAATTCTTACTATGACAATCAAAAAAGCTCTGAGATAAACAAATCATCTCAGAGCCGGTATCCGCATTCCAGTCAGCCATTCTGTCCGGTACAGCAATTTCTAACATAACCAAACTATGAACTCTGTACTAGGTAACTATTCAGATTAGTCCTGAACATCTACCCATTATGAATATCTGACTTTAATATTACTTCTTCCATCCAGACTTTACTGTCGGCTTCGGAATTGCACCGAATCATGCTCTGGCTCGCGCCTCGGCTCGTGGGCTTTACCACCGGTAGGGATTCACACCCTGCCCTGAAGTTGTATAAGTATTAAACTGCCTATAGTATACACCCTGATTTTTAAAATTCAAGACTTGACACAGGAATTAATTTTATGATAGAATGCTTCAGCACAATTGAATATGGTTTTATTGGAAACGACACATCCCCCGGATGATAACGAACAACACATGTTTTGCTTAAGTTATTATTTAAGGAGGATTTTTTTATGCCAAAAAACAAGTTTCAGGATGTTATATTCACAATTATTATGGCAACAATCATGGTCTATGGCATGGTCGTGTATAATGTTGCCCTTAACACAGGTACTGTGAATGGTACTACTTTCTTAGCCGCAACACACGAATTACCAATCATGGTTCCTGTTGCGTTTGTACTCGAATTCTTCGTTGTAGGAAAGATTGCAAGAATGCTCGCATTTACAGTTATGCGTCCAACTGACAGACCTCAGTTCATCACATATGCAATATCAATATGTATATGCTGCATTATGTGCCCGACAATGAGTCTTGTAGCAACATTTCTTTTCAAAGAACCATCCTTCGGCATGTGGGTAAAGACATGGGCGCTGAACTTCCCAATGGCAATCTGCTACCAGATGTTTTACTGTGGACCACTTGTAAGACTTATATTCAGAGCCATATTTGTAAGAAAAAATGCTGATGCAGCCGAAGCTGCAATCGCTGAATAGATAATATAATAAATTAATCTGAACGGTTATACTATATTAAAAAAGGGCATGTGAAAAATGAAAGTTTTTCGCATGCCCTTTTTATTATGGATACAACCATGGTTATATTTCCTCATGCTGACCATGTCATATCTGAGTCTGCCCGTATAATGCTGCTTTCGGGACTATTCTTTTTTCACAGCCCCTCATTTTACGGCTTGCATACACCACAAGCCTGATATCCCATATCAATAAGCTCCTGCCTGCTTCCTGTATAAGTCTTTTTATTGGAAGCGTCCATAGTCTTTGCACTATTGCAGGACTCCTTGTGAAACTTCTTCGTATTAGTGTTAAGTACATATGTCTGCACATCTGCAGAGGTTGAAGCCGCCTGATTAGAAGCTTCCGAAGCTGCTGCCTCATCCTGATGACTGTCTCCGGTTGCATAATCAATAGTAATTCCCGGCTGCACATTAAAGCAGTACACATTGAAAAGAATTCCATCGCCGTTGTCCTCGACCGACTCCGCCTCTATCTGGACACCGCTGGCAACAAGATTATCCCCCTCAAATACAGGTGTTACGCGGTACAGCACATGATTGTCAGTTTCCTTTATGTAATCCGCAACCATATTTTCAAAAGGCAGCATGCCATCAACATTAAGATATCTTGTTCCCGTAATCAGATTCTTAGCGTTGGCATTCTCGCCGGTAAGCTGATATCCAATCAGATGACATCTGTTATACAGATACTTGCCGTCAACGCTGTCATACTTGACCGTCTGCCACCCTGTCGGCTTCACCTCACCAATAGAGCCGCGTTTTTCCGTAGGCATAATGTCCCTGCCTATATTAGCAAATGCGGTGGTACATCTTCCCAGCCCATCAAGCTCGCCATAGCTTTCAAATGAGGTGGTAGTCATATCAGCATTTGTAAAATCCGGATTATTATCATTAATTACTACATAAGGCTTTCCGGAATATGAAAGAGACGCCACATCCGTCTGCCCTGACGCCGCCGCGCTGGAATTATCAGAATTTGTAAAAGAGCAGCCGCTTATCCCTAATCCGTTTCCCACAATAAAAAGCACCAGTAAAAATGCGGTTACTCTCCTCAGCACTCCTGACCTGATATTACACATGAATCAAACTCCTTACTTCTTTCTTACATATCTTTCTTCCGTAATCTTCTCATGAGAATTTCCCTCAAAATCCGTAGAACCCTCAAGCTGAAAATCATTAAGCATGTCCTTAGGAAACTTCACATCAGAAGGATATTTCCTGTTCCATTTGTACAGATAAATCTCATCAACCATATTTTCATAAGAAACAATCTCAGAATCCTCAACAAAACAGAAATCATCCTTTCCTGCAAAGCCAAATTCCTGACTAACCTCAAGATTACCATAACCACCAAAAAGCTGCTTGCTATATAAAGAAAGCCACAGCTTCCTGCCATTAAGCATCTTAACAATATGCTCATTCAAAGTACTGTCCTTAGATACTCTTCTGTTATTAAACATAATTCCATAATCATCATCAATAATCGATATAACCTTCATAAAATCCTCCTTTTTTGTGTCCGGTTAGTGGTGGCTGGTGTGGATAGAGAATCCGCGTGGAGGTGGGCGTGTCGTTAAGACACTGCTGGGATTTCATCCACTTTGCAGACATCGTCCGCAACCGGCGCTTACTCGCCATCCATGGCTCGGACGCGCCTTTTTCGCACATCGTGTGCGAAAATTGCTGCATATCTCATGAAATCCCTGCAGTCTCTAAACTCCACTTACACCTCCACCCAGATTCTCTATCCGCACCAGCCACACCACCCCACCACCAAAAACCGCCCCGCGCCAGCGCCCCTTCCAGCGCCAAACGACCTCAACGCTCACACTCTCCACCGCTCAGGGAAGTGTACCAACATCCCAATAAAGAAAATCGTCCCACACCCATCACAGCAAGGGAGCTCCGCGACCACCGCGCCAAACAACCGCCTCTCTCACTCTCCACCGCTCAAGGAAGTGTACCAACATCCCAATCAAGAAAATCATCCCACCACCCACAAAGCAAGGGAGCTCCGCGACCACCGCGCCAAACAAGGTAAAGACTCCCCGGGTTGGTGGGCTGGGTGTGGCTGCATGGTTTAATTGAAAACCGTGTGAAGACGCCGGCACTTAGTGCGTGGGGACAGCCGCAAAGCGGCGAATCCCCACACACTTAGTATCCGCTGCGTCTTCACCCGAGCGAGAGCGCGTTTTCAATTAAACCATGCAGCCACACCCAGCCCCCTCTCCAGGGAGCCACACTTACCTACTTCTTAAAGGGAAACTTCCCCGCTTCCAGCCTCTTCTTAAGCAGCACCCCACCAATCGTCTGAGCCTGCTTAGCCGGACTGTTCTTCGCTTCTCTTTCCTCAGCTTCTGCAATTCTACGGCGAATCTCTTCCATCCTGTTGTCCATCGCTGCAATCTGGTCTGCACAGGCAGACAGCTCTGCTGCAAGCTGTTCAGCCTCAGAATCCGGAATATTCTTCTTATAACGGACCTTATGCTCCACACTTGCCCAGAAATCCATGGCAATCGTACGAAGCTGAACCTCAACCTTCATCATCCTTTTTTCATTCTGAAGGAAAATCGGAATCTCAATTATAAGGTGAAGGCTTCTGTATCCGCTTGGCTTAGGCTCCTTAATATAGTCCTTTCTCTCGATAAGCACTACATCATCCTGCTTTAGCAGACAGTCAGCAAGCATATAGATATCTTCAGGAAAAGAACATATTACTCTTACGCCTGCAATATCCCTTATGCCTTCCTCAATGCCCTCCATCGTTATCGGAATATCCTTCTTTTTCGCCTTTTTAAATATGCCGTCCATAGACTTAATCCTGCTCTTGACACTCTCAATAGGATTTCTGTCATACTGCAGCGAAAACTCCTCATTAAGCACCTTGAACTTGGTCTCAACCTCCATAATGGCACATCTGTAATAAGCCATCAGCGTGTTGAACGGCATAATATTTTCTTTTAACAACTCAAGCATCTCATCAGAAAGCAGGTTCTCCTTAATGAACCGCTCCTGCTCCTGCTTAAGTATATCCTCTAGTATCATAGTAACCCCTTTTTACCCTCAAAGTATCTTAAAGCGCCTTCTTGATAGCAGCTAAAAGCTCATCATATGTATCAAATGCTTCCAGCTCCGGATTGTCAGCCTTAATCTGCTCTGTACTCTTAAAGAGGAAACCAGCCTTGCTTGCCTTAATCATTCCTAAGTCATTGTGGCTGTCTCCTGATGCAATAGTATCATAGCCAATAGACTGTAATGCCTTGACAGTAGTAAGCTTAGACTGCTCACAACGCATTTTAAAGCCTGTAATCTCGCCGTTGTCAGCGACCTCAAGAGAATTACAGAATATAGTCGGCCATCCCAGCTTCTTCATAAGTGGAGTAGCGAACTGTGTAAATGTATCTGAAATAATGATAACCTGTGTTATGCTTCTTAATTCATCAAGAAATTCCTTAGCTCCCGGAATCGGATCAATCTTGGCAATGGTATCCTGAATTTCCTTAAGTCCAAGACCATGCTCCTTAAGAATTCCAAGTCTCCAGTTCATAAGCTTATCATAATCCGGCTCATCTCTTGTAGTTCTCTTAAGCTCCGGAATGCCGCTTTCCTTAGCAAATGCAATCCATATCTCTGGTACAAGAACGCCCTCAAGGTCTAAACATACAATATTCATCTCATTATCTCCTCGCATATTATTTATGTGTTTACACACCATTTATTATTGTAACCCACTAACCCTTAAAACTCAATACGCCATTTTTAAGTCTTTCAAGTCCATCCATTAAAGTTGCCTTAGGACATGCCACATTCAGCCTTAAAAAATGTTTTCCATCTCCGCCAAAGCCTTCTCCTGCCGACAGAAAAAGCCCTGTATTTTTTCTTATATGTGCCGCTAGCCTTGTTGAATTGTCTGTAACATTAGACACATCAAGCCAGCACAGGTAAGTCGCATGTGATTCCACCATTGACACTCCGGCAATATTGTCCTTTATGAACTTCTCCGTAATCCGTTTATTTTCATAGACATATATTCTTAACTGCTCAAGCCACTCCTCACCCTTAGTAAATGCAGCTACAGTTGCAGCTACTGCGAATACATTTGGCTCAGCCACCTCATCAGTATTGATTGCGCGCCATACCTTATGACGGAGTCTCTCATCCGGCACACATATTGCCGCAGTCTGCAGGCCTGCCATGTTAAATGTTTTCGTAGGCGCTATGCATGTTACTGATATCTTCTTACACACCTCTGAAACACTTGCAAATGGTACATATTCAACGCCCGGATCTGTAAGCTCACAATGAATCTCATCAGATATGACAACAACACCATATTTGTACGCAAGCTCACCTATGCGCGCAAGCTCCTCCCTGCTCCATACATTTCCACCCGGATTCTGCGGATTGCACAGAATAAGAAGCGTTGTCTGCGGATTCTTAAGCTTAACCTCAAGATCCGCGAAATCAATCATATACCTGCCATCCTTATATACAAGCTGGCTCTGTAACACATTTCTGCCATTATTAAGAATACTGTTAAAGAAAATGTTATATACCGGTGTCATGATTACAACATTTTCCGCTGGTGTCGTGAGCTTTCGTACCGAGCTTGATATTGCAGGGATAACTCCTGTCACAAACATAAGCCAGTCATCTTCCATCCTGAAATTGTGGCGTCTTTCCCACCAGCCTGTATATGCATCATACCATTCCTTAGAAATTTCAGTATATCCATACACACCAAGGTCAGCCTTTTCTTTAATGGCTTCAGTTATTTCAGGAGCAGTCTTAAAATCCATGTCAGCAACCCACATAGGAAGCTCATTCTCTGCCACATTCCATTTTAAAGAATCCGTACCACGGCGGTTCACTACTGTGTCAAAATCATATTTCATTTTCAGATTTCCCTTCTTATTAATTTCCGATTTCTCATATACTGCGTTGTCATCAATCGCCGGAGCAACCGCTACGCCTCTTTCCTCCGCCTTGCATATGAGAAAATCATCCTGCGCCAATATAGCAGTTATTTATGAAACGCTGTACTAGCTCTGAACATCCGCATTTCTGCACACTAATCTACATTCCGCAGGCACAAAGTGCCGGAGGAATCGCGAGCCAAATGTCAGATTTGGCTCTGCGATAAAAGCTATTTGTGATGCCTGCGTCACAAATAGCCGTGTGAAAAATCAGATATCAATCTGATTTTTCACACTATCCTCGTAAGCGAAGGATTAACCTTATCTTTCTCGATTATAAGCTTATCTATGCTGTCCGCTCTTATAGTTCCGGATGTCGGATTTAGCACACTGTCAATCCTGCTGGTAATATCAGCGTCTACCGTCGAATACTCAAAAGCAAGCGTTGTATTGATAAGCTTGCAGTTCTTCATAACAAGATTATCAATATAGCATAAACCCTGAAGGCTCTCTATCGTACAATTTACAAATGTCAGATTCTTAGAATTCCAGCCAAGATACTCACCGGAAATGTATGAATCATATACTGTTATATTTTCTGAATTCCAGAATGCATCCTTGCTCATAAGCCTTGAATTTCTTATCTGGACATTCTTACTTCCGTCAAATGGATAATTGCCGACAAGTTTAAAATTGTCAATCTTCATATCATTGCTGTTCATCGCAAAATAATCACCCTTTGCCACTACATTTGT
This sequence comes from Ruminococcus sp. CAG:382, assembly GCA_963654395.1. Classification (GTDB taxonomy): domain Bacteria; phylum Bacillota; class Clostridia; order Lachnospirales; family Lachnospiraceae; genus Lachnospira. The sequence goes on from CAVKBP010000020.1 coordinate 7,616, forward strand.
CATAGTAACATTATCGCAGCTCCAGAGTGTCTCCGCCGCATTGACAAATTCTACATTCTTAAGTCCTAATCTGTTACATCTTCTGAAATTCTTAGGTGCTTCAATTATAGTATCACAGACATTAATATCATTAGTGTACCATACGCCTGCCCTTCCCATCTCAAAAAAATAACAGTCCCTTACATCAACATTATTGCAGTACCAGAGCGGATATTTCCACTTGAAGCTGCTGTTTACAAGCTCAATATTGCTGCTCTCCTTTAGCGGAGACTCGCCATCCTCGAATACCGAATCCTCTATGCGCAGATTCTTATTTGCAAAAAGCGCACGCTCCCCTGTAAGAAGCTGCTGTTTAACCAATTTCTTTTCCATATATACTCCATTTCCTATACGCAGATATACTAAAACCCAATCACCATATAACTGTGATTGGGTATCTTTTAAACATTTTTCAGGTTTTCAACCATTTCTTCCATTGTATGCCAGCCGAGGACTGCACATTTAACTCTGGCCGGCATATGAGAAATATCTCTTAATGCTCCGGCTTCGTCAAGCTCGTCAATCTCTTCATCAGTTGCCTCATCCTTAATCATCTTAAGGAAAAGCTCTGACAAATGTATTGCCTCAGCGATAGGCTTCCCTATGATAAGCTCAAGCATTATGTCTGCTGATGCCTGTGATATTGCACAGCCATCACCTGTAAATGCTCCATCAACAATAGTTTTCTTAGCATCATCAAACTTAAGCTTTAAGATAATGTCATCTCCACAGCTTGGATTGACACCCTCAAGCTCTAAGTCTGCATTTTCTATATCATGCTTGTGATATGGATGCATGTTGTGGTCTGTAAGAACCTCATTATAAAAAGTTTTAGTCTCCATATCCCATAAGCCCCCTTATCTTAGATAGCTCTTCTACGAATTTACATACTTCTTCTTCTGTGTTATAGAAAGCAAAGCTTGCTCTCGTTGTTGAATTAACCTTAAGGTAATCCATCAATGGCTGTGCACAGTGATGTCCTGCCCTTACTGCAATATTCTGTGAATCAAGTATAGACGCAACATCATGTGGGTGTACTCCGTCAATTGTAAATGTGACTATACCCTCATGGTCTTCTGCCTTAGGAGAACCGATTAAGTTAACTCCCTTCATCTGATTAATTGCGTCAACAGCAATCTTAGTAAGCTTTCTCTCCTGTGCCATGATTGTGTCAAATCCAACACTGTTAATGTAATCTATTGCCGCATGAAGTCCGACTGCTCCGCCTGCATTGACTGTACCTGCCTCAAACTTATGTGGAACCTCAGCATATTTAACTCTGTCCCAGTGGACAATCTCAATCATCTCACCACCGCTTAAGAATGGCGGCATTTTATCAAGAAGCTCTTTCTTGCCATATAATGCGCCGATTCCCATAGGAGCTAACATCTTATGTCCTGAGAATACGAGAAAATCTACATCCAGGTCAGTAACATTTACTGGCATATGTGGAACACTCTGCGCTCCATCAGCCACGATAACTGCACCATGCGCATGGGCAGCCTCGGCAATATGCTTAATATCATTAACTCTTCCCAATACATTGGAAACATGAGTAACCGCTACAAGCTTAGTCTTATCAGTGATAACCTCTAACGACTTATCAGTAATCTCTCCATTCTCATCAGGTGTGAGCTGCTTTAATACAGCACCACATTTCTCTGCTACCTGCTTCCATGGAAGGAAATTGCTGTGGTGTTCCATGACACTTACAACAATCTCGTCACCCTCTTTAATGAAATTCAAGCCATAGCTGTATGCAATCAGGTTAAGGCTCTCTGTAGCATTTCTTGTAAATACTATCTGGCTTGCATCCTTAGCACCGATAAACTGTGCAACTGCCTTTCTTGCATTCTCATAGCTTTCCGTAGCAAGCTCACTTAATTCATATACGCCCCTGAATGGATTGGCATTCATCTCCTGATAATACTTATTAACTGCATCAAGAACAGCCTGTGGCTTCTGTGTAGTAGCCGCATTATCAAGATATGCAATATTGCTTCCCGAAATAAGTGGAAAATCTTTTCTTATAGACTCAATCGTCTTATTTAACTCACTCATTAATAAACCTCTTTAATGTAGTCATGTATCTCATTCCTGATACCCTCATCAGGGATTCTGCCACATACAGCTAAAAGCTTAGCTGCTGCCAGCATATTATAACACTCGTCTGCCGGTATTCCTCTTGATTCAAGATAGAATAAAAGCTCCTCATCCGGCTTTCCTATAGTTGCGCCATGATTGCCGACAACATCCTCTTCTGCGCAGAGAATAATAGGAATAGTCTGGTTGACACATTTTTCATCAATAAGAAGAACTTCCTCCTTCTCGTTACCAACAGAACCTGCTGAACCCTTGACGAAATCAATAGTTCCCCTGAACAGCTTAAATGCTGTGTCTCTCAACGCGCCTGCTGCATTTATTGCGCATTCTGTCTTCTTGCCGGTGTGTCTTACACAGTAATTCATATCAAGTCTTTCTTCACCTGCCGCAACATAACCAAGCTCTGCAGACATAGAGCTTCCATTACCTGCAAGCTTAATCTCACAGCCCTCGTATCTGTTCTTACCGCTTAAGTAAAGCTGTACAAGCTCAATTCTTGCACCGTCCTCGCAGTAACCGCCTATATCATTAACAAATGTAGTCTCACAACCAACTCTCTGAATCTGGATAAGACGGATAAGCGAATTCTTCGCAGCATATAATCTTGTCTGTACTGCCGCAAAGCCCTCTCCATCCTTATCTCCATTGAAGTCCATGTAGACATCCATGCTGGCATTTTCCTTAGTCTCTATACCAACAACATTGATGTCTGCACTGCTCTTTCCATATCTGAAATCAAGCCTTACATAGCCATCATTCTTCTTATCTGTTATATAATATACAGGCTCTGTCTGTGACCTCTTAGCTGCTTCTGTAATCTCCTGGCCACAGCCGCCAGCTATATTTTCAAGCTCACCATTATTAAGCTTTCCATCTTCCACAAGACAGACATCATTAACAGAAGCATTAAGCTCACCTGTACGATTAATTACAACCTCCCCGACTATGCTCTGGTTCATATGAAGATGATTCCATGTCTTAGCTGGGATACGGTTTATTATCATGTCCTTTTCTTCGATACCTATCATATCATATTCCTCACTCTGATTAACTTAACCAATGCTGCCCTTCATCTCAAGACGGATAAGGTTATTCATCTCCATAGCATACTCAAGTGGAAGCTCCTTAGATACATTATCAGCAAAGCCAGATACAATCATGGCTCTCGCATCGTCTTCAGGAATTCCTCTTGACATAAGATAAAATACAGCATCGTCACTGATTCGTCCAATTGTTGCCTCATGTCCTACATCCGCATCATTAACGCGGATATCCATAGCTGGAATTGTATCAGATCTTGAAATATCGTCTATCATAAGCGACTGACATGAAACTGATGACTTACTCTTCTTAGCCTTGGTAGTCATTGTTACAGCACTTCTGAAAGTACTGATTCCGCCACCCTTAGATATTGACTTGGTACTTACAACTGATGTTGTCGATGGCGCATTATGAACTACTTTCATTCCTGTATCAAGATTCTGTCCTGTTCCTGCAAATGTAATTCCTGTAAATTCACAGCTTGAGTGCTCACCATTAAGGATACTCATTGGATACAGATATGATACATGCGAACCAAATGAGCCTGAAACCCATTCAATCTTGCCACCCTCTGCAACTGTTGCTCTCTTAGTGTTAAGGTTATACATATTCTTGCTCCAGTTCTCAATTGTTGAGTAACGAAGCTTTGCATTCTTAGCAACAAAAAGCTCAACCGCACCTGCATGAAGATTGGCAACATTATACTTAGGTGCTGAACAGCCTTCAATAAAGTGAAGACTCGCACCCTCATCAACTATAATAAGTGTGTGCTCAAACTGTCCTGCACCTGCTGCATTAAGTCTGAAATATGACTGAAGCGGAATATCCAGATGAACTCCCTTCGGCACATATACAAATGAACCACCAGACCATACCGCTCCATGAAGTGCCGCAAACTTATGATCCTGTGGTGTAATAAGCTTCATAAAATGCTCGTGTACCATGTCAGCATATTCGCCTGTAAGGGCGCTCTCCATATCGGTATATACAACCCCCTGGTCGGCAACCTCCTTACGGACATTATGATATACAAGCTCTGAATCGTACTGTGCGCCGACTCCGGCAAGCGACTCTCTCTCTGCCTTAGGAATACCCAGTCTGTCAAATGTTTCCTTGATTTCCTCAGGTACATCCTTCCAGTCACCCTTCATATTCGTATTGGCACGAACATAAGTAGCGATATTATCCATGTTGAGTCCCTCAATAGATGGTCCCCAGTCAGGCACCTGCATATTATTATATATTTCTAATGACTTAAGTCTGAACTCTCTCATCCATGCAGGATCATGCTTCTCTTCTGATATCTTCTCAACGATTTCAGGAGTAAGTCCCTGCTTTATTCTATAGGAGTCCTTCTCTTCGTTCTTAATATCATAAACACTTCTGTTTATGTCATCTACAAATGTCTTCTCTTCCATTACAAGCCTCCGAGCCTTAATTACCTGATGAATCTTTCAAAACCGTTCTCATTGATATCATCAATCATAGCACTATCGCCTGTTGCAACAACATTACCATTGACAAGAACATGAGTATAATCCACCTTAAGTGCCTCTAAGATACGGGTGCTGTGAGTGATAATAAGAAGTGCTCCGTTCTGTGTCTTCTGATATTCCTCAACACCTAAAGAAACTGTCTTAACAGCATCTACATCAAGTCCTGAATCAGTCTCATCAAGAATAGCAAGTGAAGGCTCAAGCATAAGAAGCTGTAAAATCTCTGCCTTCTTCTTCTCACCACCTGAGAAACCAACATTAAGATCTCTGTCCATATATGACGGATCCATCTGAAGAAATTCCATCTTTTCCTGAAGAAGCTTCTTGAACTTGAAGTATGTCATCTTCTTTCCACGCTGCTCCATAGAGCTTCTTATAAAGTTACCAAGTGTGATACCCGGAACCTCAATAGGATTCTGGAATGACAGGAAAAGTCCTGCCTGTGATCTTTCAGCTACATTCTTAGAAAGCAAGTCCTCTCCGTTAAATGTTACCTTGCCACCTAATATCTCATATCTTGGATTACCCATAAGAGCATAACCAAGAGTAGATTTACCTGCTCCGTTAGGTCCCATGAGTACATGTGTCTCTCCCTTGTTAAGGGATAAATCAACTCCATGAAGTATTTCTTTATCTTCAACACCAACCTTAAGCTGGCTCACATTTAATATTTCCTGTGCCATAATGCCTCCTCGCTGTACATTCTTTCAGCAACACACATAATATCATTGAAAGAAAAAGTTGTAAAGTTATTCACAATAAGAATTGTTACTATTATTCAACATAGTAACTATCATTTTATTATCACGCTGCTTAAAAAGCTTCTACATTTTAACATTATTAGATTGATAAAACAACATTTTAAATATAAAATAACTATCAAACAGGTATGTTAAAGTAATAGTTACATGTAAAAAAATATAAGGAGATACGGATATGTCTAAATATATTATGGCTCTGGATGCCGGAACTACAAGCAACCGCTGCATTCTTTTTAATAAAAATGGTGAGATGTGCAGTGTTGCGCAGAAAGAATTCACACAATATTTTCCCAAGCCCGGCTGGGTTGAGCACGATGCTGACGAAATCTGGTCCACAATTCTTGAGGTTGCCAGACAGGCTCTTGCAAATGTTGGCGCTAACGCCTCAGATATTGCATCCATAGGAATAACCAACCAGCGTGAAACAACAATTGTATGGGACAGACATTCTGGTGAACCTATATACAACGCTATCGTATGGCAGTGCAGAAGAACCGCTGAATATGCTGATTCTCTCAAAGAAAAAGGACTCACAGAAACCATCCGCAATAAAACCGGTCTTGTTATTGATGCCTACTTTTCCGGCACCAAGTTAAAATGGATTCTCGATAATGTTGAGGGCGCACATGAGCGCGCTAAGAATGGCAACCTGCTTTTTGGCACAGTTGAAACATGGCTTATATGGAAGCTTACCAAAGGGCAGGTTCACGCAACAGATTACTCCAACGCGTCAAGAACAATGCTTTTTAACATCAACACACTTGAGTGGGATGATGATATATTATCTGAGCTTGATATTCCAAAATGTATGCTTCCAAAGCCAGTTCCATCAAGCAGTATATTTGGCCATACTGCCGCAGAATTTTTCGGCTGCCCGATTCCCATCGGAGGAGCTGCAGGCGACCAGCAGGCAGCACTTTTCGGACAGACCTGCTTTGATGCCGGAGAAGCCAAGAATACATATGGAACAGGCTGCTTCCTTCTTATGAATACCGGAGATAAACCTATTTTTTCAAAAAATGGTCTTGTAACCACTATTGCATGGGGACTTGATGGCAGGGTAAACTATGCACTTGAAGGCTCAATATATGTAGCCGGGGCTGCCATACAATGGCTTCGTGATGAAATGCATTTTATAGATTCCTCGCAGGATTCAGAATATATGGCAAGAAAAGTTCCTGATACCAATGGCTGCTATGTTGTTCCTGCATTTACAGGACTAGGCGCACCCTACTGGGATCAGTATGCAAGAGGCACTATCTTAGGAATAACCCGCGGTGTCAACAGATATCATATTATCCGCGCCACACTTGAATCAATCGCGTATCAGGTAAATGATGTCCTTGCCGCAATGAAGGCTGACTCCGGCATAGAGCTTTCAACGCTTAAGGTAGATGGCGGTGCAAGTGCCAACAATCTTCTTATGCAGATGCAGGCAGACATATCCGGCGCACCAGTAAACAGACCTGTGTGCGTTGAAACAACTGCTATGGGTGCAGCTTATCTAGCCGGACTCTCAACCGGCTACTGGAAAAGCACTGATGACATAAGAAAAAACTGGTCTATAGACAGAACCTTTGAGCCTGAAATCACTCCTAAAGAGCGTGATTCCAAAGTCAGGATGTGGAAAAAAGCTGTTTCCTATTCATTCAACTGGGATAAATAAGCATATTTACCACATAATAGCAGCATAAATTCAAGGGGGTATCCCACAATCCAAGGTTGTGCGGATACCCCCTCTTATATCTATACCTTACCTGCCTGGCAATTAATAATACTTAACAAGCTCATATACTCTTTCTTTATTTATTAAATTAATATTTCATCCAGCATTTTCGCAATTGCTCCGATACTGATTGGCTTGGTGATATGTCCGTTCATGCCAGCCTCGAAGGACTTCTTTTTCTCCTCCTCAAATGCATTGGCTGTCATCGCAATTATCGGAATATTAGCTTTCCTGTTATTTTTCAGCGTACGGATTTCTCTGGCTGCTGTATAACCATCCATCTTCGGCATCTGGATGTCCATAAATACAAGGTCATACATGTCCTCCGGTGCCTGATTGATTATATTGACAGCTTCTATTCCGTCCACAGCACAGTCTATAACCATTCCGGTCTCCTCAAGTAATGCAATGGCAATTTCGCGGTTAAGCACATTATCCTCTACAAGAAGCGCTCTCCTGCCGCTGTAATCATAATGCTTCTCCGTCTCTTCCCTGCTGTCTTCTGCATTATTACACATCGGATCCGTCAGAACCTTACGCAGCTCAGACATGAAAACAGGCTTTGCAACAAATGCTGTGACACCCGCTTCCCTTGCCTCTTTTTCATAATCTGACCAGTCATATGCCGTCAGCACAATAATAGGAACTGCTTCACTTATCACCTTCCTTATACGGCGCACAGTCTCAATTCCATTCATATCCGGCATCAGATAGTCCACAATATACACCTTATATTCATCATGCAGCTCAGAAGCATCCTGCGCACGCAGTATCGCTTCCTTTCCGGAGGCTGTCCAGTCCGGACGCATGTCAATATCCCTTAACATCTTACATACGCTGCGGCATGTATTAATATCATCATCAATAACCAGTGCCCGCGCGCCCTGCAGCTCCGGAAGCGGCTCATATTTTACCGGCTGGTTTGCCAGTCTGGCATCCAGAGTAACAATGAATTCCGTTCCTTTTCCCTCCTTACTTTTCACCTTGATTGTGCCGCCCATCATCTCCACAATATTTTTCGTGATAGCCATACCAAGACCGCTGCCCTCAATTCCACTGACTGTTGATGACCGCTCTCTTGCAAATGTATCAAATACATGTCCTAAAAACTCCACTGACATGCCGATACCATTATCCTTGATAGTAAATTCATATGTTGCATATCCATCCTTCTGGCATGGCTTTTCCATCAGACGGATTATAATATCGCCGCCTACCGGCGTAAATTTTATGGCATTACTTACAATATTAATCAGAACCTGATTGAGCCTTAATTTATCAATAATGATATCCTCATTCTGAACATCCTGCGTATCAATATACAGATTCTGCTGTCTGACACTGACCAGCCCCTGAATCATGCTCCTTAAATCATGCAGCAGCTCTGGCATATGCACAGGCTTTTCTTCAAGCTTGACACTTCCGCTCTCAATCCTGCTCATGTCAAGAATGTCATTAATCAGGCTCAGCAAATGTGTACTGGAAGTATTAATCTTTGACAGATAATCCTCCACCTGCTCTTTATTATCAAGATGCGTCTGTGCAAGCGCCGTAAAGCCAATAATCGCATTCATCGGTGTCCTGATATCATGTGACATACTGTTTAGAAAAATAGTCTTAGCCCGGCTTGACTGCTCTGCCGCAGCCAGCGCAAGTGAAAGCTCCTCCTGCTGTTTCTTTTCGCTCTTCACAATGTCATCAATCGGACGATATGCAAGCATAACCTTAAACGATGCTTCATTCCGGTATATCGGAATCACACGCATTTCATAATATTCCATGCCGGCAACATTTGGAATAGTCTGGTGTCTGGTAATCAGGCTGTCGTGTCCGCTAAAATACTCCATCAGATGTTCCCTGTCAAATTCTTTGACAAAATCAGGCGCCGACTCCTTAATCACCACATTTTCACTGGTATACATTATCCATTCTGAAAATGAAGACATATGCTCCCTGTTATGAAATGAATGTGATGACTCCTTTAGCTTAACAGCCGCTATAGTGTCTTTCTTCAGGTCACATTCAAACACCGCCGTATAATCCACAGCCAGTGCTTCCATCATCTTTCTTTGCTTCTGCTCCTTCTGCAAAGAATCCCTGAGCTTTTCATCCATCTCATGCTTTTCATCCATAAGCATTACAAGACCGTTGGCACATATTGGCGTGCCGTCGCCCCGTCTGCTGAAATGTGCTGTATCCCTGAACCAATGATAATCTCCCTGACTGTCGCGCATCCGGTATTCTATATCATATACCGTCTTATCAGTACCATCATTCTGCGCCTTTTCATACTGCTGCCAGACATATTTCCTGTCATCCGGATGAACCTTTTCCATCCAGCCCTCCCATGTATCAGGCATATCTGCGGTAGATTCAAAACCTAATATTTTCCGAAAAGCATTTGACCAGATGCACTGTGACATATTACCATTTTCATCATATTCTATGCACCATAAGCCGGAGGTTACACTGGAATGCAGAATATTAGACGCATTATTATCCAGCCTTAACTGCCTTTTATACTCAAAGCCCTCATCTGCATATATCCAGAGTGAAAGGTTCTTCTCTTCCTCGCGCTCAGAATATCTCCCTATCTGGAGGCTTACCGTTGTGCCATCTGTTTTCTGGTAAGAAAGGCTGATATTCTTTCCTGCCCACAGGCTCTCATAAACCCTGTCATAATCCAGCACCTGCTCAATTACAGAGCGGTCATCCTTAACAACAAACTTCTCTCCATATATTTTCAGGGCTTCTGAATATCGCCCATTCTTTTCATTTACAATCTTTCTGAAATAATCAGGTCCGACAATATCGTGGAAATAATCCGTCTCTTTATCTAACACATACACACCCATATATTGCGGCGCAATCATGCGTAAAAACTGCTCTGTATCCCGTTTTTCCTTAAGAATCTGCCTTAATGCATGGGCATATGGATTCCTGTTATCATTCTCCAGATTCTTTAAGGAATATCCCTCTATCGTACTTTCTTCTGCCATCGCTCTACCCTTCTCCATTCAATAATTATTGGTAACAATCACATATCATCCTCGTTGTATAACTTATCATACACATCCGACTATTTCAATCTGTTATAATACAGCAATTTCTAAATAACCCTCACAATCACCTGCCTGTTTTCTGACTGCGAATATCAAAAAGTCTCGCCGTATCCCGCTATGCCTGCGTTTTTTGATATGCACATTCAAAATACTTCTGCGTTTTGGGGGTAGTTATTTATGAAACGCTGTACTAATTAAGAATCAATTCTGAATAAATCCGGCATCAATCAGAATGCATTCAGAACATATCCAACACCAGTCAAAATGCACTCAGAACATATCCAGCATATTGTCCAGATATATTTCTTCTCTGACATGTATCTGATACTCCGGCTTTACCATGTAATACAACAAAAATTCCAGAACCAATGCGCTTCCCAATCCGCGTCCTTCTATCTTGAAATTAGAAAATCCCATTGGCATATATGTATCCCTAATATCGCTGACGCTGATAAACGCCGGATTCTCCATTGCCTTAGAAAAGCGGTATCCGCTCTGTGAATCCGGTGCAACACATACATGGTCTGGGCAGTCTTCACCAAGATTCTGCCTGCTTACAACCTCATAACAATTTCTTCTGTCATAACACCCAAACCAGCAGCACTCATTGCATAAAAATTCCACCTTGTCCTTTTCTTCATCCGCCAGCTTATCCATTTTTTCAAATGCTTTATTAAGCCTGAAATCAGGCACTACATACCTGAAATCCTCTCTTTTTACCTCGTCTGCAAAATCATCAAAATCCGTCAGCACCTTAGTTGTAGACGAAACAAGATAAAGCTTGGGATAGCGCTTCTTTATATACTCTGCAAGCAGGTCAGAATGTACAATCACGCCGTTACTTATCCTATTACTCACTTCGCTGCTTACTCTATCACTTACTACTCTGCTTGCTCCCTTGCCTGCTCTATCACTTACTCCACTGCTTTTTCCATTGATTGCTCTATTACTCACTCCACCGCCTGCTCCATTGCCTACGCCTTCGTTCATGCATTCGTTCATTCCCTTGTTCACATTTTCGCTGTCATCAAGTGCCCTGCATAACTCATTACATTTTTCATCAGATAAATGCTCTTTACGAAGCAGGGAATTACTGAATGTCAGCCTCGCTGATATCCCATACTCATTCATCAGCTTCATAACCTCACGCACATTCCGTTCACCCGAACCGATTCGTCCACCGCCCCAGATACAGTCCGCAGGCGCACCATATATCGAGCCAATCTCGCACCAGTCATAGAAATATTCCCTATGTTCCCGATACACTGGCAGAAATGCTTCATATAATTCATAGAATTCAAACAGCCCCGGAAGGTGGTAATACGCCGTAGTCTTTTTCATTGCAGCAATCCTTCACTTTCATACATGATTACTTCAGTTATACCATATTGTGAAGAAGTTCTCTAGTTGATTGTTCATAACTCCACTGAAATTAAAAAAATGCTGCTACTTAAAAAAATTCTGTTTTTCCATGTATCTTCTTAACAAAAATGTGCAGAAATACGGCATTGTTACAATACTTTCACTCATCCCTATATTTCCAGCAGCAATCTTAATTCCATGATTAATATCTTTATATGATTTACTCTTAATAAGCTGATTCATGGACTTTGCCTGATTAGTGTTAGCTTTAACTTCAACCGGTATAAGCTCATTTGCACTACGGATAAAAAAATCCTCCTCCAATGTAGAATTATCTTTCGCATAATAATACAATCCGTATCTCTGCTTTACCAATGCCTCTGCTGCAAAATTTTCATATAGTGCACCTTTGTAAATACCCATATTCTTATTGGCACGCAAATCTATCTGTGACTCATCATCAAGACTGGCAACCAGTAATCCTGTATCAGAAATATATACCTTATATTTATTCTCATCCGTATTGCCTTTCAACGGCAGCTCTGGAAATTCAAGACATTTACATACATTGATAAGCCCTGCATCCTTGAGCCACTCTATGCAGCCCATATAATCCTTAGATCTGCCACCTTTTGTGACCTTAGAATATTGAAATTTCTTATTTTCTTTTGCTAACTGTGCCGGAATTGCCCTATATACACTAAGAATCTTAGCTTTATCTAAGCCTTCCGCATATTTTATGATATCATTCTCATAATCTACAAGCAATTGATGCTGTAATTCCAACGAGCCTTCAAATGTGCCTTTCTTAATATAATTAGCAACAATTGCCGGCATTCCGCCAAGAATACAATATTCTAAGAATAGGTTAGAAAAAATATTCTGCTCCAATTCAGAGAATGGCTTAACCTCAAGCATATGATTTAACATATCCGTTATTACATCTTCAGAATATCCTTTAGCCCATAAAAATTCTTCAAAATCCATTGAAAACATCAGATAATCTGTCTTATATCCGACACTTATACTTGCTATTCTTTTATACTGTATCCCCAGTAATGAACCAGAACATATAACATCATACTTTCCATCTTCCTTAAAAAACTTAAGCGCTGTAGCTATTTCAGGAAAATCCTGTATTTCATCAAAAAAAATCAATGTATTATGAGGTTCAAAATGCTTTGACGGATCAATTCTGCTTATGAGTTTAACAATACTATCCGCTGAAAAGCCTTCTTCAATAATAGCCTTGTACATCGACTCTGTTATAAAATTAATCTCTACAAAGCTTTTATAATTTTCTTTTGCAAATTTTCTTATTGTTTCTGTCTTCCCGACTTGCCTGGCACCTTTTACAATCAAAGGATTTCTGTCTGCATTATTTTTCCATTCAATTAAATAGGAATCTGCTTTTCTGGTTAAATATCCCATATAATAATCTCCATTCCGCAGGCACAAAGTGCCGGAGGAATCGCGAGCCAAATG